>JAPOVR010000005.1 GCA_026708005.1 Actinomycetes bacterium
TTGGCCCAACACCCGACAGGCCCCACACCACCAGGGGCACCAACCCCCCGCCACCGCCCGCGTGACGGCCCCCACCCGACGCGCCGGGCTCACAAGGTCCCCCTCCGGCCGCTTCCCCCAGGATCCTGGCCGGCGACCACCGCGCCAGCCACCGCCCCCGGCGGCCGCGCGTCCCCCACCCTCCAACCGCCCCGGCCGTTTGGCCTAGCCGACCCGCATACCACCACAACCCCCGCACGAACACCGGGGCAGGTCACTGGCATCTCGTGTTCGGTGGAGGCGTCGGCCCTCGCTTCGGGTAAGTGTGCCTACTCTTGCAGGGCGGGGGTTGGCCCGTTCCGGGGTCTGGTTGTCGAGCGGTTTGGGGATGGGCCGGGCGGTGAACTCGGTCTGCGCTGCTGTCTCCGCGAGCGGATTGTCGAGCGCGGACCGGTTGTGACCCACCCACCCTTGCGGGCAGATCGCGGGGCGCACCCCGTGGGGTGCTCCTCTGCATGCGCTGTTGCCGAAGCGGTCTGGGGCTAGGCCAGGTCGTAGCGATCGAGGTTCATCACCTTGCTCCAGGCGGCCACGAAGTCGCTGACGAACTGGTTTTGGCCGTCATCGCATCCGTAGACCTCGGCGAGAGCCCGGAGCTCGGAGTTTGAACCGAAGACGAGGTCTACCCGTGTGCCGGTCCACTTGAGCTCGCCGGTCCCGCGATCACGGCCCTCGAACAGATCGTCCGACCCGGAGGACGGGTTCCAGGCGGTGCTCATGTCGAGCAGGTTCACGAAGAAGTCGTTGCTCAGCGTTCCCGGCCGGTCGGTGAGCACCCCGTGCCCGGATCGGCCGGTGTTCGCGCCGAGGACACGCAGGCCACCAACGAGCGCCGTCATCTCGGGCGCAGTGAGCGTGAGCATGGAGGCCCGCTCGACCAGCAGCTCCTCGGCCGTGCCGTCCTGTCCCGCCTGGACGTAGTTCCGGAAGCCATCGAAGGTCGGCTCTAGGACGGCAAACGACTCCTCGTCGGTCCACTGTTGGGAGGCGTCGGTGCGCCCCGCCGCGAACGGGACCTGGACATCGTGGCCGCCGGCGGCGGCAGCCTGCTCGACGCCCGCGCACCCGGCCAGCACGATCAGGTCGGCGAGCGAGACCCGCTTGCCGCCGCTCTGCGAGCCGTTGAAGTCCGCCTGGATACCCTCAAGCCTCCGCAGGACCGCGGCAAGCTCGCCGGGGTCGTTGACTTCCCAATCCCTCTGCGGCGCGAGGCGGATACGCGCGCCGTTCGCTCCCCCGCGCTTGTCGGTGCCGCGGAACGACGCGGCCGAGGCCCAGGCAGCCGAGACCAGCTGGGAAACGGACAAGCCGGAAGCGAGAACGCTGGCCTTGAGGCCGGCAACGTCGTCGTCGCCGACCAGCTCATGGTCCACCTCGGGGACGGGGTCTTGCCAGATCAGAGCCTCTTCGGGAACCAGGGATCCGAGATAGCGGCTGCGGGGGCCCATGTCCCGATGGATCAGCTTGAACCACGCCCTCGCGAACGCGTCCTCGAAGTCCGCCGGGTTCTCGAGGAAGCGCGACGAAATCCGCGCGTAGTCCGGATCCATCCGCAGGGAGATGTCCGTCGTGAGCATGAAGGGGGCATGCTTCACCGAAGGATCGTGCGCATCGGGCACGATCGCCACCGGGGATGCGGGGGTGTACTGCGACTTGCCGCCAGGGCTCGTGGTCAGCTCCCATTCGTTGCTGTACAGATTCTCGAGGAAGTTGTTGTCCCACCTCACCGGGTCGTCGGTCCAGGCGCCCTCGAGGCCGCTCGTAACGGTGTCGTTACCCATGCCGCTGCCGGCGCCGCTTGTCCAGCCGAGGCCCTGCTCCTCGATGCTCGCTCCCTCCGGTTCAGGGCCGACAAGGCCCTCGCTGTGGGCCCCGTGGGCCTTACCGAAGGTGTGGCCGCCGGCGATGAGGGCAACCGTCTCCTCGTCGTTCATTGCCATCCGCTTGAACGTCTGGCGGATGTACCTTGCCGCGGCGAGCGGGTCGGGGTTGCCGTTCGGGCCCTCCGGGTTCACGTAGATCAGGCCCATGTGGTCGGCGCCAAAGGGGCCCTGGATCTCGCCATCGGCATCGTGACGCTCGTCGCCGAGCCACTCGCCCTCAGCTCCCCAGTCGGTCTCGTCGGCCTCCCAGACATCCCAGCGTCCGAAGGCGAAGCCGAAGGTCTTGAAGCCCATCGACTCCAGGGCCTGGTTACCGGCGAAGATGATCAGATCAGCCCAGGAGAGGCACCGGCCGTACTTCCGCTTGACGGGCCAGAGCAGGCGGCGCGCCTTGTCGAGGTTAGCGTTATCGGGCCAGCTGTTAAGCGGTGCGAAGCGCTGATAGCCAGAGCCGCCACCGCCACGGCCATCGCTGATCCGGTAGGTGCCCGCAGCGTGCCAGGCCATGCGGATGAAGAGAGGCCCATAGTGGCCATAGTCGGCCGGCCACCAGTCCTGCGAGGTAGTCATCACCTCCTCGACATCCCGCTTCAACTGATCAACGTCGAGACCCCCGACCGCCTCCGCGTAATCGAACTCCTCGCCCATCGGATCGGACAAGGAAGAGTTCCGGCGGAGAACCTTCAGGCTCAACCGACCCGGCCACCAATACTCATTCGAAGCCATAACACGCCCTCCCAGCCAATCTTCCCAGGAACGGCCCCGCCACCCGGGCCTGCCACAAACCTGCCGCATCGTAGCCCCAACCGACAAGGACCGCGAAAACGGCTCCCGGCACGTGACCCGCCCCCAACGCGGGCGTACGGGACGCATGGGGGACGCGACGGCAACGCCGGAGCAGATCCATCACCAAGCCGCGGGAGACCCAAGGCGGCCTCGGCGCAGGGACAGCCGGTAGCGCAACTGTCTACAGGGCACCCGGAGTGACGGGGCAGACGTACTACCGCTGGCGTAAGAAGGGTGCGGCAGCATGCAGGCCGCCCAGGCCAAACGGCCCAAGACGGTCGGGGGAAGCTTCCGGGCCCGACGCGTCGGCTGGGGCTTTCACCCAGACCGTGGGGCGTGTTGGCGGCCCCGGTGGTCTGATTGCACTGCGAGCTTGGCGTGCGGTTCCGCCTGGCTTTCTGCTTGCGCCGGGGCTGGGGCAACAGCCCTCGACCGTGGGAGAAGGAGCCGACCCGGCTAAGCGACCCTGACGTCTCTTGGCCCGGCCGGGCTGTTTGAGCGATCCCTGGGGGCATCGTGGATACTGCCGGCGTGGCAGAGGTCTCTGTTCCGACCCATCTTGAGCTGCTTTGGCCGACCCTTCAGGCCGTCGGGGAGATCGGAGGTTCCGGCACGATCGCTGAAATCGACCAGAAGGTCATCGAGCGAGAGGGCTTTACCGAGGAGCAGCAGGCTGTCGTAGTGCCGGCGGGCGAAGCAGCGAGATCGAGTATCGGCTCGCCTGAGCACGCACGCACCTTAAGTGGGTCGGTGCGCTCGATAACAGCGCGAGGGGCGTCTGGGCTCTCACCGCTGACGGCCGAACGATGGAGAAAGGCGAACTGGAGCGGCTCGTCAAGGAGTTCCGGGCATCCCGTCGGGCAGCACGGCGAGAGCGCAAGAAGCGAGAGGCCGAGGCCGAAGACCGCGACGAGACGGTCAGGGAGGACGGCGGCCAGGATTGGAAGGAGCGGCTGTTAGGGATTCTGCTGGAGATGCCGCCCGATCGTTTCGAGCATCTGGCGGGCAGGTTGCTTCGCGAGGCCGGGTTCACAAACACGAGAGTCACCGGCAGGAGCGGGGATGGTGGCATCGACGGGCTGGGCGTATACCGGCTCTCTCTTGTCAGCTTCCCCGTCTTTTTTCAGTGCAAGAGATATCGCGGAGCCGTAGAGCCGGTGCCATCCGTGACTTTCGTGGCGCGATGGCCGGCCGAGGCGACTCCGGGCTGCTGATCACAACCGGTTCCTTCACAGCTGACGCTAGACAGGAAGCCACCAGGGAGGGCGCTCCTCCAATCGATCTGATCGATGGCGAACGTCTATGCGTGCTTCTGAAGGAGCACGGCCTCGGCGTTCGCACCGTGGTGCGACAGATCGAGGATGTCGAAATCGACGCCGGCTTCTTCGAACACGTATGAACTGAAAGTCTTGATCTAGCCGCCGCTACTGGGGGTGATCGGCTGACCTGCCCTGAAGCTGGCCGGCCCTCACGGCGGTGGCGTGGATCGAGCAAGGGAGACGCAGTGGCACGCCGACGGCACACGCCAGCGCCGATTGTGTTCCCTCACCCAGTCGTGTGTTGCCTATTCAGACACCCAACTTGGCACCAAATTTGGCGCCAACGTCACATTGACCTGGCCCCGGTGTGTGTGCGGGGGTTTGTGTTGGTGGTGTGGTGTGGGTGTTGTTTGGGGTTGTGGTTGGTTGGTGTTTCCCTGGGGTTGTGGAGTGTGAGGGTGGCCTGTCTCTTGGTGTGTGTGGGGGTTTGTGGGGTGGGGGTGTGGGTTGTTGGGTGTGGCGTCGGCCCTCGGCCGGGGGCCTGGGCTTTCTGGGGGGTGGAGAGGATCTGGCGGTCTGTGTGGCCGGTCGTCGGGGCTTGCCGTTG
>JAPOVR010000083.1 GCA_026708005.1 Actinomycetes bacterium
GCATGCTCCGGCCTATGCGGAGCGCGACGCTTATTGTCAACCCGCGGGCGTCAGGAGTCACACCGGACGCACTCGACCGAGCCGCGGCTGCTCCTTTCCTGACCCGGGCGGCTATCCTCTGCCGAGCCGCTGCGCCTCGTCGAGCCCGAGGCGCACATCCGAGCAGCCATGGCCGAGGACACCATTTTCGGGAAGATCATCCGGCGCGAGCTCCCGGCTGACATCGTTTACGAAGACGAGCTCGTCATCGCGTTTCGGGACATCAACCCGCAGGCGCCGACCCACGTACTCGTCTGCCCGAAGAAGCCCATTGCGACGGCCGATCACATTGGCGAGGAGGACGAGGCGGTCATGGGGCGTGCGCTTCGCATCGCCGCACAGGTCGCCCGCAACGAGGGGATCAGCGGCGAGGGCTACCGGCTGATCATCAACTGCAGGGAGCACGGCGGGCAGGAGGTCTACCACCTCCACGTGCATGTGCTCGGGGGCCGGCCGCTCGGGAGGATGCTAGGATCCTCCTGATCGCAACGCGCGTTCCCCAACCTGTTGTGCGCTGCGGCGGCCGTCGTAGGCTGCGTCAGGAGCGGCGCGCGCGGGCGGCTCGGCGGCAGGCTTGGTGTCACCGCGGGGTCTGGCAGCTCGGCGAGCGATGGGCCCTGCAGGCGCAGGCAGCGTGGCCGGCTCGGCGCCCAGGCCGGCGCCCAGAATCACGGCCGCTCGCAGAGGCGCAAGACGCGCAGAATCGGCTGTGCAGAGCCGGCGGAGTTTCGTGACACTCTTGTGACAACCCGCGCGGAAGCTGCACGCCTTTCTGGGCTACCCTCCCCCGGGTGGGGAGTGGGTTGCCCTTCGCAACGGCCGGGCGGCCTGACTCGGCTCGGGTCCTCCTGATCGCAACGCGCGTTCCCCAACCTCCTGTGCGCTGCGGCGGCCGTCGCAGGCTGCGCTTGCGCCCGCGGCCATAGTCCTTCGTTGTGAGCTGCAACGAGGAGATGGTGGAGTTCTGGAACGGCCAGCTGGGGCTGCAGTGGGTGCACCACCAGGAGCTGCTGGATGCGCAGCTGGCCGAGTTCGGCCGGCGCTCGCGGGCCCTGCTGGGGCCGCTCGCAGGCGTCCGTGTGCTCGATGTCGGCTGCGGGTGCGGAGCCAGCGCGCTCGAGCTTGCCAGGGCGGTTGGGTCTAGAGGCCGCGTTGTCGGCATCGATATCTCGGCGCCGATGCTCAGCCGCGCGCGGGCCCGAGCCCGAGCGCTCGGTCTGAGCGCGACCGTGAGCTTCATGGAGGCCGACGCGCAAATCGCCGAGCTTGGTGCCGGCGTCTTCGATGCCGTGTACTCCCGTTTCGGCGTCATGTTCTTCGCTCGGCCGATCGCAGCGTTTCGGAACCTCTCCAGAACGCTGAAGGCCGGCGGGCTCATCGCGTTCGTCTGCTGGCGCCGCGCAGAGCGCAACCCGTGGTTCACGGAAACGGCGGAAGCTGCTTCGGCCCACCTCACGCTGCCGGAGGAGCTGCCCCCGCGTGCCCCCGGGCCATTCGGACTCGCCGAGCGCTCGTGGATCGAGGAGGTCCTGAGCAGGGCAGGGTTCGCAGAGCTTGAGATTCAAAGCAGCGACGTGCCCATGGACCTCTCGGCCAAACTCGAAGACCTCGTCGAGCTCCAGCTCTCGATCGGGCCTGTCGGCCGAGCGCTGCGGGAGACCGCGGTCTCGCTGAAGACTCGCGGCCAGGTCGAGCGTGCCGTGCGGGAGGCGCTCGGGACGTTTCTGACCCCGCGCGGATACGTGGCGCCCGCGAGCGTGTGGCTGGTGCAAGCGCGGTGCCCGCGTTGAGCGACAGCCCGAACGAGGGCCCATCGCTGCCCGGGGTGCCGGCAGCTCCAAGGCGGTCGGCATCTCGGTGAGGTGAGCGGTCGCCTTGCCTCGCCCGACGTGGACGCAGGCGCTGGAGCAGCAATGAGGAGGCCCGGCGGCGCACGCGGCGCGCTCGCGGCGCCCCGGGCCCGACACCAGAGGGGTTGGGGCCCTGGTGTGGAAGTAGTTTACTGGCTACACGACCCCGATGGCAAGTGGCAGCGGTGCGCCTCTGAGGAGCCTAGCCGCTGAGAGCAGGCTCGCCGCATATACGGGGGCGGTGGCTGTCGCAGCGGGTCGCAGGACATCCATCGCAGCGGGATTGATCGCGTCGAGAACGCGCTGCTAGAGGGCGTGCTACGCGGCCGCCGGCACGGTGCAGTTGGGACAGGAGCCATGCAGGAGAACGTCGTGGCTCTCCACCGCGCAGCCGAGCTGTTCGCTCAGGCTCTCGATCGCCTCCTCGAGGCCCCGATCCTCGAACGCGATCACCTGGCCGCACTCGTCGCACACGAGGTGATGGTGGTGATGCCCGCTGGGGTGGAGCGCCTCGTAACGAGCCGCGCTGTCGTTCACGTCGATGCGCTGAACCAGCGCCAGCGATGAGAGAAGCTCGAGGACCCTGTAGACGCTCGCGATGCCAATGGCGCGGTCTCGGTCCCGCAGCGTATCGAAGATCTCCTGGGCGGTCAGGCAGCAGTCTTGCTCGCCCAAGAGCTCGACGACGGCCTGCCGTGCCGCCCCAGAGCGGTGGCCGGCGCGCTCAAGGGCCGCGGCGACGTGATCGACCCAAGCGGGCGAGGTTTCTGTGCCCATCGCGCCCAATGATAGTTGCTCTCACTTGGCCGGTCAGCCTCGGATGTGCCGGAGAACCTGCGTATCGAGAGGGAGCGAGAGGGAGCACGGCGGTTCTGCGCTCGCGGCTCAGCGCACGACGTTCTCGGTGCTCTCTGCTGCCCGAACGTGCCCTCTGGCATCGCATCGGCTGTGGGTTGGAGTGCAGAGAGATCGGCTTTCCTCGCACTGGTGAGGATCGAGGCTCAGCGAGGGGAGGACGGTTGCCTGTGACCGTTCGGGGAGCGTCGAGCTTCCGGGAGGAAAGGGCGCCGGAAGACGAAAGAAGTTCCATGACGCACGACAGGCTCCCGCAAGCTGAATGTGATCTACGCCGAAGCCGAACGGCTCGGGGGTGTGCCAGCACACCCCGCGGAAGAACGCCCCGTCGGCCAGCGAGCGCTGCCCTCGATCGGGCGTTCCCCGGCAACGGGTCGTCCCGCAGCCTCAACCGAACGACGTGACCTCCGAACGGCCTCCCGAGAATAACCACCCCGTCGACAACGCTTCCGTTGGGCGTTCTGAGTCGCAGGGCTCCCGCGGCGAGCGGCAGTCTTTGCAGGGACGGCTGACGAGCCGCCGCGCGTTCCTGCTGGGCGCTCTGGCGCTGGCGCTGCCAGCCAGTGCCATTGCGTCGTCGATTGTCAGCTCCGCCCGCTCCGCCTGGCGGCTCCGCGGTGTTCCCAAGGCTCGGGTAACGACGCGCGAGGAGTCGCTCACGGCCGGCCGGGTGCTCGAAGCGAGGATGGTGGTTCTGCCGGTGCGCGAGGCCCCGCCGTTTACGATGGTCGGCCTGCATTGGCAGGGCTCCGGGGAGCTGTGGTTTCGCGCTGCAGGTGCGGACTTACCGCTTGGCCCCTGGGTTCGCGCCGAGTGCTGCGAGCGGCCCGATGACGACAGCAACGAGGCGGGGCTGCCGGATTGGCATCTCGGCAAGCCTGCCTGGACAGGGCCAGCCACGTGCATCCAGTACCGGTATCGGGGTGAGATCAGCGCGTTGCGGGCTCACTTCGTCTACAGCGAACCCGTGGCCGACCGCCGCATATCCGCGACCGGAGCTCCCGCAATCATCGCGCGCTCGGGGTGGGTCGCAAACGAGGAACTGGTCCGCGCAGAGCCGCTGGTGGCCGAGAGGCTCCGTCTGGCGATGCTCCATCACACCGCGGGCGGAGTGCCCGTCACACCTCAGGAATCGGCGGCGATCATCCGAGGCATTCAGGTCTACCACGTCGAGGCGAACGGCTGGGACGACATTGGCTACAATTTTCTCGTCGATCCCTTCGGTCAGGTGTTCGAGGGGCGTGCGGGCGGGATCGAGCGGAACGTGGTTGGTGCACACGCGCAGGGGTTCAACACGGGCTCTGTCGGCATCGCCGTGCTCGGGTACTACCAGCAGCAAGGCATCACCCCTGAGGCCCGTGCTGCGCTCATCAACCTGCTCGCATGGCGGCTCGATGTCGCCCATGTGGATCCGCAGACGCTCCCGAGCGTGCTCTCCAGAGGAAGTGCGCGATACCCGAGCCACGTGCCGGTGATCATGCGCGCCGTCTCCGGGCACCGCGATATCGACCTCACGACCTGCCCAGGAGACCATCTCTACGCCGAGCTCAACACGTTGGCGGCGCACGCCTCCTTCGTCGATCTGCCGAAGCTGTATGAGCCCCGCGTCGAGGGCACGCTGGGCGGGCCGGTTCGCTTCACGGCGCGGCTCTCCCAGGAGCTCTGGTGGAACGTGGTCGTCACTGACGAGCTCGGGACGACCATGGAGCGGGGCGAAGGCGTGGGTGCGGGCGTGGACTGGACATGGGACGCCTCCGGTATTTCTGGCGGTCCCTACAACTACACCATCGGCGCAGGGGACGGCGTGCGTCCTGCCACCGGGACCGTCGGGGCCCCACCTCCTCCGCCGCCTCCCCCTGCACCTCCACCGCCGCGCCGACCCGCTGGAATCCCGCGGCGGATACCGAAGTGGGCCTGGAAGATGCACAAGTGGCACAACCGGCTCGGCGGCCAGCGGGGCCGGCGGCCGGCCGCGCCCCGTCGACTGCCGAGGTGGTACTGGACGTGGCGAAGGTGGCAGCTCGAGCTCGCCCACTACCGCTCGCAGTATCCGTTGGAGTAGCCGGCTCAACCGGCGTGGCTTCCCAGAGGTGGCGCGGTTTCCCGGCCGCCCTAGCGCCGCTAATCAGAGTCGTAGCTGCGCCGCAGGCCTAGCGCGGCTTTGCAGATTCGGCACAGTTTCGTAACGTTTTTGTGACCAGTTGCACGGAAGCTGCGCGCTCTTGTGGATTACCCTCCCCGGGTGGTGGGTGGACCCTCCCCGGGTGGTGGGTGGGGCGGGCTGTTCTTGTGTCGGCCAGGGGGTGTGCGGCCCTTCGCGGCGGCTCGTCTCGGCGGCCCGTCTCGGCGCCTGCGGCGAGCCGCCATTTAAGCGGGCCGACCGCCGATGTGGCAAGGTTCGGCGGCCACAGGCAAAGGAGCGCGCCACCGATGATCAGCAAGTTCTCGGTCCTCTACGTCGGTCACCTCGATCTCGAGGACGTCGGGCTTGGCGGCAAGCCTGCAGATGAGCGCTGGTACTCGAACGAGCGCTTCCAGGAGGCCTACTGGACGGCGCGAGAGGTTGCGCAGATGATGGACGAGCGCGGCTTCTGGTGTCTCTGGACGGCCGAGCACCACTTCCAGCGCGAGGGCTACGAGGTCTTCCCGAACCTCATCCTGGTCAACACGTGGCTTGCCACGCAGACTCAGCGTCTCAAGCTCGGCTGCGCGTTCAACGTGCTGCCCACCTGGCACCCGATCCGGCTGGCCGAGGACTTCGCCGTCGCTGACATCGTCACGAGTGGCCGCATCGTCTTCGGCATCGGCCGGGGCTACCAGACGCGCGAGGTCGAGTCGCTTGGCGCCCCGCTCCTGGATGGCGATGCCAACCGCGAGCTCTTCGAAGAGCAGGTGGAGCTGCTCATGAAGGCCCTGAACGAGGAGTCCTTCTCCCACCAGGGACGCCACTACCAGGTGCCGGCACCCGTTGAGTACCGCGGCCGCCCGCTCGAGAACGTCACGCTTGTGCCCCGTCCGCTCAACCGTCCGGTCGAGGTCTGGCAGGCGATCGCCAGCGGCCGCAGCATCCCGTACATGGCGCACCGTGGGATCAAGGGAATGATCAGCCTGACGGGTGAGCAGATTGCGCTGGAGATGGCCGAGCTCTACCAGGCCGAGGCTGCCAAGGTCGGCCGTGAGCTCGAGCTTGGCGACGGCCTCTGTCTGGGCTTTGGGCTCTATCTCGCGGACTCCGAGCAAGAGGCGATCGACCGCGTTCGGCCCTACCACGATGAACGCTACAAGTGGTTTGCTCAGTTCGGGCTCGTTCGCTACGCGGACGAGCGCGGCCGCGTCTGGGGGACGCCTGGGGCGCCCGCTCGGATACCGACCATCGAGGACGGCGTGGAGCAGAAGGCCTGGCTCTGCGGGCGTCCTGAGGATGTGATCGAGCGCCTGCAGGAGTGGGAAGGGCGCTATCCGGGTCTCGACCAGGTCATGATCCACTGGGCCGAGGGCATGCCTCGCGAGGAGTTCAAGGAGCAGCTCCAGTGGTTCGCCAGCGACGTGATGCCGGCCTTCCTCGACCGCGGCTAGGTCTCCTGCCAACGGAGGTTGTGGGCGCCACCTCCCCAGAGAGGACACGTAGGCCTGCCCGGCTGTGTGCCGGTGCATCCTCTCGCCGGCACTGCAATGGAGTGCCCCATCGTTGTGCGGCGATCAGGTCGGGGTAAGCTCGGGCGCATGCTGGCCGCAATCACGGGGAGGAGCAGAATGGACATCATCCTCAGCCTCGCTGCAGCCGCAGCGGGCGGTCTCTTGCTGCAACGCTTGAACGTTCCCGGCGGCCTGATCATCGGGGCCATGCTCGGAGCGGCCATCATGACCATCGCTGCCGACTTCAAGGCCGAGCTGCCGGGGCTGCTGCAGGGTGCCTCCTTCATCGTCGTCGGCGCTGCCATCGGGGTGCTCGTCACCCGCGATGCGCTCGAAGCTGTCCGGTCCTCGATCGTGCCTGCGCTGCTTGCGGCTGTGCTCATCATCGCGGCGGGGCTGGGCATCGCCTTTCTGCTCCGCGCTCTCGGGATGGCGCCGATCAACGACGTGCTCGCAACATCGCCGGGAGGGATCACGGCGATCAGCGCAATTGCCGCCCATGAGCGCAACGGTGCCGTGGAGGTCTCGATCTTCCACCTGATGCGGATGGTCCTCGTCCTGCTCTCGGTCCCCGCGCTCATCCACTTCCTCGTCCGCTCATCCCCCTAGCGCCCGCTCGTCTCCGTGGGCGCCGGCTTGCGGCCAGCAGCACGCGCGCTCGGACGTTCCCCTTGCCAGCAGGGCGCCTGCCGACGGCCAGCCGCCCGCGCGTGTTGCTGGTGGCCGAGCCAGGCGGCATCTAGCGCAGCTGGAAGCCTGCTCCGATCGGGTCGTCGGCATCGAGCATGAACCTGTGCTGGCCCGTGCGGTGGGCGGAACCCTCGATCTCGGTGACGACGGCGTCGTAGCCGGCGACCCGCGTCTCCTCGATGACCTGTCCGCGGAACTCGGTGTTGATGATGCTGCGGCTCGCGAGGAACTCGCGCTGGCTCAGCTGTCCACCGGCGTAGAGTAGGGCGAGCCGGGCCGACGTGCCGCTCCCGCACGGGGAGCGGTCGACTTCGCCATCGGCGAAGACCGTGACGTTCTGCTGGCTCAGAGTGGGGCTTTCCGCCAACTGCTCGAGGAAGATGACCCCGTAGATGTCCCGCAGCGCCGGCTCGAGCGGGTGGATGAACTCGTGCGCACGTTCGAGCCCGTGCTTGATCTCGCGGCCGAGGCGGATCAGCAACGGCATGTCCTCGCGCGAGACCGTGAGCCCGAGCGCCGCCGCCTCGACGAAAGCGTAGAAGGCGCCGCCGAACGAGACGTCGCACCTGGCCTCGCCGGCGCTCGTCGCAACCATGAGCCGTTCCGCGGCGACGAAGGCGGGCACGTTTCGAAACCGCACCGAGTGAACGCGCTGGCCTCGCACGCTCGCGACGCTGTGAAGCCGGCCAGACGGGACGTCCACGACGACCCTCGTCTCAGGCTCGACGCCCTCGAGGACGCCCTCTTGAAGCGCCCAGGTCACGAGGGCGATCGTGCCGTGCCCACAGGCGGTCGAGTAGCCGGCGTTGTGGAAGAAGACGACGCCCAGGTCGGCTGATTCGTCGTTCGGCGGGACGACGAACCCGCCGTACATGTCCGCGTGCCCCCGTGGCTCGTTCACGAGCAGCTGCCGGACGTGGTCGAGCCGTGCGGCTGCGTCGGCCCTCCGCTCGAGGATCGTGGCGCCCTGTGGGAGTTCGACACCTCCGGTCACGATGCGAAACGGCTCGCCCGCGGTGTGGTAGTCGACGGTCTCGATAGTCAGCCCTGACGACACGGCGCCTTCCGGGATAGGAGCGCGAAAGGTGCGGCTCAGCATACGGAACGACGTCCGACAACGAGGCTGTCCTCCGGCTGGGTCGGCTGGGTCGCGCCGTGCGGGCGGACCGCTACCGTTGCGCGCCAGTGCTCGGCGCAGCCTCAGCTGAACCTCCTCAGGCAGCGTGCTAGCGTGAGCTTCCACCCGGGCGAGCCCGCCAACAGAGCCCTTCGCGCGCTCATCCTGACCGCCGCCGACAACGCGGCGGTTCGCGCGATCGTCGACCGCTACGGCATGCGGCTTGGCGCATCGCGGTTCGTCGCCGGCGAGGTTCTCGACGAGTGCATTCCCGTGCTTAGCGGCCTCAACGAGAGCGGCCTGAAGACCAACACGACCCTGCTGGGGGAGGGTGTTCTCGACAGCGACCGCGCAGGCGGCGCCACCCGCGCCTACGAGGCGATCGTCGAGCGGCTCGCGGCCGAGGAGCTCGACGTGTACGTCGCGCTGAAGCTCACGCACCTGGGTCTGCCGCTCGCTGAGGAGACCGCCTACGAGAACCTCGAGCGCGTGGTCGCAGCGGCGGCCAGGGTCGGCATGTTCGTGCGCATCGACATGGAGGAGTCGCGCTGGGTCGATGCGACGCTCCGGATCTACCGGCGCCTCCGAGTCGCCGGCTTCGACAACGTGGGGGTGGTCCTCCAGTCCTACCTCTACCGCAGCGCCGATGATCTCGAGGCGCTGCTGCCGCTCCAGCCGAATCTGCGCATCGTCAAGGGCGCGTACCTTGAGCCTCCTGAGCTGGCGATGCGCGACAAGCACGACGTCGACGAGAGCTACAGGCGCCTCGTCGAGCGGTCGCTCCGCGCCGGGGGGTACACGGCGGTCGCCACGCACGACACCGCGATCATCAAGAGTACGATTGGCTTCGCGAAGCGCGAGGGCATCGACGCGCCTGGCAAGTTCGAGTTCCAGATGCTCTACGGCGTGTGTGAGAACCTCCAGGAGTCGCTCGTGGAGCGCGGCTATCCGGTGCTCGTGGCGACGCCCTTCGGCCCCGAGTGGTACCCGTACCTGATGCGACGCCTCGCCGAGCGGCCGGCGAACGTGCTGTTCTTCCTGCGGGCGCTCCTGCCGTCATAGCCATTCGGGAGCGCCTCGGCGGCGCCCGGTACCGTCCGGCAACATACGGCGACAGGCTCACCATGACAGAGGGAGTTGCCACCAGCACGACGTCCGCCGAGGTTGGGCGCGGCGAGGCCGCCCCGAAGGAGTGGGTGTTGCTCAAGTTCGGGGAGATCGCTCTGCGCGGTCGGAACCGGCGTCACTACGAGGCGCTCCTTCGCAGGAACATGCGCAACGCCGCGCGCGAGCTTGAGCCGCTTTCCGTGCGTCGGCGCGGAGGCGTGCTGGCGGTTTCTGCCGGCGAGCGCACGCCGGCGCTCGTCGAGCCGCTTCGCGATCTGCTGGGAGTGAGCCTGCTCCATCGCGCCGTCTGTCTTCCCAAGACGCCGGAGGCGGCTGCGGCATGTGCTATCGAGCTGCTCGCCGATCAGCGCGGCGAGAGCTTTGCCATCCGTTGCCGCCGCCGCGACAAGCGGTTCCACCTAACCTCGCCGGAGCTCGCTGCCTACGTCGGCCGGGCTGTGCAGGAGGCGCTGGCGCTTGGCGTCGACCTCAGTGAGCCCGACCTTGAGGTGCACCTCGAGGTCGACAGGCACGAGATCTTCGCCTACTCAGAGCGCATTCCCGGACGCGGAGGGCTCCCGGTCGGTTCGAGCGGGCGCGCGCTCGTTTTGTTCTCCGGCGGCATCGACTCGCCGGTGGCGGCGTTCTACGCGATGAAGCGCGGTCTCAGGTGCGACTTCGTCCACTTCAGCGGGCGCCCGTTCACCGGCCCCGAGTCGATCTACAAGTGCTATGGGCTCATCCGCCAGCTCGATCGGTTCCAGGGCGACTCGAGGCTCTTCGTCGTGCCGTTCGGCCATCAGCAGAAGGCGCTGGCGGGGGTGGGAGCCGGCCGACTGCAGATCGTCGCGCATCGCCGCCTGATGGTCAGGGCCGCCTGTGCGTTGGCCCATCGGGAAGAGCTCGCTGCGCTCGTCACGGGCGACTGTCTCGGGCAGGTCTCGAGCCAGACGCTGCACAACCTCTCCGTGGTCGAGGAGGCGAGCGACCTGCCGATGCTGCGGCCGCTGATCGGCTTCGACAAGCAGGAGGTGATCGGTGTCGCGCGCGAGCTCGGGACGCTCGAGCTGTCGAACCTGCCTGCGGAGGACTGCTGCACGCTGTTCTCCTCGTCGCTGGCCGAGACGCGGGCCGAGGCCGGCGCTCTGCGGCAGCTCGAGGAGAGGCTCGGTCTCGCCGAGGTCGTCGAGCAGCTGCTCGAGGCGGCAACGCTCGTGCGGCCGGCCTCCGGCGAGGTCAGGCTGCCTGTTCAGCCCTGAGCCGCGCGGTCGATCGGTCCTTCGAGCTCGCCCGAGGTCCTGCGGTCGCGAGCGAGCAGCGTGACGCCGCCGTCGACCACGAGCGTCTGTCCGGTGATCCAGCGCGCCCGCTCGGAGGCGAGGAAGACGACGGCGTTGCCGACGTCCCAGCCGGTGCCCTCGATGTCGATGACCGACGCCTTCCGCCGTCTCTCACGGGCCTCGTCGGACAGTCCCCACGCCTCGACCATGGGCGTGTAGGCGGGGCCTGGGGCGACGCAGTTGACGCGGATGCCGCTCGGCCCGTGATCCACCGCGAGCGCGCGCGTCAACGAGATGATCGCGCCCTTCGAGGTCGAGTAGGCCGTGAGCCCACGGGGCCGCATCGCGGCGATGGAGGCGATGTTGACGATGGCGCCGCCGCCGCTCTTGACCATGGCAGGAATCGCGTGTCTGGAGACGAGCATCATCGACGTGAGGTTGATCGTCAGGACGCGCTCCCACGACTCGCGGGTCTCCTCGACCACCGATCCCTGGCTCCCGATGCCGACGTTGTTGTCGAGCACGTCGAGCCGTCCCCACCGGTCGAGCGCTGCCCGCACCATCGCCTCGCACTGCTCCTCCTGGGTGACGTCGACGGAGCAGGCGGCAGCTTCACCACCCTCCTCGGCTGCGAGGGCGACCGTCTGCTCGGCGGCCGCGAGATCAAGGTCGGCGACGAGCACGCGGGCTCCGGCCCGCGCGAGCAGGATCGCGGCGGCGCGCCCGTTCCCGATGCCCTCTCCTCGGCTCCCGCCGCCGGTGACGATGGCGACCTTGCCCTCCAAACCGAGATCGAACGGATCACCCGCGGGATCGCCCACGCCGGCAGCCTAGCCGGAGGGGCCTCGCGGCTTACACAAAGCGGGCTCTCGCGGGTGATCTGCCGAGGGGGAGGGGCCTTCGTCCAAGGGCCACCGGAGGCCAGGTCGCCGCGACGGGTGGGTGAGGCGAGCGGCGGGCGCGGTTGGTTCTCCGCGCCTGGGCCGAGAAGCCCTCTGGCGGACTCGAACCGCCGACCCCCTCCTTACCATGGAGGTGCTCTACCGGCTGAGCTAAGAGGGCACCGCGACCATTGTAGGGGTCGCTGCTCGTTCGAGCCCGCGGTGTAAGGCCCTCCAGGGAGTGCGGTGGCCCAGGCGAGCACCGCGTGCCCGCAGATTGGCTGGATCGTCGGCGAAGGTCTCCGCAAGACGCCCGGTCTGAGGCGCGCTCGGTCTGGGGCCAGCCGGTATCCTGCGACCGGTTTCGGGGGAGTTCCCGAGTGGCCAAAGGGGACCGGCTGTAAACCGGTTGGCTCCGCCTTCGGAGGTTCGAATCCTCCCTCCCCCATCCAAGCTCTCCAACGGGTCGTTCGGGCTGTGTCAGGCGGCGCGGGCGGCTCGGCTGTCTGGTGTCGATGCAGGCTCGTTGTCCGGTCCCGTCCTCCGGGGCAGGGGCCGCATCCGAGGCGGCCAGGGCCCTAGGCCAGTCCGGGCGCCGGCCCCTGGAGGCGGGGGCCGTAACACCCTGGCCGTGGGGAGGACCCGGGTGAGGCTGCACTAGGGCACGGAGACGGCGTCATTGCGGAGACATGCGAGCTTATGCTTGTTGGTGCCGATCGCTGGGGGCGGCTGCACGGAACGGCAGGATCGTGGAGACGGTTCTGGCCTGGGGTCAGCCACGACGGGATTGCCCTTCCAGCGACGCGCCGGCGCATCGCGGCTGATCGACGAGGCCGGGTGGCACAGCTGCGCAGCGTGGTTGTGCAGAGCTTGCCGCACTCTCGCGACGCTTCTCTGACACAGCTGTGACAGGTCGCGCGAAATCCACGCACCTTTCTGGGCTACCCTCCCCCGGTGGTGGGTGGGGGCTGGTTGCCCTTCGTGCCCGCTTGAGGCCTCATTGGCGGTCTGATGTTTCGCGGATTCGCCCGCGGACAAGTAGCTCGCCCGACGGCCCAGTGTTGCCGTCGCCGCGTCTCGGCCCTGCTCGCACGAGGGGCGGGCCTGGGTGGCCGCCAGCCGCCGCCGAGGCGGCTTCGCGCGCTGAGACGGGAGAGCCTGGCTGCGTTCTACGCGGAGGCCTGCGGGCCACTTCCGTCCGTGGCTCCTACTCGAGCACGTGCTCGAGTGCCGAGACGCAGCGGGGGCAGAACTGCGTACCGGCCCCGTGGCGAACCTCGGTGAGCGCCTCCGGCAGCGGCCTTCCAGAGCAGTAGACGCGATCGGTGATCATCGCGTCGAGAGCGTCTGCAACGTGGATGAGGCGGGCGGCGAGCGGGATCTCATCCCCGCTGAGCCCGTCCGGGTAGCCGCTGCCGTCGAAGTGCTCGTGATGGTGCCTCACGGCGGCCCCCGTCCGCGCGCAGAAGCCGAGCTGCACGACGGCGCGCGCGCCCTCGACCGGATGCCTGCGCATGAGGCGCCACTCCGCCTGCGTCAGAGGGCCAGGCTTGCGAACGATCTCGTCCGGTACCGCGAGCTTGCCGAGGTCGTGCAGGTGCGCCGCGTGGTTGAGCACGAGTAGCTCTGCCTTTGAGAGCTCGAAGAACTGTCCCATCGCCATCCCGAGCGTGCGCACCCGGAGTGCGTGCTCGGCGGTGTAGCGATCGTGTGCATGCATCAGACCCGCAAGCCGCTCAGGCTCGGCGAGCATCGCTGCCGACGTGGGCTGTGCGTGGCCGTGCGGCTCCATCCTGACGGGTTCACCCCCGGACGGTGAACTCCTACCGTCCGAGCGAGGGCTCGACGTAGACTCGCCTGATGTCTGGCATGCCGAGGGACTCGCTGCGCCTTCTGCTCGGCAGGGTGCTTGGACGGGTGGCGGGCGGGCTGTCCCGTGGACTTGGTCGCGGTGGCGGGACGACGCTGCCCGGCAAGCTGCTGATCGCGTTTGACGGCGAGGCGATCCGCGAGCTCGGCCGACGGCTGCCGGCAGGGGCGATTGCGATCTCAGCGACAAACGGCAAGACGACGACGGCGTCGATGCTAGCCAAGATCCTCGAGCCTCACCTGGGGCTCGCGCACAACCGCGCCGGCGCCAACCTGGCCTCTGGCGTTGCGACCGCACTTTTGGGGGCGAGGGAAGCTGAGCTGGGCGTGTTCGAAGCTGACGAGGCCGCGCTGCCCGAGATCGCCCGTCAGCTTCGGCCGCGCGTGCTGTTGCTCGGAAACCTCTTTCGCGACCAGCTCGACCGCTACGGCGAGCTCGAGCTGATCGCCGAGCAGTGGCACGCCACGGTAACGGAGCTGCCTCCGGAGAGCGTCGTTGTGGTCAACGCCGATGATCCTCTGCTGGCTGGGTTGGCGCGTTCTCGCGCTCGGGCAATCAGCTTCGGGATCGACGATGAAGCCGTCGCCCGGGGGACGCTGCCGCACGCGTCCGACTCGAAGTACTGCCCGGCATGCGACGAGCCGCTCGGCTATGCGCAGATCTACGTTGGTCATCTCGGCTGCTGGGCCTGCACGGCCTGCGGCGATGCCCGCCCGCAGCTCGACGTCGCGGCGCGCCGCGTTTGTGTGCACGGGCTTGAATCGGTGTCGTTCGAGCTGGTCGAGCGCCGCGTTCACGAGCAGGTCGCGCTTTCCGTTGCAGGCCTCTACAACGTCTACAACGCGCTCGCGGCAGCCGCCGCGGCGCGAGCGCTGGAGGTTCCGCTCAGCGACGTCGCCGCCGGGCTGGAGCGTTTCCGGCCGGCCTTCGGGCGCCTCCAGCGTGTCGTTGCGGCTGATCGGACGATCCTGCTGCTCCTGATCAAGAATCCCGCAGGAGCCAACGAAGTGATCAGGACGCTCATCGGCGCGGGCGAGCGGCCAGCTGTCATGCTCGCGCTCAACGACGGGATCGCTGACGGTCGAGACGTGTCCTGGATCTGGGATGTCGACTTCGAGCCGCTCATGCCGCTGGCGGATCGGATTGTGGTGAGCGGCACTCGCGCAGAGGAGCTTGCCCTACGCCTCAAGTACGGGGGCTACGACGAGGCCCGCCTCGAGGTGCACGCAGACCTCGCCGCGGCGCTCGACCGAGGGCTCGCGCTCTGCGAGCCGGGCTCCGAGCTTCCCCTGTTGCCGACGTACACAGCGATGCTGGAGCTCCAGAGGATCCTGGCCGACCGGGGGCTGGCTGAGCAGTACTGGCGCTAGGTTGGAATCACGAGGATGGGGGGGCTTCTCCCCCGCGGAGATCGCTCGCAGGGGATCGCCGCCCTCCACGCAACCATGGCCCAGGCATCCGCTTGGATCGGCCTTCTCCATGTCAAGCATGTTCCCGTCGCCCCTTGGGTCGGCTGGGACACCGACGGCCTAGGCGACACCACGACGGCCCGCTGGGAGCCGCGCAGAGTCGTCCGTTGGGGGCCCCGCAGAGTCGCCCGCGGGCCCAGGCACAGTCGCCTGCTGAGGACTACGCAGAGTTGACACAGTTTCGTGACGCTCTTGTGACAGATCGTGCGAGAGCTGTGCGCATGTCTCGGCTAGCCTCCCCCCGGGGGGGCAGGTGAGGCGCTTGTTGTCCAGGTTAGGCCGGCGGCTTCGCCTCGCGGCCTCCCGGCTGCTCGCACTGATCGCCGGGTTGGCTCGCCCCCGGCTCCCGAGTGGCCCACCGGTCACCTCCCCGGTGGCCCACCGGCCGGCTTGACCCACCAGGGGTGCCGCCGGACGGGTCGCGGGCCATGGACCCGAGTGCCTGAGGAGGCCCGACCCACCAGGGGCACCCCCGGGCGGGTCGCCGGCCACGGCCTGCGCCGAGCCAGGAGCGAGGCGGTCAGGCGCTGCCGCTCACCACGCGCGGCTTGGCCCGCGGCGGTGCACGCGCGCTGAGTCAACCGTCATGCCGGCGTAGAGGAGCCCGGCGAGGGGCAGCGCAAGCCGCCAGCGGCGGCCGAGGCCGTACAGCCTTATCGCAGGCCCGTAGGACACCGCGGCCAGCGACCAGCAGAACGCACCGACGGCACCGGCCGACGCAATCCACGGCCAGGCCGGCTCGGTGAGGCCTGCGGCTCGGGCCGCGGCGATCGCGGCCGCCGCGAGCACGAGTGCTGGCGGGAGAGGGAAGAGCAGTGCCAGGCCGGCCACCGCGGCGGCGAGCCGGGCCCACGAGTAGCCGAGCTCGTCGAAGGCGGTGCGCCGCACCATGCGCCAGACCGCGCCGACCGAGCCGTAGGCGCGGACACTCAGAACGCCGGCCCGGCTGATCGCGAGCCGCACGCGGCGTTCGGGCGTCTTGATGCGCCGAGCGAGGTTGACGTCGTCGATGATCTCCCCTCGGATTGCCTCAAACCCTCCGATCTCGGTCAGCGCGTCGCTGCGCAGCAGCACGCAGCCCCCGGCCGCCGCGGCGATGGAGCTTGCCGGATCGTTGACGCAGCGCATCGGGTAGAGGAGGTTGAAGAAGTACACGAACGCCGGGATCAGCAGGCGCTCGGCGGGCGCCTCGCACCGCAGGCGCGCCATGCGGCTGTTGAGGGAGAGGCCGAGCTGCTCGCTCTCGGCGACGAGCCGCCGAAGCGACTCAGGCTCGTGCCGAATATCCGCGTCGGTGAGCAGGAGATACGCCGGGCTGTGAGATGCGAGCTCCCGAGCGCCCTGCTCGAGTGCCCAAACCTTGCCGACCCAGCCCGGGGGAAGCGGGGCCCCGGCAACCGAGCGGCACCGGCGCGCCGAGCCACGTGTGGCGACGACCGCGTCCGCCAGCTGCCGCGTGGCGTCGGTCGAGCGATCGTCGACGACCACGACGTGCCACTCGCCTGGGTAGTTCTGTGCGAGCACGCTCGGGAGAGCGCTCGCCAGCGTGGGCTCCTCGTTGCGCGCCGGGATCACGACTCCGACGCACGGCCACGTCGCCGGCTCGGGCGGGGTGGCTGCTGACTCATCGATTGGCAGCAGGCGCCACCGTCGCGCGGTGTCGGCGAGCAGCGCGACCCATGCCAGGGCCGACAGGGCGCCGGCGGCGGTCAGGGCGATGATGAGCACGACGGTGCGCGTACTGTCCCGAACGCACGTCTGAGGCGCAAGCGCATCCGCACCGGCGTTCGGCGCACCGCTCGCACGGGGTACGCTGTCCATGGGATGTCTCGAATGCCCAACGAGAAGTACAGGCCTTACGCGGCCTGGGAGTTCGGCAAGGTGCCCTTGGCCGATCGGACGTGGCCGGACGGCCAGGTCACGACGGCGCCCACCTGGTGCTCGGTCGATCTCCGCGACGGCAACCAGGCGCTCATCGACCCCATGGACACCACCCGCAAGCGCCGGATGTTCGAGCTGATCGTCGCGCTTGGTATCAAGGAGGTCGAGATCGGGTTTCCGTCGGCGTCGCAGACGGATTACGACTTCATGCGAATGCTCATCGAGGATGACCTCATCCCTGACGACGTCACGATCCTCGTCCTCACCCAGGCCAGGGATGAGCTGCTCGAGCGCACGTTCGAGAGCCTGACGGGCGCAGAGCGCGCGATCGTCCATCTGTACAACTCGACCTCAGAGCTCCAGCGGCGCGTCGTCTTCAGATCAGACCGCGCGGGCGTGGCGGAGATCGCCATGCACGGCGCGATCGTCTGCCGCGATCTGGCGCGCGGGATGCCCGAGACCGACCTGCGGTTCCAGTACTCGCCCGAGAGCTGGACGGGCACCGAGCTTCGGTACTCGCTCGAGGTGTGCGAGCAGGTGATGGACATCTGGCAGGCGCGCCCCGAGCGGCCCGTCATCATCAACCTGCCCGCCACGGTGGAGATGTCGACGCCCAACATCTACGCCGATCGGATCGAGTGGTTCCATCGCAACGTCTCCCACCGCGACGCGATCGTGCTGAGCGTGCACCCCCACAACGACCGCGGAACGGCCGTCGCCGCGACCGAGCTGGCGCTGATGGCCGGCGCGGAGCGCGTCGAGGGCACGCTGTTTGGGAACGGCGAGCGCACCGGGAACGTGTGCCTCGTGACGCTCGCGCTCAACCTCTTCAGCCAGGGGGTGGATTCGGGCCTCGACTTCTCGGAGATCGACGAGGTTTGCCGCGTCGTCGAGTACTGCAACGGGCTGCCGGTCCATCCCCGCCATCCCTACGTCGGCGAGCTCGTGTACACGGCGTTCTCGGGCTCTCATCAGGATGCGATCAAGAAGGGATTCGAGGCGCTCGAGCGCGACAGACCCGAGGTCTTCGAGGTTCCGTACTTGCCGATCGATCCGAAGGATGTCGGACGCACCTACGAGGCTGTCGTTCGCGTCAACAGCCAGTCTGGCAAGGGCGGCGTGGCCTACGTTCTCAAGAACCAGTACGGCCTCGACCTGCCTCGGCGCATGCAGATCGAGTTCTCCTCCGTGATCCAGGGCTTCTCCGATGCCGAGGGTGGCGAGGTGACACCTGACCGAATGTGGGCGAGCTTCGAGCACGAGTACCTCGGCGTCACCGAGCCGGTCGAGTTGCTGAGCTACTCCGCGGTGGAGAGCTCTGGTGAGGAGGGGGCGACGGTGGAGGCCACGCTGCGCTACGAGGGAGCGGAGCGCACTGCTCGCGGTTTCGGCAACGGTCCGATCGCGGCCTACGTGGATGCGTTGCGACGCGAGTGCGCTCTCGACGTCCGCGTCACCGACTACCACGAGCACGCGATGAGCGAGGGCGCTGGGGCCTCAGCCGCCGCCTATATTGAGCTGGCGCTCGGCGACCGCGTCGTGTGGGGAGCCGGCGTCGACCCCAACATCGTCGCTGCATCGCTGCGGGCTGTGACGAGCGCGACGAACCGCGCTTGGCACAAGCAGACCGGCGCGGCCCGCTGAACCGCCCCGGTGGGCTCAAGACCGACGCCACGCCACAGGGACGGCCCTCGAGCGGCGCCTTGCTAGACTGGCTGGGCGCACGGCGGCGTAGCTCAGTTGGTTAGAGCAGCGGAATCATAATCCGCGTGTCGGAGGTTCGAGTCCTCCCGCCGCTACTGGGCAGCCTGAGCAACGATGGCCAAGAAGACCGGAGTCAGAGCAGCAGTCACCCTCGCCTGCACGGAGTGCAAGCGGCGCAACTACCAGACGGTAAAGTCACGACGCAATACTCCAGACCGGATGGAGCTCAAGAAGTACTGCCGGTGGTGTGGCGCGCACACCTCGCACCGTGAGACGCGATAGCGATGGGCGCCCGCCTCGCAAACTGCGAGATCGAGTTGGAGGATGGCACGTAAGGGACGACATGTCGACACCAGGGGCCGAAGGAAGCGGTCGAGGAGCGCGCAGAGGCCGCGCGATCCCGCCAAGGCTCGCGAGTCGTCCAGTTCCCGCGAGCAGGAATCGACCAAGCAGTCCTTCACCGATCGGGCCCGAGATCGCCGGGAGCGCGTGCGGGCTATCGGCGGCACGAAGAGCCAGGCCGGCGCGCAGCGCGAGCGAAGGGGAGGGTTCATCACGTTCGCCCGCGAGGCGTACGGCGAGCTCCGGAAGGTCGACTGGCCGGGCCAGAAGCAGCTCGTCAACGCAACGCTCGTCGTCATCGTGGCCGTGGTCATTGTCGGCTTCTACCTGTACGTCGTCGATGAGGGGCTCAGCCGGCTCGTCCGCGACGTGTTCCTCGCGGGCTAGGCCGTTGCCCGAGTCGACGTCGGCCGTGCGCGCCGCCGGTGCGCGAGTGAGAAGCGGGGTCTAAGGCATGTTCCGCTGGTATGTGATCAATACCTACTCTGGGCACGAGAACAAGGTGAAGGCGAACCTCGAGCAGCGCATCTCGTCGATGGGTCAGCAGCCGCGGTTCCGCCGTGTCGTCGTGCCGACCGAGCAGGTCGTCGAGACCAAGGACGGGCAGAAGGTGCAGACCGAGAAGCGCGTTCTTCCCGGCTACGTCCTCGTCAACATGAACATGAGCGACGAAGCCTGGACGGTGGTGAAGAACACCCCCGGGGTGACCGGCTTCGTGGGTGCCGCGAACAAGCCTGTGCCCCTCTCACAGCCTGAGGTGGACCGGATCCTGAACACGGCTGCGCCTGTCGACAGGCAGCGCATGGTGGCAGAGTTCGAGCTCGGCGAGACCGTCAAGGTCACCTCTGGGCCGCTCTCGGACTTCGACGGGGAGATCGTTGACGTCAACGCCGACCAGCAGAAGCTCAAGGTCCTCGTGAACATCTTCGAGCGGCAAGTTCCGGTCGAGCTCAGCTTCGAACAGGTAAAGAAGATCGACTGATGGCGCAGAAGGTCTTCACGCTGATCAAGCTCCAGATCCCCGGTGGGCAGGCGAACCCGGCGCCGCCGGTTGGCCCGGCGCTCGGTCAGCACAGCGTCAACATCATGGAGTTCTGCAAGGCGTTCAACGCGCGCACGCAAGACCAGGAGGGCCGCATCATCCCGGTCGAGATCACGGTCTACGAGGATCGCTCGTTCAGCTTCATCACGAAGACCCCTCCCGCGGCTGTCCTGATCAAGGAGGCGCTGGGGATCGAGAAGGGCTCGGGCGAGCCGAACCGCTTCAAGGTTGGGCTGCTATCGCAGGATCAGCTTCGCCAGATCGCCGAGGCGAAGATGCCCGACCTCAACGCGCGCGACGTCGACCAGGCGATGCTGGTCGTGGCCGGCACGGCACGGTCGATGGGGGTGGAAGTCGAGGGTCTGACCATGGATCGAGACGACTACGAGACCTTCGTGCGGGAGAGCGAGCGGGCGGCCGCGGCCGAGGCCGAGCGTGAGGCAGCCGCCGTCGCGGCACTCGCTGCGGCGGACGAGCCCGAAGAGGGTGAGGAGCCCTCAGAGGAGCCTGCCGAGTAGCATCGGGAGGGAGCATGGCACCACGAGGCAGGCGATACTCCACTGCGCGCGCCAAGATCGACCGCGAGCAGACCCACGATCCTCTCGACGCTGTTCGCATGCTGAAGTCGGCGGCGAACGCGAAGTTCGACGAGACGGTCGAGGTGCACTTCAGCCTCGGGCTGAACGTCCGTCACGCGGATGAGCAGCTGCGCGGAACGCTGATGCTCCCGCACGGGACCGGGCGCGAGACGCGCGTCGCCGTGTTCGCCCAGGGCGAGAAGGCAAAGGAGGCCGAGGACGCTGGCGCCGACGTCGTCGGTGCGGACGACCTCGCCGAGCGCATCGAGGGCGGCTTCGACGACTTCGATATCGCGATTGCGACCCCTGACATGATGGGCGTGGTCGGTAAGCTCGGCCGCATCCTCGGGCCGCGCGGCAAGATGCCGAACCCGAAGACCGGCACCGTCACCTTCGAGGTCGAGAAGGCGGTCAGCGAGTCGAAGGCCGGCAAGCTCGAGTACCGAACCGATCGCGGCGCCAACGTGCACGTGTCGATCGGCAAGAAGAGCTTCGACGAGCGCAGCCTGCTTGAGAACTACGCGGCCATCCTCGACGAGATCCTGCGCGCCCGCCCCCCTTCGGCCAAGGGGCGGTACATCAAGTCCATCACGCTTGCGAGCACGATGGGTCCAGGCATCCGTGTCGACCCCAGCAAGACACGGGATGTCGTTCAGGAACCCGACGTGGAGGTCTGCACCGCGGCCTAGCGTGTGCTGACACCCTGTCGCCCGAGATGGCCGGCAGCCCCAGGTCCCAGGGACTGGGGCAGAAGACCCGCCCAGGCGGCCCGTTCTGGAAGCGTCGCTTCCTCGCGAGGACCGCCACGGCGATCGACACGAGGAGAGGGATGCTACGAGCAGAGAAAGAGCAGATCGTCGCCGAGCTGACCCAGCGCCTGCGGGGGGCGAGCGGTCTGATCCTCGCCGACTACCGGGGTCTCTCGGTCGCCCAACTCGAAGAGCTGCGCGGCGAGCTCATCGGTCTGGGAGCCCGCATCACGATCTGCAAGAACCGGCTGACGAAGCTCGCGGCGAAGCAGGCCGGGGTCGACGTGATCGACGAGCTCCTGACGGGACCAACGGCGATCGCCTTCGTCACCGATGGCGACATTGCAGCGGTCGCCAAGGCGCTCCAGGAAACAGCGAAGAGGACGGAGGTCCTCCGACTGAAGGGAGGCGTTCTCGATGGGCAGGCCGTCGATGGAGAGGCTGTCCGCTCGCTGGCGGCGCTGCCGCCCGCGGACGTTCTGAAGGGCGAGATGGTCGGGGTCATCGTTGCCCCGCTCCGCGACATCGTCAGCCTCCTCGGTGCGCCGATGCGCGAGCTCGTCGGTGTGCTCGACGCGCGGATCCGCCAGCTTGAGGAGCAAGGCGAGGGGGCTCTGTCCGATGCGGCAAAGGAGCCTGAGGCGGTGGAGGGCGAGCCGGCCCCAGCAGAGGATGCCGCGGCAGACGGCCAGGCGGAGGCAGGAGGCTCAGCCGAGGAGTCAGGGAGCGAATACCCAGATGGAAGCAAGCGCGGCGCCCGAACTGACGCGTCCGCCGATGCAGGCGGTGAGGAGCAGCTGAAGACGAGCGAGCAGAGCGAGAAGGAGGACGAGGCAGATGGCAACGACTGACAAGCTGGTCGAGCAACTCGGGGGCATGACGGTCCTCGATCTTGTCGAGCTGAAGAAGAAGCTCGAGGAGGAGTGGGGCGTCACCGCGGCAGCGCCCGCCGCCGTGGCCGCCGGCGTTCCGGCGGACGGTGAACCTGCCGATGAGGCTGAGGAGAAGACCGAGTTCGACGCCATCCTCGAGTCGGTGGGAGACAAGAAGATCCAGGTGATCAAGGTCGTGCGCACCATCACCGGACTCGGGCTCAAGGAGGCCAAGGCACTGGTCGACGGCGCGCCAGGCCCGGTCAAGGAAGCCGTTGGCAAGGACGAGGCCGAGTCGATCAAGTCGCAGATCGAGGAGGTTGGCGGCAGCGTCGAGGTTAGGTAGGCCGGGCGCGGCCGGTGAGCGACCTGCGACCGCCCGCCTCTCCAGCGCGGCGTGGCTCCCATCCCATGAAGACGTATGATCTCGTTGTCCTCGGCGGCGGCACGGCCGGCACCCAGGCGGCTGCGGTCGCCCATCAGGCAGGGGCGAGCGTCGCCATGTTCAACGACGGCGAGCTCGGAGGCCTCTGCATCCTTCGCGGCTGCATGCCCACCAAGACCATGCTGCACGCGGCCCATCTCGCCCATGAGGCCGAGTGGCCGGCGGCGAGCGGCGTGCGCTCGACCGGGCTCGACGTCGACTTTCCGGCGATCATGGCCAACAAGGATGCCAAGGTCGAGCGCTTCAAGCGAGCGAAGGCCGCCGCGATCGGGGCTGGCGGCTACGAGGTCATCGATGCCCGGGCGCGGTTCGTCGGTCACGACCTCGTCGAGGCGGCCGGCGAGACCTACCGCTTCACGCGGGGGGCCGTGATCGCCACCGGCTCGGTGAGCTGGGTGCCGCCGATCCCAGGGCTCGAGGACGTGCCCTACCTCACCAGCGACGAGGTGATGCGGCTGACCGAGCGGCCGGCCTCGCTCGCCGTTGTCGGCAGCGGAGCCGTCGGGTCAGAGCTCGCGCAGTTCTTCGCGCGGATCGGCGCTGAGGTGCACCTGCTGACCCGCAGTCCGGTCGGGTCCAAGCTTGACGCCGACATCGCTGGTGAGCTCGAGCGGATGTTCACGGGTGAGCCGAGGCTCGAGCTGTACAACGGGGTGCTGCCGGTGAGGTTCGAGCCCGCGAGCGGCGGCGTGCGCGCTGAGCTTGCGGACGGCCAGGCCCTCGAGGTCGAGGCGCTGCTGATGGCCACCGGACGGGTGCCTGATGTTGCCGGGCTCGGTCTCGAGGAGGCCGGGGTCGAGCTTCGCGACGGCCGGCTGACGAGGGGCCCAGACCTGCGGACGACCAACCCGAAGATCTTTGCCGCCGGGGATGCGACGGGCGACGAGCTGCTGCTCCACGTGGCGAACTGGGAGGGTGCGGTCGCGGCCCGCAACGCGATCGATCCTGCGGCGGGCCATGAGGTTGAGCAGCGGCTTGCGATGGAGGTGATCTTCCTCGACCCTCCGCTCGCCTGGCTTGGCCTCTCTGAGGCGGCTGCGCGCGATCGGGGGCACGAAGTCGCGACCTCGCTCGTTCGTTTCAGCGAGACCGGCCGTGCGATCACGATGGATGCCAAGCACGGCGTCTCGAAGCTCGTGGCCGACGCGGCGAGCGGCGAGGTGCTCGGTGCGCAGGTGCTCGGCCCGCGTGCCGACGACATCATCCACACCGTGAGCGCGATTGCCTACTACCGGGGCACCGCGGCCGACATCCTCGAGATGCCCTGGTACCATCCGACCCTCAGCGAGGTGCTGCTCGGTCAGGCGCGCGACCTCGTGCAGCAGACGCGCGCTTGAGCCGTCGATCCTGTTTCGTAGTGCGCTAAGCACGCAGCGCCATGCGATTCGTCCAGACCTGCCCGCAAGCCCCTAAGGGGCGCAACCCGTGCGGCACGTGCCCCGGCACTTGCGACGCAGCTTCCTGGTATGCTATTCTAGTAAGTCGCGCCGCCTTCTAGCGTGCACGCACGCCCATAGTGAGTATCTCATACAAGCCTTCTTGAGGGAGGTCCCTATCTGTGGCCACTACGGTCGCTCCTCGCCCTGAGCGTCAGAGCTTTACACGTCTAACGCCCGTCCAAGACCTTCCCAACCTCATCGATATCCAAAAGGCCTCCTTCTCGTGGTTCCTTGCGGAGGGCCTGCGCGAAACGATCGACGACATCTCGCCGATCGAGGACTACACCGGATCGCTCGCCGTCGAGTTCGGCGAGTATAGGTTCGGCGAGTCGCAGTTCGACATCAGCGACTGCCGAGAGAAGGACCTCTCGTATGAGGCCCCGCTCTCCATGACTGTCCGCTTCGTCAACAAGGACACCGGGGAGATCCGCGAGCAGACCGTTTTCATGGGGAACTTCCCAATGATGACGGATGCCGGGACGTTCATCATCAACGGCACTGAGCGCGTGATCGTGACGCAGCTCGTGCGCAGCCCCGGCGCCTATCTGATGGAGCCGAAGGATCCCACCAAGCAGGTGTTCACGGCCAACCTGATGCCGTCCCGGGGCTCCTGGCTGGAGCTTGAGATCGACAAGAAGGGCGTCCTGTACGCGCGCATCGACCGCAAGCGGAAGCTCGCGGTGACGACGCTCTTGCGGGCGCTGCCAGCCGAGAGCGGCTCGAACGGGGTCCCGCTCGACCTCAGCTCGAACGAGAAGATCCTCGAGCACTTCGACAACTCGCCCTACATCGTCAACACGCTTGAGAAGGACCCCTCCACCCGCGAGGAGGAGGCGGTCATCGAGGTGTTCAAGAAGCAGCGGCCCGGGGAGCCGCCGACGCTCGAGAACGCTCGCAACCTGCTGCGGGGCCTCTTCTTCGACCCGAAGCGCTACGACCTCACCAAGGTCGGCCGCTACAAGCTGAACCAGCGGCTCGAGGTCGACGTGCCCGAGGGTGTCCGCGTTCTCACGGTCGACGACATTGTCGCGCTCGTCAAGCGTCTGGTTGCGCTGCCCGACAAGCTCGGAATCCCGCATGACTCCAAGGACTACGCCGCCGAGGCCGTCGCGCTCTGGCGCGACTCCATCCACAAGGAGCTCGACGAGTACGAGCACTTCGGAAACCGGCGCCTGCGCACGGTTGGCGAGCTGATCCAAGAGGCATTCCGGGTTGGCCTGTACCGCATGGAGCGCGTCGTGCGCGAGCGCATGACGACCGAGGACGTCGACACGATCACCCCCCAGACGATCATCAACGTCCGGCCGGTTCAGGCAGCTCTCAAGGAGTTCTTCGGTTCGTCGCAGCTCTCGCAGTTCATGGACCAGACGAACTCGCTTGCCGGCCTGACGCACCGCAGGCGGCTCTCGGCGCTCGGCGCCGGAGGCCTCACGCGCGAGCGGGCGCCGATCGAGGTACGGGACGTCCACCCAACGCACTACGGGCGGATGTGCCCGATCGAGACGCCGGAGGGTCCGAACATCGGCCTGATCGGCTCACTTGCCTCCCTGGCCACGGTCTCCGAGTTCGGCTTCGTGCAGACGCCCTACCGCGTTGTGAGCGAGGGCAAGATCACCGACGAGATCGTCTATCTGGACGCCTCAGAGGAGCAGCGCTACCTGATCGCCCAGGCGAACGAGCCGATCGACACGCAGACTGGCAAGTTCCTCAACGAGCAGGTCATCTGCCGCAGCGCGAGCGGCGAGATCGTCTCTGTAGTGCCGACGAACGTCGAGTACATGGACGTCAACCCGGCACAGATCGTGTCGGTGGCGACGGCGCTGATTCCGTTCCTGGAGCACAACGATGCGAACCGCGCGCTGATGGGTGCCAACATGCAGCGTCAGGCGGTTCCCCTGCTCACGCCGGAACCGCCGCTCGTCGGGACGGGGCTCGAGTACCGGGCGGCCGTCGAGACCGGCGATGTCGTTGTGGCCAACGAGCCCGGCACGGTCGTGGACGTCGATGCGGAGCGCATTCTCGTCCAGACGAAGCACGGCAAGGTCGAGTACCCGCTCGTGAAGTTCATGCGGTCGAACCAGGGCACCCTGATTCACCAGCGGCCGGTGGTGGGCCTCGGCCAGGACGTGAGCGCCGGCCAGGTGATCGCCGACGGAAGTTCGACCGCCGAGGGCGAGCTTGCGATTGGCCGCAACCTGCTCGTCGCTTTCATGCCGTTCGAGGGCTACAACTTCGAGGACGCGATCGTCGTGAGCGAGCGGCTCGTCAAGGACGACCTGCTGAGCTCGATCCACATTCACGAGTACGAGATCGACGCGCGCTCGACGAAGCTCGGCGATGAGGAGATCACGCGGGACATCCCCAACCGCTCCGAGGAGTCGCTGCGCGACCTCGATGATCGCGGGATCGTGCGCATCGGTGCTGAGGTGGGCTCCGGAGATCTGTTGGTGGGCAAGGTCACGCCGAAGGGCGAGACCGAGCTGACCGCCGAAGAGAAGCTCATCCGCGCGATCTTCAAGGAGAAGGCGCGCGAGGTCCGCGACACGTCGCTGAAGGTTCCGCACGGCGAGGGCGGCAAGGTCATCGCGGTCAAGACCTTCGCCCGCGACAGCGGCGACGATCTGCCGCCCGGCGTGAACGAGCTGGTTCGCGTCTACGTTGCGAAGAAGCGGAAGGTCGCCGAGGGCGACAAGCTCGCCGGGCGCCACGGCAACAAGGGCGTCATCGCGAAGATCGTCCCTGAGGAGGACATGCCGTTCCTCGAGGATGGCACGCCCGTCGACGTCGTCCTCAACCCGCTCGGGGTGCCAAGCCGTATGAACATCGGCCAGGTGCTCGAGACGCACCTGGGGTGGGCGTGCGCGCACGGCGTCTTCAACACGAACGGCGACAAGACCCCAAGCCCGATCGCCACGCCCGTGTTCGATGGCGCAACGCCCGAGCAGGTCGACGACGCGCTCGTTGACTGGGTGCGCCAGAACCGCGACTCGCCGATCACGTTCTCAGTCGACGACCACGAGCCATCCGGGCGCCGGTGCTCCGGCAAGCTCCTGCTCTTTGACGGGCGCACTGGGGAGCCGTTCGACAAGAAGGTGACCGTCGGCTACATGTACATCCTCAAGCTGCTCCACCTGGTCGACGACAAGATCCACGCCCGCTCGACCGGTCCCTACTCGCTTGTCACCCAGCAGCCGCTCGGCGGCAAGGCGCAGTTCGGCGGACAGCGGTTCGGTGAGATGGAAGTCTGGGCGCTCGAGGCCTACGGGGCCGCGTACACGCTCCAGGAGATGCTCACGATCAAGTCCGATGACACGGTGGGCCGTGTGAAGGCCTACGAGGCGATCGTCAAGGGCGAGAACATCGCCGAGCCCTCCATTCCTGAGTCGTTCAAGGTCCTGCTCAAGGAGATGCAGTCGCTCGCGCTCGACGTGCAGGTCCTCTCGGAAGAGGGCGGCGAGCTCGAGGTGCGCGAGGAGGAGGACGAGCTGTTGCGAGCCGCCGAGGAGCTCGGCATCGACCTGTCGCCGGGGTCTTTGCGCGCAGCGGCGCGGCGCGCGAGCAGCGAGGAGGCTGAGCCTGGAGAGGATGCCGAGGTTCCCCTGCCCGCTGACCAAGCGCTCGAGGAGGTCAAGGCCGAAGACGGAGTCGCGGCGCTGGACGCCGATGGCGATGCTGACCGCTGAGGCTCGGTGCCGGCAGCCCGAGCACCGGCGGGTGCGGCGCGGCGAGCGCACGCCATACCCCGCCCAACCGACCGTCCGATCAACACCTACGAGATCGAGGAGCTGCGTTGATCGACATCAATAACTTTAACGCGATCCGGATCGGCCTCGCGTCATCGAAGCAGATCCGCGACTGGTCGTCGGGCGAGGTCACCAAGCCCGAGACCATCAACTACCGCACGCTCAAGCCGGAGAAGGACGGTCTGTTCTGCGAGCGAATCTTCGGGCCCACCAAAGACTGGGAGTGCTACTGCGGCAAGTACAAGCGCGTCCGCTACAAGGGCATCATCTGCGAGCGGTGCGGCGTCGAGGTCACGCGCCAGAAGGTCCGGCGCGAGCGCATGGGGCACGTCGACCTCGCGGCGCCGGTGTCCCACATCTGGTTCTTCAAGGGAGTACCGAGCCGCATCGGCTACCTCCTCGACATCGCGCCGAAGGAGCTCGAGAAGGTCCTCTACTTCGCGGCCTCGATCGTCACGAAGGTCGAACCCGAGAAGCGGGCTGCCGATCTGGTCGACCTGGAGGACAAGGTCCGCGCTGAGTCCGAGCGCATCGACGTCGAGCGCGACGAGGCGCTCGCCGCCCTGGAGGGCAGGCTCGAGCGCCGGCGCCAGTTCTTCGCTTCCGGCGGGGACCGAGACTTCGACGAGGACGACGAGTTCTGGGCCCGCGGGCTCTCGACCTGGGGGGAGGAGCAGGGCCTCCCGATGCTCGAGGAGACCCGCCAGCTCGTCGGAGGGCTGTTCCTCAAGCTCTCCGCCCGGGTCACGACGGAAGACCAGAAGCGCATCCGCGACCTGGTTCGCCGCTCGTCGCTCCAGAAGGGTCGTGAACTCACCTCGCGCGAGCTCGACCATATCGCCGCGGCGGCGAGCCAGATCCGCGCGGCTGTGGCCGGCCTGCTTGTCGACGCCGAGAAGGCCTCCGGCGCCAAGAAGGGCGCCATCACGAAGCGCATCAACCGTATCCGGCATGCCCTCATCGCCGGTGAGGAGGTCGAAGGCCCGTCCATCGATCTTGTCGCAGCCGTTGACAAGAAGGCGCTCGATAAGGCCCGCGGTCTTGGCCGGGAGCTCTTGGAGGAGCTCGTCGACACGCTCAGCGGCGGCGAGACGCAGGAGGAGATCCGCGAGCTTGCGTCCGATCTCTGCCTCCGCGAGGAGGTCCGCGCGCACAAGCACGAGCTCGACTCGATCGTCCAGTGGCTTCTCAAGGTTCGCGAGATGTATCAGGACATCGAGTCACGCCGTCAGGATGCTCGCGAGGCGGCCGTCGACGGCGCGCGGAGGCTTGAGCAAACATGGCGGCTCTTCCAGGATCTCGAGCCAAAGCTCATCGTGAGCGACGAGCTGCTTTTCCGTGAGCTCAAGGACCGTTTTGGCTCGCCGTACGGGTTCGGGGTCTACTTCGAGGGCGGCATGGGCGCCGAGGCCGTCCGCGACCTGCTGCGCGATCTCGCGCTCGATGAGGAGGCTGCCGCGCTGCGCCAGACGATCGAGACCTCGAAGGGGCAGAAGCAGCAGCGCGCCATCAAGCGTCTGAAGGTCGTCAACGCGTTTATCAAGTCTGAGAACCGTCCTGAGTGGATGATCCTCGAAGCCGTTCCGGTGATCCCGCCGGAGCTTCGGCCGATGGTTCAGCTCGACGGCGGGCGCTTCGCGACGAGCGATCTCAACGATCTCTATCGGCGGGTCATCAACCGCAACAACCGCCTTAAGCGGCTCCTCGATCTCGGCGCGCCTGAGATCATCGTCAACAACGAGAAGCGGATGCTCCAGGAAGCGGTCGATGCGCTGTTCGACAACGGGCGTCGCGGCCGCGCCGTCACGGGTCCCGGCAACCGCGCGCTGAAGTCGCTCTCGGACATGCTGAAAGGCAAGCAGGGCCGCTTCCGCCAGAACCTGCTCGGCAAGCGCGTCGACTACTCGGGCCGATCGGTGATCGTCGCGGGGCCGAAGCTCAGGCTGCACCAGTGCGGTCTCCCCAAGCTGATGGCGCTCGAGCTCTTCAAGCCGTTCATCATGAGTCGGCTTGTCGAGCGCAAGTCGGTGCAGAACATCAAGGCAGCGAAGAAGTACGTCGAGTCCATGGTGCCGGAGGTATGGGATGTGCTCGAGGAGGTCATCGCCGAGCACCCCGTGATGCTGAATCGCGCACCGACACTCCACCGCCTCGGTATCCAGGCGTTCGAGCCGGTCCTCGTCGAAGGCAAGGCTATCCAGATCCATCCGCTCGTCTGCCACGCGTTCAATGCCGATTTCGACGGCGACCAGATGGCGGTGCACGTACCGCTGTCGGCGGAGGCCCAGGCAGAGGCGCGGATTCTCATGATCTCGGCGAACAACATCCTCTCCCCTGCCCACGGGCGCGCGCTCGTCACGCCGACGCAGGACATGGTGATGGGCGGCTACTACCTCACCTACGCGGCCGACGACCTCGATGTCATGGATGTCGAGAAGCTCGAGGAGCATCCGCAGTTCTTCGCCGGCGAGGACGAGGTCACCCTGGCCTACGAGGGTGGCCAGATCGCCTTGCAGGATCCGATCGAGTATCGGCTGAACGGCGGCCGCATCCTGACGACTGCGGGCCGTGTCCTCTTCAACGAGGAGGTCGCCCGCTCGCTCGAGATCGCGCTCGGCGAGGACTTCGATCGGGACAAGCTGGCCTTCGAGAACCGCACGCTCGGGAAGAAGGAGATGTCGGAGTTCATCGCCCGCCTCGTCGATGAGTTCGGGGCGCAGCGTCTGGGGGGAGTGCTCGACAAGGTCAAGCAGCTCGGGTTCGATTACGCGACGAAGGGCGGTGTCACGGTCGGGAAGAACGACATCGTGGTGCCGCCGGCGAAGGACGCGATTCTCGAGGGCTACGAGGATCGCGTGCAGGCGATTGAGCGCGACTACCTCCGGGGTCTGATCACCGAGGAGGAGCGGCACGAGGCGATCGTCAAGGTGTGGACCGAAGCAACCGATGCCGTCGGCAACGCGATGGAGGAAACGCTCTGGAAGCTGAATCCCATCTACATGATGGCCAACTCGGGCGCGCGCGGATCGTTCAAGCAGATTCGCCAGCTCGCCGGTATGCGCGGCCTGATGGCCAACCCGAAGGGCGAGATTATCGAGCGGCCCATCAAGGCCAACTTCATGGAAGGCCTGACGGTGCTTGAGTACTTCATCTCAACCCACGGCGCGCGTAAGGGACTGGCCGACACCGCGCTCCGGACCGCCGATTCCGGCTACCTCACCCGCCGCCTCGTGGACGTTGCACAGGACGTGATTGTCCGCACCGAGGACTGCGGCACAGACGGCTACATCCTCCGCCCGCTCATTGGGCGCGACGGGGGCATCGACGACTCCCTCGCCGGCCGTGTGCTGGCGACCGACGTGCGTCGTCCGCTCAAGAACGGGGCGCCCGGGAAGACCGTGATCGTCGCGAAGGGAGCCGTGACGGCTCTCTCCTCGAGCCCGCCCCGCACCGATGAGATCAGGGGCGAGACCACGGTTGGGCTTACCTGGATTGCCGAGGAGCTCGGTGACGCGGCCGCGACCTACCAGCTTGCCATCCGCTCGGTGCTGAAGTGTCTCAGCGAGCTCGGTGTGTGCCGCAGCTGCTACGGTCGCTTCCTCGCGACCGACGAGATGACGGAGATCGGTGATGCGATCGGCATCATCGCTGCACAGTCGATCGGTGAGCCGGGGACGCAGCTGACGATGCGGACGTTCCACACCGGCGGTGTGGCCGGCGCCGACATCACGCACGGTCTCCCGCGAGTCGTCGAGATCTTCGAGGCCCGAAACCCCAAGGGCGCCGCGAGCCTCGCCAAGGCGGACGGCCGGGTCGAGATCGAGGAGACAGATCGGGGGCCCAAGGTCAACCTCATCCCCAACGATCCCGGCAAGGACGACGCGCCGGCCGAGATCCCCTACTCGTTTCCGCGGCGGACGCGCCTGCTCGTCGTCAACGGCGAGGAGGTGACCGCCGGCCAGCCGCTCGACGAAGGCTCGCTCAACCCGACGGATCTGCTCGAGCTGAAGGGGTCGACTGCGACCGAGCTCTACCTCGTGGACGAGGTCCAGAAGGTGTACCGCTCGCAGGGCGTCGACATCCACGACAAGCACATCGAGCTGATCGTGCGCCAGATGATGAAGAAGGTCAGGGTCGACCAGGCCGGAGATACTGATCTCCTGCCGGGCCAGCTCGTCGATCGCGTCGTGCTGGAGCGCGAGAACCAGCGCATGAAGGAAGAGGGAGGCGTGCCAGCCACGAGCGAGCCCATCATCCTTGGGATCACGAAGGCCTCGCTTGCGACCGAGTCATTCCTGTCGGCGGCGTCGTTCCAGGAGACGACGAAGGTGCTGACCGATGCTGCCATCGAGGGCAAGGTCGACCGCCTCGTCGGCCTCAAGGAGAACGTGATCATCGGTAAGCTGATCCCAGCGGCGACTGGGCTGAAGAAGTACCGCTCCATCGAGATCGGCCCCAGCGACGACGTGCCGCTGAGCGCCTACGCGAGGCCGCGCGCCGAGGAGGAGCTCCTCGCTGCGCTGAAGGAGATCGGCCGGGACGGCGATCTGGGCAGCCTCGAACTCGGCGGTGTGGAGGACAGCGGGGCGCTCGGGGCAGCAGACGGCGACGGCACAGCCTCAAGCTCCGGCGACTAGACGCGCCCGGCGTTCCTCGGGGCAGCCGGGGGCGCGGGCGTGTGGTGGATGGCGGCGATCTCTACGAGCGCGATCCGCCCGCGCGGCGCCCGTCGCCCCTGCTCGCCGAGCCAGGCGCACTGTCGTGCGCCGGCCTCGAGCTGATCGAGCGTCCCTTGCCCATGCGCTTGGCCTCGTACAGCGCAGCGTCGGCGCGCTCGAAGAGCGCGGCTTCGCCCTCACTGCGACGCAGCTCGGCGATGCCTGCCGAGAGCCGGATAGCAGCATCACTCTCCTGCTGCGACGCCACGGAGCCCTGGAGGCGCGCATAGAGGTTCTCGGCGTCGCGTAGCCCCGACTCGGGCAGGATCACCGCAAGCTCGTCGCCGCCGACGCGGCCGGCGATGTCGGTGCCGCGCACGGCGCCCTGCACTCGGGCGGCCGCCACGGCGAGGACAGCGTCGCCGGCCAGGTGGCCGGCCCGGGAGTTGACCGCCTTGAGATCATCGACGTCGAGGAGGATCAGGGCGAGACGTCGCCCGTAGCGGTGCGCGCGAGCGACCTCACGTGCGAGGGTCTCGTGGAAGAAGCGGTAGTTGTGCAGCCCGGTCAGCGAGTCGAGGTCGGCGAGCTGACGGGCTTCCCGGAATCTGGAGGCGTTCTCGAGCGCGCGAGCGGCAGTCGCCGCGAGCTGCTCGAGCTCTGAGCGGTGCTCGCCGTCGAGCTCCCGATCTACGTCTCGCCAGTAGACGGCGAGCGCTCCGATTGCCTCACCGGTTCCCTCTCGCAGGGCGAGAGTGTGGCCGCCCCTGATCTGGCCGCCGGAGAAGCGTCGCTCGCCTGCGTCGTGGTCGTCGACGTCCACCGCGTGCAGCGGGCCGTCGAGCGGCGCGGACGGCGAGTGTGCGCGAGCTTCCTGATCCGAGAGCCCGATCGTTGCCACAACCGGTTGGCCATCGTCGGGTATGACGATCATCGCCGCGTCGACGAGCTCCAGCGAGCTGGCCGCCTTGAGCGTGCGCTCAAGGACGTCGTCAAGGTCGATTGAGCCGCCGATCTCGCCCAGGCGATGCAGCTGCTCGATGTCAACCCGAGCGAGCTCCAGCGCGCTCGTGATGCTCGCCAGAGTTTCCTCCAGGCGATCGCTCGATTCCCGCAGCGCAGCCTCGAGGCGCCTCGCGTCGTCCTGGCGGCCGCGCACGACGAGCACGAGCAGGAGCGACACGGCCGTGGCCGCGAATGCTGCAGCCCCAATGCCGAGCCACAGGCCCATATCGGAAATCGTGTCGAAGAGCACCACTCCTGCCACGTTGCGTCGGGGAACAGCCGCACGCTGACAATAGCGAACGCCTCCAATGGCGCCCGTGCGTCCGGCTATCGGGCCTGGTGGTCGGACCCGCCGCCCGGGTCGCGATGTGCTCTGTGGGGCGGGAGCATCGAGCAACCCATTCAGGCGCGGCGGCCCCCTCAGCGCGGGGATCGAAGTCAGGCGCTCCGTCCTTCGGCGGGCACGGGCCTGATCGGTTTCCAGCTGACGCTGTCCCGCTGGGTCCCGTCCTGCGACGGGCGCGGGCCCTCGCCGCTCACGGCGCAGCCCGTGCTCGTGTGTGCAGGTTGGCACGGTCGCGTTGAACACCCGGCGCAGACTGGGGCCTCTACGGCAGGGTTGAGCCCGCTATCCTCAAAGGTGGGTGGTGGCTCGGGGCGGCCCCGAGACGCGCGGCTCAGCTGTTCCAAGCAGACACGGCTCGAAAAGACACCCGGCGCCGAGCCGCTGCCGCCGCCCGGTGCGCAGGGCAGGCGGTGAACGGGTTCCGCGCGCGTCGCGCTCACAGGCCGGGTGTGGCGGGCGGGCTAGCCGGGGGATCGAGCGAGACGGCCCATGAGCCACTTCCACGCCCCACGTGGGCTGCGATACGCGGGGGCTGAGCGGGGTGCGTAGGCGGTCCCTCGATTTGCTCCTCGCTTTTTGACGTGGTTTTGGTACGATTCCTGCGGTTCGGCGCGGCGCGCCCGTGCCGGACTTTCTCGCGTTCAGCAACAAGAAACCCGAAGCAACCGGGGGCTACTCTTGCCGACTGTCAACCAACTCGTCCGGCTCGGACGCCGTCCGAAGCCGTCGAAGATGAAAACCCCCGCGCTCCGCGGAGCACCGCAGAAGCGTGGTGTCTGCACGCGCGTCTACACGACGACTCCGAAGAAGCCGAACTCGGCGCTTCGTAAGGTGGCGCGCATTCGGTTGACCAACGGGATGGAGGTCACCGCGTACATTCCCGGCGAGGGCCACAATCTGCAGGAGCACTCGGTCGTCTTGATCCGCGGCGGCCGCGTGAAGGATCTGCCCGGTATTCGCTACAAGGTCATTCGCTCAGCGCTCGACACCGCTGGGGTTGCAGACCGACGCCAAGCACGGTCGAAGTACGGCGCCAAGCGCGGCTCGTAGGGAGACGCAGTGCCACGTCGCTCAGGGGTTCAGATCCGTCCGCATGAGTCCGACGCTCACTATGCGTCGAAGCTCGTGGCGCAGGTGATCAACAAGGTCATGCTCGACGGCAAGAAGTCAACTGCCGAGCGGATCGTCTACGAGGCGCTCGAACGCGTCGCCGAACGCACGGGTCGCCCGCCGGTCGAGGTGCTGGAGCAGTCGGTCAAGACGCTGACGCCTGTCCTCGAGGTGCGCTCACGGCGCGTTGGCGGGGCGACCTACCAGGTGCCCGTCGAGGTACCGCAGCGGCGCGCGCGCACCCTTGCGGTGCGGTGGCTCGTCCAGTTCTCGCGCGAGCGGCGCGAGAAGACGATGTCCCACCGCCTCTGCGGCGAGATCCTCGATGCGCTCGAGCAGCAGGGCGGTGCGTTCAAGCGGAAGGACGACCTCTATCGGATGGCGCAGGCCAACAAGGCGTTCGCCCACTATCGGTGGTGAGCACGCATGGCGAACGTGGCTGAGAGGGAAGAGCGCTTGGAGACACACGAGATCGGAGTCGGCCGCGTCCGGAACATCGGAATCATGGCCCATATCGACGCGGGCAAGACAACCACGACCGAGCGCATCCTCTACTACACGGGCCGCACGCACAAGCTCGGCGAGGTTCACGACGGCGCGGCGGTCATGGACTGGATGGAGCAAGAGCAGGAGCGAGGTATCACGATCACCTCGGCGGCCACAACCGCACTGTGGCGCGGCTTCCGCGTGAACATAATTGATACGCCTGGGCACGTGGACTTCACGGTCGAGGTCGAGCGCAGCATCCGTGTGCTCGACAGCGCGATCGCCGTCTTCGATGCGGTTGCCGGGGTCGAGCCCCAGTCCGAAACCGTCTGGCGCCAGGCCGATCGCTACGGCGTGCCGCGGATCGCGTTCATCAACAAGATGGACCGCGCCGGCGCGGATTTCTTCGCCAGCGTTCAGTCGATGGTCGATCGTCTCGGCGCGCGCCCCGTGCCGATCCAGCTCCCGATCGGCAGCGAGGAGCATTTCCGCGGGGTCATCGATCTCGTCGAGATGCAGGGCGTCGTGTGGGCCGACACGCTGGGCACCGAGATCGAGATCATCGAGATCCCGAACGAGCTCCGTGAGCAGGCCGCCGCCTATCGCCACCAGCTGATCGACGCCGTTGCCGAGCACGACGAGACGCTGCTCGAGACCTACCTGACGAACGAGAGTGCCGTGACGCCGGAGCTGGTGCGGCGAGCCGTGCGACGGGCGACGCTCGCCGTCGAGATCACGCCCATCCTGTGCGGCTCGGCCTTCAAGAACAAGGGTGTGCAGCCAGTGTTGGATGCGGTGTGCGACTACCTGCCGAGCCCGATCGATGTTCCCGCCGTCAGCGGAACCGATCCCGCCAGCCGCGACGTGCTCTCCCGCGCCCCGTCAGACACCGAGCCGTTCGCTGCGCTCGCGTTCAAGGTCATGAGCGATCCGTATGTCGGACGGCTGACGTACTTCCGCGTCTACTCGGGCAGCGTCGCAGCCGGCGAGCGGGTGCTCAACGTCTCGAACGGCAGGACCGAGCGCATCGGCCGCCTGCTGCTCATGCATGCGAACCACCGCGAGGAGGTGTCCTCGGCGGGCGCGGGCTCGATTGTCGCAGCCGTCGGCCTGAAGAGAACGACGACAGGGGACACGCTGGCGGTCGGCACCAAGCCGATCCTGCTCGAGGCGATGACGTTCCCCGAGCCCGTCATCGCCGTTGCGATCGAGCCCAAGACCCAGGCCGATCAAGACCGGCTCTCGCAGGCGCTCCAACGGCTGTCCGATGAGGATCCGACGTTCCTCGTGCGCTCCGACGAGGAGACGGGGCAGACCCTGATCTCAGGCATGGGCGAGCTGCACCTCGAGATCATCGTCGACCGCCTGACACGCGAGTTCGGCGTGGACGCAAACATCGGTCGCCCGCAGGTCGCCTACCGGGAGACGATCAGGCGGCCGGTCGAGAGGGTCGAGGGGCGATTCGTCCGTCAGACTGGCGGCCGCGGCCAGTTCGGGCATGTCGTCATCGACGTCGACCCCATGGCAGCAGGCGGCGGCTACGAGTTCGAGGACAAGACCACCGGGGGCGTCGTGCCCCGCGAGTACGTGCCGTCGGTGGATGCCGGCATTCAGGAGGCGCTCGAGTCGGGAACCCTCGCAGGGTTCCCGGTCGTTGACGTTCGTGTCCGGCTCGTCGATGGCTCCTACCACGATGTCGACTCGAGCGAGGTGGCTTTCAAGGTCGCTGGGTCGAAAGCGATCCGGAACGCTCTCGGCCGGGCCAACCCTTGCCTGCTCGAGCCCGTGATGTCGGTTGAGGTCGTCACGCCGGACGACTACCTCGGCGACGTGATGGGCGATTTGAACGCCCGCCGCGGTCAGATCGAGGGCTTCGAGCCTCGAGGCAAGGGCCAGATCATCACCGCACGGGTCCCGCTCGCCGCCATGTTCGGCTACGCAACCGATGTCAGGTCGATGACGCAGGGTCGTGCCACGTTCACGATGCAGTTCGACCGGTATGCCGAGGTACCGCAGTCCATCGCGAGCGAGATCGTCGCCGCGGTCCACGGTTCGTAACAACCCCGCTCACGGAGGAAGGAATGGCGAAGGAGAAGTTCGAGCGCAACAAGCCGCATATCAACGTCGGAACCATCGGGCATATCGACCATGGGAAGACGACGCTCACGGCGGCGATTACGAAGGTTCTGGCGGAGAGGGGTACAGGAACGACGGAAACCGGCTTCGATCAGATCGACAAGGCTCCCGAGGAGCGCGAGCGCGGCATCACCATCGCGACCGCGCACGTCGAGTACGAGACGGACAACCGTCACTACGCCCACGTCGACTGCCCCGGGCACGCGGACTACATCAAGAACATGATCACCGGGGCAGCCCAGATGGATGGCGCCATCCTCGTGGTCTCGGCGGCAGATGGCCCGATGCCGCAGACCCGCGAGCACGTGCTGCTCGCTCGCCAGGTCAACGTTCCTTACATCGTGGTCGCCCTGAACAAGGCCGACATGGTCGACGACGAGGAGCTGCTCGAGCTCGTCGAGATGGAGGTACGGGAGCTCCTCTCGAAGTACGACTTCCCCGGCGACGATGTTCCGGTTGTCCGGGTATCCGCCCTGAAGGCGCTGGAGGGAGACGAGGAGTGGGTTCCGAAGATCCTGGAGCTCACTGACGCGGTCGACGCGTACGTGCCCGAGCCGGTGCGCGAGATCGACAAGCCCTTCTTGATGCCGATCGAAGACGTCTTCACGATCACCGGTCGCGGGACGGTCGTCACGGGCCGTGTGGAGCAGGGTCAGATCACGGTCGGCGAGGACGTCGAGATCGTCGGCATCAAGGACGAGACCGACAAGACGGTCGTCACCGGCGTCGAGATGTTCCAGAAGCTCCTCGACGAGGGGCAGGCAGGCGACAACATCGGAGCGCTGCTGCGCGGCACGAAGCGCGACGAGGTCGAGCGCGGACAGGTGCTGGCCAAGCCGGGATCGATCACGCCCCATACGCACTTCAAGGCCGAGGTCTACGTCCTCTCGAAGGACGAGGGCGGCCGGCACACGCCGTTCTTCAACGGCTACCGACCGCAGTTCTACTTCCGAACGACCGATGTGACCGGATCGATCGGGTTGCCCGGCGGGCAGGAGATGGTTATGCCCGGCGACAACACGAATATGGACGTCCAGCTCATCCAGCCGATCGCGATGGACGAAGGCCTCCGCTTCGCCGTCCGAGAGGGTGGACGAACGGTTGGGGCGGGCGTCGTCACGGAGGTCATCACGTAGCCAAGGCGCACGCGGTCTGAGGCACCGGCCGCCGCCTGTGCGCGTTTCCGCTGCTGCCGGCGGGTGCGTGGGGCGGACGGCGGGCAGGCCATCGCCGAGGCGCGAGCAGGAACTCGAGAGTGGCACAACAGAAGATCCGAATCCGACTAAAGGGCTATGACCATTCCCAACTCGATCGCGCGGCCCAGTCGATTGTCGACACGGCCCAGCGCACGGGTGCGAGCGTGACTGGACCTGTTCCTCTTCCGACCGAGAAGAACGTCTACACGGTCATTCGTAGCCCGTTCAAGGACAAGGACTCCCGGGAGCACTTCGAGATCCGGACCCACAAGCGGCTCATCGACATCCACTCGCCCACCCCGAAGACCGTCGACAGCCTCATGCGGCTCGACCTGCCGGCCGGCGTCGACATCGAGATCAAGCTCTGATGCTGCCCGTAGCCCACAGACGGCGGCCAGGTGAACCTGGTGGTTGCCCCGGAGGGGCGCTGTGAAGGGCATCGTCGGGCGCAAGATCGGCATGACCCAGGTCTTCGATCAGGAGACTGGTGGGCTCACCTCGGTGACCGTCATCGAGGCTGGCCCGTGCCCGGTCGTGCAGGTGCGCACCGAGGAGAACGACGGCTACGAAGCCGTGCAGCTCGCGTTCGAGCAGGTCTCAGAGCGCAAGCTCAACCGGCCCGAGCTCGGACACCTGAAGCGGGCTGGCGTCGAACCGCATCGCAAGCTCGTCGAGGTGCGCGGCCCGCATGAGCTGTCAGAGGGCGACACGGTGACGGTGTCGGCGTTCGAGCCTGGCGACTCCGTCAAGGTCACCGGGGTGACGATTGGGAAGGGCTTCCAGGGCACGATCAAGCGCCACCGGTTTGGACGAGGTCCCAAGACGCACGGCTCTCACAACGTTCGTCAGCCCGGCTCGGTTGGCGCCTCCGCGACACCATCGCGGGTCTTCAAGGGAATCCGGATGGCCGGCCAGATGGGCTCGCAACGGTTCACCCAGCGTGGGCTCACGGTCGTTGAGAGCGACCCCGAGCACAACACCCTGCTCGTGTCCGGGTCTGTGCCAGGCGCCCGAAACGGCATCGTCGTCGTCCGGGAGGACTCCTGAGCGATGGCAGCGGCGGCCACCATCAACGCTCCTCTGGTCGGCCTTGACGGCATCGCCTCCAGCCAGGTCAAGCTCAAAGCGGACGTGTTTGGTGCCGAGCTGAAGCCGCATCTCATCCACGAGGCGGTTCGCGCCGAGGCTGCGGCGGCCCGCGCCGGGACTCGGGGGACCAAGAGCCGCGGCCAGGTGGCGGGAGGCGGCTCGAAGCCGTGGAGGCAGAAGGGCACGGGACGCGCCCGGCAGGGGACGATCCGCGCGCCGCAGTTCGTGGGCGGTGGGCTGGCGTTTCCGCCGGCCATGCGCTCGTTCACAGTGAAGATGAATCGGAAGGCTCACCGCAGCGCGCTGCGGGGTGCTCTGTCTTCCCACGCGGGCGCGGAGACCCTCGCCGTCGTGGAGGCCTCCGGCCTCGACACCCCGTCCACGAAGACGGCGGCCGGCCTGGTCGACTACTGGAAGCCAGAGCTGCCCCTGCTGGTCGTGTGCAGCGCAGAGGAGGACACGCTGGCGAAGTCCTTCGGCAACCTGAGGCGGGTGGCGGTCACGACGTCGGGGAGCTTGGAGGTTCGCGATCTGGCCTGGGCGCGCAGCGTCCTCGTGAGCCAGGGTGCGCTCCCAGAGATTGAGAGGCGCGCACGGTGAGCCTGGGACTCGATCCGCGGAAGGTCCTGCTGGCTCCGGTCGTCTCCGAGAAGAGCTACAGCCTGATCGCCGACAACAAGTACTCGTTCAAGGTGCACCCCAAAGCGCACAAGACGCAGGTGCGCCAGGCCGTCGAGGAGCTCTTCGATGTCAAGGTCGAGCGCGTGAATGTCCTCAAGGTGCCACCGAAGCCCAAGCGGCGCGGCCTCCACGCCGGGACCCGTCGAGGCTGGAAGAAAGCGATCGTGAAGCTTCGCGAGGGCGACAAGATCGACATCTTCGACGTGGCAAACGTCTGATGGCACTCCGTCACTACAAGCCAACGAGTCCTGGCAGGCGGCTTCGGTCGGTCTCATCGTTCGACGAGATCACGAAGACCGAGCCTGAGAAGACGCTCGTCGCGCCGCTTCCCAGGAAGGGCGGGCGCAACAACTATGGGCGCATCACGACACGCCATCGAGGCGGCGGCCATAAGCGCCGCTATCGCGTGATCGACTTCAAGCGGCGCAAGGACGGCGTCCCGGCGCGGGTTGCGGCAGTCGAGTACGACCCAAACCGCTCCGCCCGGATTGCGCTCCTGCACTATCGCGACGGTGCGAAGGCGTACATTCTCGCGCCTGCTGGCATCCAGGTGGGCCACATGGTCGAGTCCGGCCCCGAGGCCGACATCCGGCCAGGCAATGCGCTTCCGCTCGCAAGCATCCCGACCGGCACGCTCATCCACAACGTCGAGCTCAAGCCGGGCCGCGGCGGCCAGCTGGCCCGCAGCGCCGGCTCGGGCATCCAGCTTGTCGCGAAGGACGGCCCGCACGCGGTACTCCGACTGCCGTCAGGCGAGATGCGCCGCGTTCCGCTGAGCTGTCGTGCGACGGTGGGGCAGGTCGGCAACCTCGACCACGAGAACGTGAGGAGCGGTAAGGCGGGCCGCAGCAGGTGGCTGGGCAAGCGGCCCAGCGTGCGCGGTTCTGCCATGAACCCCGTCGACCACCCGCACGGCGGCGGGGAGGGGAAGTCGAAGGGCGGCCGGCATCCCGTGACCCCGTGGGGCGTGCCGACCCTCGGCAAGCGCACTCGGCGCAAGCGCAAGCAATCGGACCGCCTGATCATCCGCGGCCGGCGACGCGGCCGCGAGCGGCGCTAGAGGGGAGCGAGCGCACGATGTCTCGATCGAGCAAGAAGGGCCCGTACGTGCAGGAGCGGCTCATGGCCCGGGTCGAAGCGCTGAACAAGACCGGCGAGAAGAGGATCGTGCGCACGTGGTCGCGCTCCTCAACGATCTTTCCGGAGATGGTCGGGCACACGATTGCCGTCCATGACGGTCGAAAGCACAACCCGATCTTCATCTCCGAATCGATGGTCGGCCACAAGCTCGGCGAGTTCGCGCCGACCAGGATCTTCCGTGGTCACGCCGGCGATCGCCAGACGACGGTGAAGAGGTAGAGGCTCCGTGGCTGTTGCCCAGGCGCCCTGGCAAGTCCGTGCGGAGGCGCGGTACGTCCGTCGCTCGCCGCGCAAGGTCAAGCTTGTCGTTGACGAGATCCGGGGGCTCTCGGTTCCCGTGGCGCGCACGGTGCTCGCGTTCATGACGCAGGCGGGCGCCAAGGATGTCGAGAAGGTGCTCTCCTCGGCGGCCGCCAACGCCGAGGCGAACTACGGGCTGACCAGCGATGAGCTCGTCGTGGCCGAGGCGCACGTCGGCCAGGGCCCAACCCTCAAGCGGTACCGGCCGCGGGCACGCGGGCGCGTCGGGCGGATACGCAAGCCGACGTGCCACATCTTCATCGGCCTGAGCGAGCCGCCCGAGCTCTGGGACGAGTCGAGTGAGCTCGTGCCGATACTCCCGCCTGATGCCGATGTGGTGGACGCAGCCGTTGGAGATGTTGAAGAGGCGGCCCCTGACGTCGAGGCGGATGGGGCCGAGGACGATACGGGGGAGCCCTACGAGGGGTATGCGGGCAGCACGGCGAAGGAGGTCGTTGCTCGCCTGCCCGAGCTCGACGATGCGGCTCTGGCTCGCGTCGCGGCGGCCGATACCCGCACGACGGTCCAGGCGCAGATCGGGGTGGAGCGGCGAAAGCGCGGTCTCGAGGAGCCGGCGCAGGCGGGCGACGGTGCCGGGACGGCCGCGGAGGCCGACAGGACCGCCGCCGAGCCGCCGGCCGATCAGGACGCGCCTGCGGGCTCGCTCGCAGAGGAGTCGGGCGGGTCCGATGAGGCGCCTGCGGCCGAGAACGATGCGGGGGAGCCCTACGAGGGGTATGCGGGCAGCACGGCGAAGGAGGTCGTTGCTCGCCTGCCCGAGCTCGACGATGCGGCTCTGGCTCGCGTCGCGGCGGCCGATACCCGCACGACGGTCCAGGCGCAGATCGGGGTGGAGCGGCGAAAGCGCGGTCTCGAGGAGCCGGCGCAGGCGGGCGACGGTGCCGGGACGGCCGCGGAGGCCGACAGGACCGCCGCCGAGCCGCCGGCCGATCAGGACGCGCCTGCGGGCTCGCTCGCAGAGGAGTCGGGCGGGTCCGATGAGGCGACTGAGGCTGCGGCCGTCGCCGAGCCGCCTGAGGCCGCGGATGAGGACGAGGCGGGCAGACCGGACGATGAGGAGAAGGGGAGCTAGTGGGACAGAAGGTTCATCCTGGCGGATTGCGCGTCGGAATCATCCATGACTGGAAGTCCAACTGGTACACGGGGAAGAAGGAGTTCTCGGCGTACCTGGCCGAGGACATTCGCATTCGCGATCACATCTACTCGAAGCTGGGACACGCGGGGCTGTCGGACATCCGTGTCCAGAAGGACAAGCAGCGCATCACCATCGACATCTACACGGCCAGGCCGGGCATCGTCATCGGCAAGTCGGGTTCAGAGGTGGATGCGCTGCGGCGCGAGATCCATGCGCTCACCCGGAAGAGCGTCCACATCAACATCAACGAGATCAAGCGGCCCGAGCTCGATGCAAAGCTCGTCGCTCAGTCGGTGGCCGAGCAGCTCCAGAACCGTGTCAGCTTCCGGCGCGCGATGAAACGCTCGCTCGCCGCGGCGATGCGCTCGGGCGCTCAGGGGGTCAAGATCGTGTGCGGCGGTCGGCTCGGCGGCGGTGAGATGTCGCGGAAGGAGTCCTACTCGGAAGGGCGGGTTCCGCTGCACACTTTGCGGGCCGACATCGACTACGGCTTCGCCGAGGCCAGGACGACCGCAGGGCGCATCGGGGTCAAGGTGTGGATCAACAAGGGCGAGATCATGCCCGAGGGCTACCAGGGAGTCGAGGAGCGCGCGGGTGCGGCCGGACGTCTCGGTGAGCAGGATCAGGCGCGCCGGCGCGGCGGTCGCGAGCGTCAGGGCGCAGGCCGGGAGGGACGCCGCGGCGCTCCCGATCGTGAGGGTCTTGGGCCTGTGCGCCAGCGCCGCCGCCCAGGGCGCGGGCGCGGCGCCCAGGAGGTGGACGGGCCAGCGGAAGAGCCGGCTCGAGGCGGCAGCCATGGTGGCAGCCGTCGCGCCGCCTCCCCAGCGAAGGAACAGGGCACCGCTTCTGCGAAACCGCCGGAGCAAGCGCCGGACGAGGCCAAGTCACGTCCCCGCAAGGCCAAGCCGAGCAGCAAAGCCAAGCCGAGCGGCGATGCGCCGCCGAGCACTCCCACGGACGGTGAGTCCTGATGCTAATGCCGAAGCGCACGAAGTACCGTCGCCAGCATCGCGGTCGCCGGCGGGGCGCGGCAAAGGGGCGGCTGCAGGTCACGCACGGCGACTACGGGCTCAAGGCTCTTGAGCCGGCCTGGATCACAAACCGTCAGATCGAGGCGGCGCGCGTTGCGATGACTCGGAAGATCAAGCGTGGCGGCAAGGTCTGGATCAACCTGTTCCCGGACAAGCCGGTCACGCAGAAGCCAGCTGAGACCCGCATGGGCTCAGGGAAGGGCTCACCGGAGTTCTGGGTCGCGGTTGTGCGGCCTGGCCGGGTGATGTTCGAGCTCTCGGGTGTGTCGGAGCAGCTGGCTCGTGAGGCTCTCAGGCTCGCGAGCATGAAGCTGCCGGTCAAGACGAAGTTCGTGAAGCGGGAGGCTGATCTCTTTGAGGGCTAAGGAGCTGCGCAACCTCAGCGACGACGAGTTGGGAGACCAGCTTGCCGAGTGCAGAGAGGAGCTGTTCAACCTGCGGTTCCAGGCCGCGACTGGGGCGCTCGAGAACGTCGCGCAGCTTGGACTGACGAAGCGCGAGATCGCTCGTATCCTCACCGTCCAGGTCGAGCGCGCCCACAGCCTCGGGAGACGCTAGATGGCACCAGAGCACGCTGAGCCGAAGACCGGAGAGCCGCCCGACGAGCGGCCGCTCGATGAGCAGCCACCAGACGAGCAGCCGCCCGACGCGCCCGATGCCGAGGCTGGCAGCTCCGCTTTCGGCGAGCCTGCCGACCGCGAGGAGTTGGCCCCTGCCGCTGCTCCCGCGAAGCGTCGGCGGACGAAGGCGCAGCAGCGCGAGCTCAAGGTGAGGCGGCGGGCGGCCAAGAAGGCCAGAGCGGCCGCCAAGCGCCCGGCCAAGCGCAAGCCGATCGTTCGGCTGTCCAAGCCTGAGCGCGAGCGGCGCCGCCCTCGAGAACGCACGGGCGTGGTCGTGTCGGCTGCCGCCGACAAGACGATTGTCGTGCGGGTCGAGCTTGTCTTGCCTCACCCGAGGTACGGCAAGGTCGTGCGCCGCTCCCGGAAGCTCCATGCGCACGACACCCGCAACGCGGCCGGGGTCGGCGATCGGGTCCGGATCGTGGAGACACGGCCCATGTCCAAGCTGAAGTCGTGGCGCCTGGCCGAGGTTATCGAGGTCGCGAAGTGACCCATGGGTGCTGCGTTTGTTGACAGCCCGGGCTGCGCAAGGAGCACGCCGTGATTCAGCAGGAGTCGCGCCTCCGCGTCGCCGACAACACGGGTGCGCGAGAGATCCTGTGCATCCGCGTTCTCGGCGGCTCAGCGAGACGGTACGCGCGGGTGGGCGACGTCATCGTCGCGACGGTCAAGACTGCGACCCCCCACGGGGCCGTAAAGAAGGGCGAGGTCGTTCGGGCCGTCATCGTGCGCACCAAGAAGCCGTTCTCGCGGGACGACGGCACGTCGATCGCCTTTGCTGAGAACGCCGCGGTGATCATCGACCCTCAGCTCAACCCGCGCGGTACCCGCATCTTCGGCCCTGTTGCCCGCGAGCTCCGCGAGAAGAACTTCATGAAGATCGTGAGCCTGGCCTCGGAGGTGCTCTGATGGCAAGGAGCAAGGGGCGGCAGAAGGCGCCTCGTCTGCGCATCATGGTCGGCGACATCGTGCAGGTCATGACGGGGAAGGATCGGGGCAGACGGGGCCGCGTGCTCGAGGCGTATCCGAGGGAAGGGCGCGTGCTCGTCGAGAACCTGAACGTCGCGAAGAAGCACCAGAAGCCCAAGGTGTTGCGCGACTCGGGCCGCATGGGCCAGCAGGCCTTCAAGGAGGGCGGCATCGTCGATCTTGCGAACCCGCTCAGGGCCGCCAACGTCATGGTTGTCTGCCCGGGCTGTGATCGGCCGACGCGTGTCGCCTACGCTGTGAGGGAGAAGAAGGACGGTCTTGGCAAGGTGCGCGTCTGCAGCCGTGCGGAGTGTCGGGAGGAGGTCGACCGTGCGTGACGGCGGCTACTTGCCCCGCCTGAAGGCCCAGTTCGAGACCGAGACCAGGGCGCTTTTGCGGGAGCAGCTCGGCCTGAGCTCGATCATGCAGGTCCCGCGCGTCTCGAAGATCACGCTGAACATGGGTGTCGGAGACGCGAAGACGAACGCGAAGGCGTTGGATGCGGCCATCGATCAGCTCAGCCTGATCGCGGGTCAGCGTGCCCAGGTCCGCCGGGCGCGGAAGTCGGTCGCGGGCTTCAAGATCCGCGAAGGCATGCCGGTCGGTGCGCGGGTCACGCTGCGCGGCACGAGGATGTACGAGTTCCTCGACCGGCTCGCCTCGATCGCGCTGCCGCGCATCCGCGATTTCCGTGGGCTCTCGGTACGGAGCTTTGATGGACGAGGCAACTACTCGCTCGGCATCCGCGAGCAGATCATCTTTCCGGAGATCGACTACGACGATGTCGACGCTGTGCGTGGGCTCGACGTCACCATCTGTACGAGCGCAGCCGGCGATGAGGAGGCCCTTGCCCTCCTCCGTGAGCTTGGCCTGCCGTTCCAGTCGGAGTAGCGAGGAGATTCATGGCGAAGAAGAGCCTGATCGCGAAAGCTGCCCGGCCCGCCAAGTACAAGACGCGGGCGTACACACGCTGCACCCGCTGCGGGCGGCCGCGCGCCGTGTACCGCAAGTTCGGCGTCTGCCGCATCTGCCTGCGGCAGCTCGCGCACGACGGGGTGATTCCCGGCATGACGAAGTCGTCATGGTAGGCCTCGTTCTCTCTAGCGGCGCTGGCACCGTGGCTCTGAAGGGGGTGCCTCGATGCTGACCGATCCCGTCGCCGACATGTTGACGCGCATCCGCAACGCGAACCGGGCGCTTCACGATCAGGCCGAGATGCCCGCGTCCCGCATGAAGACGGAGATCGCGCGCTTGCTGAAGGAAGAGGGCTACATCAAGGACTACGAGATCGCGCGCGGCGAGAGCTTCGACACGCTGGTGATCAAGCTCAAGTACCGAGAGGACCGTCAGCGCGTCATCACCGACCTCACACGCGTCTCAAAGCCAGGGCATCGCATCTACGCGCGCAAGGATCGGCTCCCGAAGGTGCTCGGAGGCATGGGGACCGCGATCATGTCGACCTCGCGCGGGATCGTGACGGGGCGGCAGGCACAGGAGCTTGGCGTCGGCGGCGAGGTGATCTGCTTTGTTTGGTAACGGGCGCTTCCTCCTGCAGGCGGGCGTGCGGTGAGTCGAATCGGGCACACCCCAGTTCCGGTGCCTGCTGGCGTTGAGGTGTCGATCGGGCACGGGCGCGTCCATGTCAAGGGCCCGCTCGGCGAGCTTGACCAGCACGTTCCTGCGCGCATGACAGTCGAGCAGCGGGACGCTGAGGTCATCGTCACGCGCCCGACCGAGCGGGGCGAGGACCGCGCGCTGCACGGACTGACGCGGACGCTTGTGGCAAACATGGTCGAGGGTGTGACCAAGGGCTTCGAGAAGCGTCTCGAGGTCCACGGGGTCGGCTACCGGGTGACGCAGAGCGGGAACGGACTCGAGCTGGCCGTCGGCTTCTCCCACTCGGTCAAGATCGACGCCCCCGCTGGAATCACGTTCGAGCTGCCCCAGCCCGCGACGATCGTGGTCAAGGGCATCGACAAGCAGCAGGTCGGGCAGCTGGCTGCCGACATCCGGGCGGTCCGGCCGCCGGAGCCCTATAAGGGCAAGGGCATCCGCTACGCCGGCGAGTACGTGCGCCGCAAGATCGGGAAGCGGGCATGAGGAGGCGAAGCGGCCTGGAGCGTCGCCTCGCGCGGCATCGGCGCGTTCGCCGCAAGGTAGCCGGGACGGCCGAGCGCCCCCGGCTGGGCGTGTTTCGCTCGAACCGCGGTGTCTTCGCCCAGCTCGTCGACGACGAGGCGGGACACACGCTCGTCTCCGCCGACTGGATCACGCTTCGCAGGAGCGGCTTCTCGGGCTCGAAGACCGACCAAGCCGCTGCGGTCGGCAAGCTGCTCGCCGAGCGCGCGCAGTCAGCGGGCATCCGGCAGGCCGTCTTCGACCGCGGCGGCTACCTATACCACGGGCGCGTGAAGGCGCTTGCCGAAGCTGCCCGAGAAGGAGGACTCGAGTTTTGAGCAGTGCGGACGTCGCATCCGAGCGAGAGCTCAAAGAGCGTGTTGTCGAGATCAACCGCGTGGCGAAGGTCGTAAAGGGCGGGCGACGGTTCTCGTTCACCGCCCTCGTGGTCATCGGAGACGAGGTCGATCGCGTGGGTGTCGGCTATGGCAAGGCACGCGAGGTCCCCCTCGCGATCTCGAAGGCCGTCGACGATGCCAAGAAGAACCTGTTCCAGATTCCGAAGCACGGCCAGACGATCACCCATCGGATCATCGGCGAGTTCGATGCTGCGCGCGTGTTGCTGCGGCCAGCCAGCCCCGGCACCGGCGTGATCGCGGGAGGCGGCGTTCGAGCGGTTCTCGAGCTCGGAGGCATTCGTGACATCCTCGCGAAGAGCCTGGGCACGACGAACCCCATCAACATGCTGAATGCCACGGTCAACGCGCTGCAGTCTCTGCAGCGGCCTGAGGAGGTCGCGCGTATTCGTGGAAAGACGATCGAGGAGATCCTGCCCGTGAGGAAGACCACCGATGACGAAGCGGCTCAAGATAACCCAGACTCGTAGCACGATCGGCCAGCAGGGCAAGCACCGGGGAACGCTCCGGGCTCTTGGTCTGCTCGGCATCGGACGCTCGGTCGAGCGGGACGAGAGTCCGGAGCTCGTCGGTATGCTCCGGAAGGTGCGGCATCTGGTCACGATCGAGGAAGTCGCGTAGGTACCGGTCATGGCCTCCTCACGAAAACCGCCGGATCCCGACGGGGCCGCTGTGCCCGATCGCGAGCTGTCGCTCTCGAACCTGAAGCCGGCGACCGGCCGCAAGCCCCGCAAGCGCGTGGGCCGCGGACAAGGCTCGGGGCACGGCCGCTACTGTGGTCGAGGTATCAAGGGTCAGAAGTCACGGTCGGGCTCACACAAGCTGCCGGCCAGCTTCGAGGGCGGCCAGATGCCGATCCACATGCGGCTGCCGAAGCTGCGCGGGTCGACCTCGAAGGATGCGCTCCCCGTCGGACCTCATCGCACCTCGACGCAGGCCGTCAACGTGCGGGAGCTGCAGCGCGTCTTCGGCGACGGCGACGAGGTCACGCTCGATGCCATGGTCGAGAAGGGCCTGGTCACGCACCTGCGGGTTGACGTCAAGATCCTTGGCGACGGCGAGCTCTCCAAGCAGCTCTCCATCACCGCTCACCGCTTTTCGGATTCGGCCCGTCTCAAGATCGAGGCCGCGGGCGGATCCGTCGTCGAGCTCAAGCCCCCGCGGCAGAAGCGGCGCCGAGCTGGACGGTTCTCCGAGAGCGCGCCGCCCGCTCCCGCTGGCGGTGAGGAGGCGGCCGAGCCTTCGGCTGAGGGGCCGGGCGGCGAGCCATCGAGCCAGGAGTAGGTCGGCGTGTTCGACTGGCTGACCAACGCGTGGAAGGTGCCGGAGCTACGGCGCCGGCTGCTGTTCACAGCCATGATCCTCGCGCTCTACCGGCTTGGCAGCTGGATCCCCGCGCCCGGCGTCGACTCCGAGGCGGTCCAGAGCTACTTCAACCAGCAGTCGGGCACGATCCTGAGCCTGCTGAACATCTTCTCTGGCGGAGCCCTGTCCCAGTTCGCCCTGTTCGCGCTCGGGATCGCGCCCTACATCACGGCGTCGATCATCATGCAGCTCCTGACCGTCGTCATCCCGCACCTCGAGCAGCTCCAGAAGGAGGGCGAGTCGGGGACGGCCAAGATCAACCAGTACACACGCTACTCGACCGTTGGCCTTGCCGCGGTGCAGTCCGCGGGATTCGCCTACCTCTTCAACCGGCAGGGGGCGCTCGAGCTCACCCCGGGGCGGCTGGTTCTGATCATCATGTCTCTGACCGCGGCGACCGCACTCCTCATGTGGATGGGCGAGCTGATCACCAAGCGCGGCATCGGCAACGGTATCTCGCTGCTCATCTTCGCGTCGATCCTCGCGGGCGCGCCGGGCGGAATCCGGATCTGGTTCGACAGCGACCCCTACGAGCGGCTGATGTTCCCGATCCTCGGCCTAGCGATCATCGTCGCTGTCGTCTTCGTGCAGGAGGGTCAGCGCAAGATCCCGATCCAGTACGCGAAGCGGCAGGTCGGGCGCCGGATGTCGACGGGCGGGTCGACGTACATGCCCCTTCGTGTGAACATGGCCGGCGTGATTCCGATCATCTTCGCGGCGGCGATCATGGCGTTCCCGCCGACGGTTGCCCAGTTCTTCCCGAGCACGCAGGCGTTCATCAACGAGAACTTCCTGCCGACCGACTGGACGTATGTGATCGTGCAGGCCGCCTTCATCGTCATCTTCACGTACTTCTATACGGCGGTTCAGTTCAATCCTGTTGACCAAGCAGACAACTTACGCAAGCACGGCGGCTACATTCCCGGTATCAGACCGGGCCCGCCGACTGCGCAGTATCTCGATCGCGTGCTGACGCGGCTGACGCTGCCGGGCGCGCTGTGGCTCGCGCTCGTGGCGTCGATTCCGGTGCTCGCCATCCGCTACGGGGGGTTCGACCAGGCAACCTCGGCCGCGCTTGGAGGCACGACGATCCTGATTGTGGTCGGCGTGGCGCTCGACACGATGCGGCAGATGGAATCGCAGATGATGATGCGGCACTACGAGGGTTTCTTGAGGTAGGGCGGTGTGCGCCTTGCCGGCAGCAGGGCATCGCCTGCCCGTCAACGGCCAGCCTCCCGCGCAACCCGGTGACCGTCCCGCTCGACATCGTTCTCCTTGGCCCGCCAGGCGCTGGCAAGGGGACTCAGGCGAAGCGCATCGAGCTGGCACACGGTGTTCCCCAGATCTCGACCGGAGAGGTGCTGCGCGGTGCGGTCGCCTCGGGCAGCCGGCTCGGCGAGCGGGTGAAGCCGATTATGGAGCGCGGCGATCTCGTTCCTGACGAGCTCATTGTCGAGGTGATTCGCGAGCGACTCGAAGAGCCCGATACCCGCACGGGATTCATTCTCGATGGCTTCCCGCGCACCATCCCGCAAGCCGAGGCGCTGGACGAGATGCTCGTCGGAATCAACCGCCGGCTGGCGGTGGCGCTCGAGTTCGAGCTCGACGAGGAGGAGGCGGTTCTCCGTCTCGCTGGGCGGGCCGAGGGGGAAACCCGGGCCGATGACGACCCCGAGGTGATCCAGCATCGGTTCACCGTCTGGCGCGAGAGCACACGTCCGCTGACCGAGTACTACCGTGAGCGCGGTGTGCTGGCCACCGTCGATGCTTCCCGTTCGGTCGTTGAGGTGTACGCAGCGGTCGAAGCGGTTCTCGGGCCGGTGACGCGGTGATCGTCCTCAAGTCTGCCCGCGATATCGAGAAGATGGCTGCCGCCGGCGAGATCGTCGCCGCGACGCTCGCGCTGCTCCGCTCAGAGATCCGTCCAGGGGTTGCCACCCGCGACCTCGACTGGCTCGCCGAGGAGTACATTCGCGGCCAGGGCGGCGTCCCGGCCTTCAAGGGCTACCGCGGCTTTCCTGCGTCGATCTGTACGTCGCCGAACGCTATGGTCGTGCACGGTATCCCTGGGGCCTATGAGGTGCAGGAGGGGGACATCCTCTCCATTGATGTCGGCGTCACGCTCGACGGGTTCGTCGCCGACAGCGCATGGACGTTTCCCGTCGGCGAGATCACCGACAAGGCGAAGCGGCTTCTCTCGATCTGCCGTGAAGCTCTCGGAGCGGGAATCGACGCCGCCCTTCCTGGTGGGCGGGTGGGCGATGTGTCGGCGGCTGTTCAGAGCGTCACCGAGTCGGCCGGGTTCTCGGTCGTCCGGACGCTGGTCGGTCACGGCGTTGGGCGCAGTATGCACGAGGAGCCGCAGGTTCCCAACTTCGGTACGCGCGGCTGCGGCGCCGAGCTTCGGGTGGGCACGACGATCGCGATCGAGCCGATGATCACGGCGGGCGGCGCCGAGGTCGCCCTCGCAGACGATGGCTGGTCGATCCTCACAGTCGACTCGTCGCTCTCGGCGCACTTCGAGCATACGGTCGCGATCACCGACGAGGGGCCGAGGATGCTCACCGAGCCGGAGACGCGCCCAGCCGAGCTTGCCGGCTCTCCTGTGGTAGAATGAGGAAGCGCGGCCGAGCCAACACGGCTTCGGCGTGTCTTTCTTTGTCACGATTCGAGACATCTCGGCCTGACCAAGACCGGGTTGGGTGCTTGATAGGAGACCGGTAGAGATCAGAGAACCATGGCTCGCATGCGCTCATGAAAGTTCGTCCGTCCGTCAAGCCGATGTGCGAGCGCTGCCGTGTCATCCGGCGAGGCGGGAAGGTCTTCGTGATCTGCGCCAACCCCAGGCACAAGCAGCGGCAGGGATAGCGGAGACCGCTCGATGGCACGCATAGCAGGCGTCAACCTCCCCCGCGACAAGCGGCTCGAGGTTGCGCTGACGTACATCTACGGCATCGGGTCATCCTCGGCGCGGAAGGTGTGTTCGCAGCTCGGACTCTCGCTTGATGAGAAGGTGCGCGACCTCACAGACGAAGAGATCACGAAGCTGCGCGGCTATATCGATGACAACCTCCAGGTCGAGGGAGATCTCCGCCGCGAGAACTCACAGGCGATCAAGCGGCTGATGGAGATCGGTGCCTACCGGGGTCTGCGCCATCGGCGCGGCCTGCCAGTTCGTGGACAGCGCACCAAGACGAACGCCCGGTCGCGAAAGGGCTCGAAGAAGACCGTCGGCCGTGGGAAAAAGAAGGCTGTCTAGCTGTGCCTGCCTCCGCCACGAGGTTCCCCCGAACGATCTAGATGGCCCCGCCCCGCAGACAGTCGAAGGGACGCGCGCGCCGGCGTGTCAAGAAGAACGTCGCCGTCGGGCAGGCGCACATCAAGACGTCGTTCAACAACACGATCGTGACCCTCACCGATCGGGAAGGTAACGTGATCGTCTGGGAGAGCGCCGGCTCGGCCGGGTTCAGGGGCTCGCGCAAGTCCACGCCGTTTGCAGCGCAGGTCACTGCTGATGCGTGTGCGCGCAAGGGCCTCGAGCATGGGCTCCAGAAGGTCGAGGTTTTCGTCAAGGGTCCAGGCTCCGGCCGCGAGACCGCCATCCGCTCGCTTCAGGCGGCCGGCCTCGAGATCATTGGGGTCAAGGACGTGACGCCGCACGCGCACAATGGCGTTCGGCCGAAGAAGCGCCGTCGAGTCTGAGCGCGAGGGTTCGGGGAGACGAGGCACGGTGGCACGAGATCTAGGCCCGAAGTGCAAGCAGTGCCGCCGCGAGGGTGTGAAGCTCTTCTTGAAGGGCGAGCGTTGCCTGACCGAGAAGTGCGCGATCGAGCGCCGCAGCTATCCGCCTGGCGAGCACGGTCGGGGGCGGATCAAGCAGTCCGAATACCTCCTCCAGCTCCGTGAGAAGCAGAAGGCGCGCCGCTTCTACGGAATATTCGAGCGGCAGTTCCGCAACTACTACAAGAAGGCGGCTCGCCAGTCTGGAGTCACCGGCGAGCAGCTGCTGCGGCTCCTGGAGATGCGTCTCGACAATGTCGTCTACCGGCTCGGGTTCGCGTCCTCCCGCTCGCAGGCTCGCCAGATCATCCGGCACGGCCACTTCCAGGTCAACGGCCGCCGCGTGAACATTCCGAGCTTCCAGCTCAAGCCGGACGACGTCGTGTTGCTCAAGTCCAGGAGCCCAATCGAGTCCGTCGTTCGCGACGCGACCGACCTCACGGCCTCAGTGCCAGCCTGGCTGCAGGCCGACCACGACAACCTTTCAGCGACCGTTCTGAAGCCACCCGAGCGTGACGAGATCGACGCGCCGGTCGAGGAGCAGCTCATCGTCGAGCTGTACTCGAGATAGCCGAGATGAGTGCGAGATAGAAGGGACAGATGAGCAGCGCAGCAAGCCTGATGGATTTCCAGACTCCCAAGATCGCCCGGGAGGAGGTCGCGGAGAATCGCGGCGTCTTCGCGATCGAGCCACTCGACCGCGGCTTCGGGCACACGTTCGGAAACTCGCTCCGGCGGGTCCTCCTCTCGTCGCTTGAAGGCGCGGCGGTGACCTCGGTGAAGATCGAGGGTGTCGTGCACGAGTTCTCGACGCTCCCCGGCGTGCGAGAAGATGTGATCGACATCATCCTCAACCTCAAGGGCGTGATCTGTCGCCTCCACGGCGAGTCACCCGAGATCGATGTTCGGCTCGAGAAGGAGGGGCCGGGCACCGTCACGGCGGCGGACATCGAGACGACGGCCGACCTCGAGATCCTGAACGGCGACCTGCGGATCGCCGAGCTCTCCGGACGGGGGCGTCTCGAGATGACGCTGACGATTGGGCGCGGTCGCGGCTATGTGCCAGCCGAGCTCAACAAGGCTCCTGAGCACGCGATCGGCGTCATCCCCGTCGATGCAATGTTCTCGCCGGTGCGTCGCGTCTCATACGAAGTCGAGGCTGCACGCGTCGGCCAGCGCACCGACTACGACAAGCTCCTGCTCGACATCACGACCGACGGGTCGATCGACCCACGAGACGCGATCGCAACCGCCGCTGAGCTCCTGATTCGACAGCTTGCGATCTTCACCGATGTCGAGCGTATCGAGGGCTTCGGGGGGCCGGTCGTCGAGGGCGAGGAAGAGATCCCGCATGCGAGGGGGATGGAGAACTTCCCGATCGAGGAGCTCGAGCTCGGCGTTCGCAGCTACAACTGTCTCAAGCGCGTCGGCATCGAGACGATCGGTGATCTGGTCGCGAAGTCCCAGGATGAGCTTGCCGCCATCCCGAACTTCGGTAAGAAGTCGATCGAAGAGGTGTGCGAGATTCTCGCCGCTCACAGTCTGACCCTGCGCGAGGAGTAGCGTCGAGGACATGCGCCACCGGCGGGCCGGTAAGAAGCTTGGACGTGACTCAGCGCATCGCAAGGCGATGTACGCCAACCTGGCCGCATCGTTGATCGAGCATGGCCGGATCAAGACGACCGAGGCGAAAGCGAAGGCGGTGCGACCGTACGTCGAGCGCCTCGTCACGCTCGGCAAGCGGGGTGATCTCGCCGCGCGGCGCCACGTGATCGCTCAGCTTCGCGACAAGTGGATCGTCAACGAGCTCTTCGAGTTCGTCGCGCCGCGCTTTGAGGATAGGCCGGGTGGCTATACACGCGTGGTCAAGCTCGGGCCGCGGCCGGGGGATGCGGCGCCCATGGCGTACCTGGAGTTCGTCGATCACAGGCCTGAGAGCCCTTCGCCCGCCGTCGCTGCGGCGCCGGCCGACACCGAGTAGGCCGCGCCGCCGAGTCCGGTCGAGGCCGGGCGCGCTCGCTGCAGCCCCTCCGCTGTGCCGATCCTCAAGCTGACGCTGGAGTACGACGGAACGGACTTCGCAGGCTGGGCCCGTCAGCCGGGGCAGAGGACGGTCGAGGGCGTTCTGCGCGAGGCCCTCGACCAGGTTTTCCCCAAATGGCGCGAGCTCGCCGTTGCCGGCCGGACCGATGCGGGCGTTCACGCGACCGGTCAGGTTGCGAGCGTGCTTGCCGACGGCGGTGCTCCGGCCGATCGCGCCGCGGCGGCGCTCAACGCGAGCCTGCCGCCGGATGTCGCGGTTTGCAGCGCCGG
>JAPOVR010000079.1 GCA_026708005.1 Actinomycetes bacterium
GGATCGCCCGCGTCCGGCCGCGGGCTGAGGGCTCTCCCGACAGCGCGCTCAAGCCGTCTTATGCGACGGGATGGGATCGTGTGCTGGCGGGTCTTGCTCCCAGACACGCCTGAACCTGCTCCAGCGGAGCAGTGGGAATCTTCGGCTCGGCTCCTCACTCCCAGGCACGCCCGAACCTGCCGCGTGATCTACCGTTCGGGACCGCTCACCGCCCGACCTGACCAGCGGGGTCGCCCGGGCGCCGCACCGGCCCGCCGCGCAAGACGTAAGATAACCCCTCCCTCACCCACCACCCGGGGGAGGGTAGCCCCAAAAAGCGTGCAGCTTGCGCACGGCCTGTCACAGAAGTGTCATGAAAGTGTACCCGCTCAGCGCGGCTGTGCAGCAAAGTGCTCGTACGCTGTTCATAGGTCAACTCAGCGCGGCCGCTCCTACTTCAAATCAGCCTGGTCGCCCCTGCACCAACTCGCCTCGGCTGCCCACGCGTCAATTCGCATCGGCTGCCCACGCCAACTCGGCGAGGCAGTCCTCCCGGCAGCGACGCAGACGTGGTCGTAGCTCGCGGAAGGGCAGCGAGGAGCCTCTGCGCTCCCGGCCTGCACCCCTGCCCCGAGTACGTCAGGCCGGGACCGATGCTGCTCCGGAGCGAGCCGCGGAGCGCCGCGCTCCCAAGGCAGTCTCGCGCCCACCGCCGAGCGACGCGAGACTCCGGCGAGCCCCATCTCTGCCCAAGGAGAGACGAGGAGAGACGAGCGGTCTGGAGTCAGCCCGACCGTCCAGCGCCCGCACATGCAGCCGCCGCCGAGCGATCACGACAACATCGCGTCGGCCGGGCGAAGCGGCTGCTCGGTCAGCCCCCGCGGAGGTTAGCTCATCCGCGGAAGTAGCGGCGCAGCCGGGCGAGTGCCTCGTCGAGTACCTCGTTGCGCTTGCAGAACGAGAAGCGAACGAAGTGGCGAGGCGGCTCGATCTCGTAGAAGGCGCTCATGGGCACCGCCGCGACGCGGGCCTCGGTCGTGATCGCACGACAGAAGTCAACGTCGTCGCCCTCGAAGCCGACCGAGCGGAGGTCGACGCTGATGAAGTAGGTGCCGTGGCAGGGGAGAACCTCGAACCCGAGAGCGGCCAAACCAGAGCCGAAGCGGTCCCGCTTCGCCTGGAGATCTGACGCGAGGGCGTAGAAGTACGCGCCCTCCTTGCCGAGCCCGTGAGCCACGGCGTACTGCAGGTTCGGCGGCGTCGTGAACACGACGAACTGATGGGCCTTCGCGATTGGGGTCAGCAAGGACGGAGCCCCGGTGATGTAACCGACCTTCCAGCCGGTGAGCGAGAACGTCTTGCCCGCCGAACCAATGCGGACACACCGGTCGGCCATCCGCGGGAGCGTCATGAGCGGGATGTGCGGCCGCCCGTCGAAGAGCAGGTGCTCGTAGACCTCGTCGCACACCGCATAGGTGTCGTACTCCTCGACCAGCGATGCGATCAACTCGAGCTCATCGCGGCTGAGCACTCGCCCTGCCGGATTCCATGGGCTGTTGAGGAGGACGAGCTTCGTGCGGTCGCTGAACGCGGATGCCAGCGCCTCGCGGGGGAGCGACCGGTCGGGCGGCTCGGTGCGCACAAGCCGCGCTTGGCCGCCCGCGCGTCGGACGATGGGGAGGTACGAATCGTAGAGCGGCTCGAGCAGAACGACCTCATCCCCCGGCTCGATCAGCCCTAACAGCGAGGCCGCAAGGGCTTCGGTGGCTCCTGACGTCACCATCACCTGGGTCTTCCAGTCGACCTCGAGGTCGTAGAAGCGCCCAGCATGCTCGGCGACGGCCTGGCGCAACGCCGGGATACCAAGCATCGGCGGGTACTGGTTGGGGCCGTCGAGCACCGCGTCGGCCGCTGCCTGAAGCACGTCCGGCGGGCCGCGGTCGTCGGGAAAGCCCTGTCCGAGGTTGATCGCGTCGTGCTCGACGGCGAGCCGAGACATGACCTCGAAGATCGACGTCCCGTAGCCGGCCAGGATCGCGTTTGGCTTCTTCATGGGATCTACCGCTCGACCGACCCGGCGCCTTTTCCGCCGTCGTCCAGCGGCTCGCAAAGGTATTCCGAAGGTTGGAAGATCACACCCAGCGGGCCGGCGGCCCACGGCTCGGCCGGCCATGGCTGAGCCTGCGAGTAGTGGGCTCGCCACGGCATCTGCCCGGGCACACGCGGCGTCCCGTCCTGCAGCCTTCTCGGGAATTCGTCGACGATTGCTTGGGCAGCCTGCCGCCAGAGACGCAGCAGCACCGCGTCTAGTCGCTCGGCGCCCGCCTTGTAGCCCTGGCTGTTGCACGGCAGGTCGTCGAGCGCCAGCGGCCGGCCCCACACCACGCAGCATCGGCGACGGCGGTTTATGCGCCAGCCGAACGTGTCGATCCCGCACGGGACGAGCGGGACGTTCTCGCTCATCGCGATCATCACCGTCCCGCGATGTGATCGCCCTGGGTAGCCAAAAGGCTGCCGTGTGCCCTCGGCGAACATGCCGAGGACGTGCCCCTCCCGCACGAGCCAGCGGGCAAGGCGGAGGGCATCGCGGTCGCCTTCACCGCGCCTGACCGAAAAGGCGCCGGTCCAGCGAATCAGCTCGCCGATCCACGGCATGTCGACGAGCTCGTCCTTCGACATGAAGTAGATCGTTCGTGTCGCGTAGCTGCCAACGAGCGGCGGATCGATCGTGCCGAAGTGGTTGACAGCGACAACCGCGCCTCCGCTCGTCGGGATCTTCTCGACGCCGTAGGCGTACCCCGGAGCGACCGTTCGGCAGAAGGGCGGAACCACCCAGCGCAGCATCTTCCAGAGGCGCTCAGGATCATGCCCCCAGAGCGCGGGGAGCCCAGCGCGCGTCAGGGCGCCGTGCGCGGGTCCCGTGAGGCGCTCCGCCTGACTCACGTCCTGCCTGTCTTGGTCGGGGATATGACGGAGAATCCTCGCATCTGCCTGAAGCAGGGCGAGTGTAGCGCGGCCGGGTCACCGAACCCACGCCTCGGATAGCGGCGCTGTCAGTACCCTCGCGACAGCATCGCGGGACAACGGCCAGAGCAGGCCGGGCCCCCAAGCGGGGCAAGCGAACGGCAGGCGCAGTGGCAGCTAGCGGGCGAGAAAGCCACCGTCGACCGGCAGCGTCGCGCCTGTGACGAACGACGCCTCATCGCTCGCGAGGAAGAGGATCGCGCTCACGAGCTCCTCCAGCGCTGCTACGCGGCCCAGCGGCGTCGCCTTCGCAGAGCCGGCGTAGAACGGCATCGAGATCGTCCTCTGTGTAATCAGGTCGCCAGCTACGGATGATCTCTGTCCGGGTTGAGCCAGGAGCAACGGCGTTGACGCGGATGCCGCCCCCCGCGTAGCGGGAGGCCAACGACGTCGTGAGCTGTCTCGCAGCGGCCTTGGTGACGTTGTAGACGGCGCTCGAGCGCCCATCCACCTCCTGGCCGATGTAGGCAGAAATCGACGCGGTGTTCACGATCGAGCCACCTCCCTGCTCGAGCATCGCTGGGATCACTTGCTTGCACGTGAGGAACATGCTCCGCAGGTTGACCGCCATGACGCGATCCCACTCATCGACGGTCAGGTCAGCCACGTCCTCACAGAAGAAGATCCCCGCGTTGTTGACGAGGATGTCGATGCGCCCGAAGGCCCCCCCGGGCCGTCTCGGCGAGCTCTCGGGCTACGGCTTCGTCGGAGATGTCGCCCGCGACCGCCCTCACCGAGCCCCCCAGGGCAGCGAGGGCCCCAAGTCCCTCGCGGGATTCGCTGTTCACCACGAGCCGAGCTCCCTCCGTCGCGAAGCCCTCGGCGGTGGCGCGGCCAATGCCCGTGCTTGCCCCCGTGATGATCGCGACCTTTCCCTCGAGCCTCATCCTGGTCCTCCCTCCGTTTCCCCCTCGCTCGAGGAGGGATCGGTGCAGCAATCAAGCCTGAATGCTCGCATCGGGGACGGAGCAGCAGCGCAGGCCGCGAGACGACGTCGAAAGCCCGAGACCGGGAACGCCCGCGCCGGGGACCGAGCGGCAGCGCAGGCCTTCGTCGGCAAGGCGGGTCTGCCGTGAGGCCCCTGGCGATGTCTACGCAGGCCCCTACCACAGCACGACCCGCTCAACTCATGCACGGCAACCAGCCAGGGAGCGCGGCACCGCGATAGCCACGACAGCCGCTCGAGCTGTAGCAGGCAGCGTCATCGTTGCCGTTTCGTCGTCATTGCCGTTAGGTCATCGCTCTGGCGGGGCAGCATGGCCGCACGGAGCTGGCACAGTTTCGTGACGCAAAAGTGCGGTGTGGCTTGGTTGAGCGTTTTTGGCTTAGCGGTGGGGTTTGGGTGGTTTGTGGGGTGTGTGGATGGGTGTTGTGGTGATGCCTGGGTGATGCCTGGTTGGGTGGGGGTTGCTGGGGTTGTTGGGGGTTGTGGGGACGGTGTGTGACGGTCTAGCGGGGTTTCTGTCCGGACGCGGCGATGTG
>JAPOVR010000058.1 GCA_026708005.1 Actinomycetes bacterium
CCATCCCCGACTATCGCAACCGCAGGAAACCGACCAGCCACCGCCCAAAACTACTCGATGCGCAGGCAGCCTTGTCGACCGCCACGGTCACCCACCGGCACTTGCAGGTGCGGAGGCCTCCCCCCGAACCATGGCAACGCTTGGCCAGAAACGGCGCAACCCGACAGACAACTCCGTCCAACGGACTCAAGTTGACCATTAACCGCCGAAACGGGTAAGCGAACGGCGGAGCCGTCGCCCCTATCCGAAACAACGGCAAGAGCCCATGCGCATAAATGCCCCAGCAGCGCAGCCGGGCAGCGCGGGATCGCGCTCTTCCCGGCCCGTCCTTGCTGCTACTGGCGGGACCGCCCGGACGGCCCCGATGAGGCGAGTCAGCGACGGGTGCCGCGGAGGGCCGGTGCGCCATCCCGAAACAGCACCAGCCCGGCCGGCCCTCCCTTGCGTCCGCCGCGCCGACAGCAGGCAACACCAAACCCCGGGACAGGCTGATTCTGCGTCCAAGCCCACCCCGGAAAGCGCTGAGCACCCAGCCAGCGCAACCGCCGAGCATTCAACCAAGACCGCCCTAACGAACCACACGGCACCTTACCCAGAAAAGCACGAACCCTAACCATGCTCGCCACTCCCCACAGACACAGGAAACCAAGCACCACGCCCCCCGCCGAGGTCACTGTCACAGGGTCCTGTAACGGTGGCTGCAGCGTGCCGGCACAGCTGCCCCCCGCTAAACGCGAGCGCGCAGCTAGCGGTCCCCGGCATCACTACTCGGATCTCCGTTGCCCGTCCAGCCATCAAACGTGGCACCAGGCTTGGCGCCAAACCCAGCTGAACTCAGGGCACCTCAGAACCACCTGACATGACCCAACTACGCTGGTTTCCGCCTTACGGCACTGGGTCTGGACAGACCCATTACCGGGGCTGCGGAGCCGAATCGTGTGGGCCGATCTTGGCTCCCGCGTCTCTGCAGTGCCCGAGTGTCTCCTGCCGGCCGTGGCTGGGCGGGACGCCGGCTTCGGGCCGGTCGCCGACGGCCGGGTATCGGCGAGATCCCGATTTCGCGGAGGCCCGCTAGGGCGCGGTGTCTGGCGGGCTGCCCTTGGGGGCCTTCAGTGGTTCCAGCCTCTGCGCTTCTGGGTCAGTGCGGCCGGAATGGTTTGCCCAGCCAGGCTCTTTTTGTTGTTTGGCGTCGTGGGCAGTGTTGGGGCCCCTGGTGTTGTTGCGTTGCAGCCGCCGCGGGCGAGCAGAAGCAAGGGGGACGTGGGTTGCCGCCTCGCGCGTAGTCTTGCGGCACAAGCGTTCCTGCAGAATTAACGCCAGAGCGGGTTGGGGTCGGTTGGTGGACCGGGAGTCGCGCTGTCCGTGAGCGTACTGGTTGGGCGGGAGCCCGCACGAGGAGCGCGGTCCCGTTTGGTTGAGCGGCAGAGGAGACATTGACCCTTCTTGCGCTTGCGCCGGCAACGCTTGCCTCACGGCGCCTTGGTGACCTCCGCGGCCGCCTGTCTCTGCGCCAAAGCAGCTCTGGTCACCGGCAGCTTGGAGAAGACATGCTCCGACGCGCCCGGCAACACTCCACGCCGCCCCCTCTGGGCCTGGCCCGGCCTCGGGGGGACAGGCCAGACTAGGTGGTTTAGGGGTTGGTGGCTGTTGGTTCGTACCAGCCGGAGGCGAACAGGAGCCCGTCGTGGCGGACGGCCCAGGTGTGTTTCTGCTCGCTCTCGCCTGTCTCGGGATTCTCAAGGACATAGTCGACCCAGCGGCCCTGCTCGGTCGCCGCGAGCAGCTCATCGCCGTAGAAGTAGCCGGTCGCGTCAACTCGGAGGCTCGGGTCACGGCCAATGAACTTCGGATTCGGGTGGGCGACCGTTAGCCCGGTCTCGGCGTCGACGATGAACACGTACCACTCCCCATCAACGCTGCCCGGGCTGCTGTAGTAGCCAACAGCAGCGTCAAGCCCGAGCGCGTCGTAGAGGCTCACGGCCTGCTGTACGAACGCCTGGGTGTACTCGGGCGGATCGGACTTGGACGGCCCGGGTTCGTACCAGCCGGATCCGAACAGGAGCCCATCGTGGGTGATCAGCCAGGAGTGCTTGGTCTCCACGCTGCCGGAGACCGGGTTGGTGAAGGTGTAGTCAACCCAGCCGCCGTCCTCGTCAGCGACAGCCGCGATGATTTCGCCGATCGGATACCCGCTCGGCCCGCGGATCTGATCCGCTGTGTGCCCTACCAAGGCGGGGACAGCGGCGTTGGCGACCAGCGCGTTGCTTTCTTCGTCCCCGATGAACACGTACCACTGGCCGTCAATGCTTTCCGGGCTGTTGTAGTAGTCAACGGTTGCTTGCAGGCCGTCACGTCGATACCGGTCGATCGCCTGCTGCACGAACGCCTTCGTGTACCCGGGCAGGTCAGACCGGGGCGGAAAAGCCGGCCCTGGATCCTCCCCGGCCGGGCCGGGCTCGACCGGGACCTGCCGGACAGGCACGATCTGCCCGTCCTCGACACGCCATACCTCGATAAACCCGGCCAGAACGTCCCCGTTGGCGTCAAGGTCGACGGGCCCCGAGGCGCCCTCGTAGTTGACATCCACCCCCTCGGCGATCAACCGGAGAGCGCGCTTGACACCGGCCGCCCCAGGCCCGACAACCACACCCGGCGGGTTCGCCACAGCGCGGAGCTGGTCACGGATCAGGGCGACGTCGGTGACGGTACCTGCCTGGGCGGCCGCCAAGCCGACAAGCACAGCCGCGTCATAGGTCTCGTTCATGAACTGGCGGGGCGGCTCCTCCCCGTAAGCAGCTGTGTAGGCATCAACGAACGCCCGGGTTTCTGGGCGGCTCGCGTCAACACCGGGGCCGGTTCCGTAGCTGCCCTCCAACAGCTCCCATCCGACCCGCGCGAAACCCTGCGGAATCTTCGTCCCGTCAACGAACAGGAACGTATCCGCGTACCCTTCCTGAAGCGCCTCCCGTAGATACACCTCGGCCTCCGAGTAGCTGGCCGCGATGATCACATCGGGATTACCCGCGGTCACTTCTTCGAGTTCAGGGATGAAGCTGTCGGGGACGCCGTGGGCGACTGTCGCGGTCACCTCGCCGCCCCGGGCGGTGAACGCCTCGGCGAACCGGGCGGCCAGCCCCTGCCCGTACGGGTTGTCGATGTAGAGGACACCGGCTGTCTCGTAGCCGAGCTCGACAGCCAGGTCAGCCAACACAACACCCTGGGCCGCGTCAGAGAGCGCAGTCCGGAACAGAAAATCGTTGTCGCCCAGCAGGCTGATCGCCGGAGCCGTCGAGACCGCGGATATCTGCAGCACCCCCGCCGGTGCGGTCACCTGTTCGGCGACTGCGATCGTCACGCCGCTCGCTTGGGCACCGACAAGCGCGACTGCGCCTTCGATGTCGAGCAGCTCGCGGGCGGCCACAACACCCTCAACGGGGTCGACTCCGGTGTTGCGGTACACCACCGACACAGGCAGCCCCGCCCGGTTCAAATGGTCAGCAGCCAGAAACACAGAGTTGCGGCGCGGCTCCGCATAGGCAGACGCCGACCCGGACAGCGCACTCAAGTGGCCGACGACCAAAGCTGTCTCGAGCGCGCGTTCGTTCAGGATCACTCGTGAGGGCACAAGACCCCGCCAGATCGCCTGCGCCCTCGTCCACACCCGGTCGGTGCAGACGCGACCAGACACCGAGAACAGCCGATGGCTGTCGAGCAGGAACTTGACACCCATCGCCGGCAGCCTCGTCCCGAACCGATCAACCCGGAACGCGGCTAGGCAGCGGCCGCTGGTGCCCTCAACGACCTCAACCTCGATCCTCGCCGGCTCATACAACACACTCCGCGCCCCGTCCCCCCCGTGAAACACCCCCGGCGGCGCCCCAAACGCCGGTGCCGCCAGCAGAAACACCACAACCACGGCAGCAACCACCAGCCGCAACCCGCCAACCACACCAGGGCGCTTCCCCCCACCGGGCGCCCTATGAACACGAACCCTCACCGCCTGCTCATCCTACACGCAGACGCCATACGCAGACCCCGGATGTGGGGATGCAGACCCATGGAGCGGGGAAGAAAACCACAGACAGACCACCAAGCCCGTCACACACATCGACCGCAACAACAGACAGCACCGGCAGGCGCGGGCTCATGTCCGTCGGTCCCAGGTTTATGGCTCGAGTCTAGGCGGGCCTATCAAACTGGGCGCATTGACGAATTCTGTTTGGCGTTAGGGTTGGCCCTCTAGTCGGGGGCGGCCTATGGCTTGTTTACAGGTGGCCCGCTGCGCAGGCGCTGGGTGGCAGGCTTTTGTGTGCAGCTCGCACGCGGGAGGGGAAATCGGGAAGTCTTTTTTTGGCTTTTGGTGCTGGCGGGTGCTATTCGAGGGCTGGTGGCGCGGGCGGTACCTCGATGGTCCC
>JAPOVR010000010.1 GCA_026708005.1 Actinomycetes bacterium
TGGAGCTGATCGAGGCGCCGTCGTTCTACGAGATCGAAGCCCGCACAACCGAGCGACAATGAAGAGCCCGCGGCTCTCCGTCTGCCTGAGCGTCGACTTCGACGCCATGTCGGTGTGGATCGGTCTGCTTCAGTCGAGCTCGCTCACCGACATGTCGCGCGGCGAGTTCGGCGCGTACGCGCTGCCTCGCATCCTCGAGCTGCTCGCGAGGCATGAGATCCTGACGTCGTTCTACGTCCCCGGTCACACCGCGCTGGCGTACCCGGATCTCGTACGCCGGATCCGGGACGAGGGCCACGAGATCGGGCACCACGGCTGGGTGCACGAGGGGGGAATCCTCGATGAGGGCGAGGAGCGAACCGTCATCGAGCGGGGGCTGGAGGCGCTCGACTCGGTGGCGGGCGTCACACCTGTTGGACATCGAACCACGGGTCGCCCCTTCACCCCGATCACGATCGACCTGCTCCTTGAGTACGGCTTCTCCTACGACCACTCGTTCAACGCGATCGACTTCTACCCCTACTACCTACGCACGGGCGACCGCTGGTCGACGACCGAGCCGTACGAGTTCGGCGAGCTGTCCGAGCTGATCGCAGCTCCCTTCCAGTGGGCTGTAGACGACTTTCCGCTGTTCGAGTTCACGAGCTGGAGCGTCGCGCAGAAGAGCCCGGCCGAGGTCGGCGCGATGTGGCAGGACGAGTTCGACTATGCGCTCGCCAACTGCCCTGGCGGGTATTTCGACATCACCACCCATCCGCAGGTGATCGGTCGCGCGAGCCGGCTGATAATGCTCGAGCGTCTGATCGAGTACATGAAGGGGATTTCCGGCGTTCGCTTCGAGCGGACCTGCGACTACATCGAGCGTTGGCGCCGCGAGAACCCGCTTGCCGAGTGGAAGAACCAGCGTGCGGGCGGACCTGGACGTGGCGCGTAGGGCCGACGGCTGCCGGTCACCGGCCCGAACGGCGCCCGTCGCTGTCGGCTCTCGGCGGGTCTGACCACTCGAAGAGCTCCATCGCGTTCTCGCGAAACACCTTCGGCAGCTACGACGCGGGTAGGCGCTTGGCGACATGGTCGACCTCGTCGCCGTCCCAGTGCGGATAGTCGCTCGAAAAACAGAGGATGTCCTCGCCACCGAACATCTTGAAGATCTCGATCGCCTGCTCGGGCTCAGGCGAGTCGTCCAGCGGCTGCGTCGTCATCCGGAAGTGATCGTGGAAGTACTCGCTCGGGTGACGCTTTAGCCACGGCGTCTCGCGACGAAGACCCTTGTAGCCCGTGTCCACGCTCCACAGAAGCCAGGGCACCCACGCGAGGGTCAACTCGACCATCAGGGCTCGCAGCGTCGGAAACTCCTCGAAGACGCCGTGCGCAATCAGGCTCATGACATGCGTCATCATCCCTTGCGCCACCTGTGTGTGGACCTCGAAGTAGAAGTTCGGTATTCCGCTCGCCATCGGGCTGAGGCCGTGAAGCGGAGTGCTCTCGCCGCCGACGTGAACGGCGACGGGAACGTTCATCTCGACCGCGGCTTTGTAGATCGGGTGGTAGACGGGGTGTCCGAACGCCTTTCCTGCCGAGGCCTGGAGCATGAGCGCCTCGACCATGCGGGGATGCCCGCCGACTCGACGGATCTCCTTCGCGGCTTCTTCGAGGGTCTGCGTCGGCAGGAGGATTGCCCCGTAGAGCCGGTCGTCCTTGCCGTCGAGCCAGGGGTCGATCGGCCAGTCGTTCGCGGCACAGCACAGCTCGACGGCGAAGTACGGGTTGGGATTCGCTGCGACGAACATTCCATGCCCGTAGTCGAGAACCGCCCGCTCGATGCGGGACGGATCGAGAAGCTGCTGCCGCATGAGCTCGTAGTCGGAGGCGGCGGCCGCGCCGTTGGCCGGAAACGAGTCGGGCCGCTGCGTCGCCCTGTTCGGATTGGGACACATCTGAGTGGGCGTCAGCGGGATGCACGGCAGGCCGGCGCGAGTAGGTGCAACGACGTACTCCCTCCAGCCGCTCGACAGGTAGGGGAGCAGAGCGTCGGGCGAAGGCCAGTCGTGATGCACGTCGCAGTCGATAACGCCTCCGTCATACACGTCGTCTACCTCCTCGGTTGATCGCCTTTAGAGCGCACCGGGTGCGAGGTGCCTCCCGAGCCGACTCGCGGCCTCCCAAGCGCCGCCAAGGCGTCGCGAAAGGACGCGAGAACACGGTATCCAGCCGGTAGGTCGTAACGGCTCGAGTTGCGCGCCGACCCGCCGGAGCCCGAGCGGAGGCGAAGCTGTACCGGGTCCCTTGCCTGCGCCCACGGGCGCGAGCTCGCATCGGCAGACTTCCGGCCCTGCGGGCCGATGAGCGACTCGCGGCGCCCTGGAAGAACGTTCTTCAGCGCACGCACCAGAGGCACGGACCCACACGTCGAGGGCGTCGCGAGAGACACGCGATGAGGGTCTGCATCGTCGGGGCCTCTGGGAAGCTCGGGCCGTACATGGTGCAACGCGCTCTGGGTCGGGGTTCCGCGCCGTTCTGCTCCGCAGCATGGGCGGTAGGTGCTGCACGGGCTCGTCCGGGCTGCCTCGTGATTGCTCCGCTCATCCCCCGCGTGAAGCGGCAACCCCGGGGCGCAGGAGAGTTTGGCCAAACCCTGCCAGGCGCCGAGCACGAGTTGGCGTGTGTTGTCCGCGGTGAGCGCGCACTACTCCTCGCGCAGCTCGATACCGATCGCCAGCCGGCCGGGATTGCGCGCTGCCAGGCGGTTGTGCCTGAGCCATGAACGGGTCAAGCGCCACAGCTGTTTCGCCCTTCTGGAAGCACTCGCAGTCCGTGTTGACCCCGGCGGTGGGCTCGCGCGTGCTGCGGCACACGGCGCGCAGCGGGTCCCCGGCAAGACAACGCCCAGGCACCACCAGGGTGGCCCGCAACGGACATGCCGACACCCTGATCCGTATGGTTGAGGGCAATCCGCTAGAAAAGGGTTCTTCAGGTTCTCGTGCGAATCCTGCTTGTCTCGCAGATGTACCCGGGCGCGAGCGCCCCTGACCTCGGCGTCTTTGTCCGTCAGATCGAGCTTGAGCTCGCCGAGCGGGGGCACGAGGTTGCGCGTGCCGTTGTCGACCGGCGCTCGGGCGGCAAGAGCCGCCACATCGAGCTCGCTCGGGCTGCGCAAAGGCGCGCGCGAGACTTCCGACCCGACGTCGTCTACTCGCACTTCCTCTTCCCAACGGGGGCAATCGCCGCGGTGGCCGCGCGCCGCGTCGGCGCGGCGCACGTGACGACCGCCCATGGCTTCGATGTCCGCAACATCGGCGCGGTCCCTGGGGTCCGCGCGGCGACCCGTCTGACCGTGCGCGGATCCGACAGGGTCATCGCTGTCTCGCGCTTTCTTCGCGACGAGCTGGTCGCGAAGGTCCCCGAGGCCGAGGGCCGGGTCGAGGTGATCAACTGCGGGGTCGACCTGCGACGCTTCGTCCATCGGGATCCCGACGAGTGGCGGCGCTCGGTTGGCTGGGTCGGGGAGGGCCCGTTCTACCTCTGTGTCGGCACGCTCGATGAACGCAAGAACGTGCTGCGCCTCGCGACAGCCTTCGAGCGTTTGGGGGCTGGCCAGCTGGCGTTCGTCGGCGACGGCCCGCTGCGGGCAAGCCTGCAGGGAAGGCCGAGGATTCGCGTTGAGGGTCCTGTCGAGCACCGCCGGGTTGCCGACTACATCGCGGCGGCTGACGTGGTATGCCAGCCAAGCCTCGTCGAGCCCTTCGGGCAGGCGCTTCTAGAGGCGATGGCCAGCGAACGCTCGGTTGTCGCAACGCGGATCGGGGGCCCGCCGGAGTTCGTGCCGCCCGAGGCCGGGCTGCTCGTCGACCCGCTGAACGTTCAGGAGCTCGCCGAGGGGCTTCGGATGGCTGCAGCGCTGCCCTCGCCCAACGGGGCCGCGCGAATTGCCGCCTCAGACCACGACCTGCGCCTTCAGGCTGCGCGGGTCGAGCGCACGCTCGAGCGCGCCTGCGGCTAGTCGCTGCGCGCCAAGCGCGTAGGGCGTTGGGCGTGGGACCGGCCTAGCTGTGGTGAGATGTCGTGGCGGGGCTAGCCGGTGAGGGATGGGCAGCGTTCGCAGGGGCCACTGCGAACTGCTGGGAAGGGGCTACTGCGGCGCGCTGGGCAGCCCCGGCCCCGTGGGAGTTGCCTGCCGAAGAGCCACCCTGCCGTGCCACCGTGAAGAACAGCCCGGCAGCCCGAGCGCGCTTCGCCTCGGACGCTTCGCTCCCGGTGGCCGCCAAGGGCGCCCTCTTCCGAGCTGCTGAGACGCCGCGCCGAGCCCAGGGACTCGCCACGGTCTGCCGCAATCGCACGTCTGTCGCAAGGGCAGACGGGAGTGGAACGCCTGAAGCGCCAGATCAGTGACTGTTGAGGCGTCAGATCAGCGACGGCTGCAATCCCATGCTTGCTGCATGGCAGGATGCCTGCCGGCGCCCGGCGGCCGACGGTCTCGCTGCCGCCGCAATCCCTCACTGGCCACAAAAGGCAGCCCGCCCCTCACCCACCACTTGGGGGAGGGTAGCTCAGCAAGGTTCACGCCTTGCGCGCGATCTGTCACAGCAGCGTCACGAGACTGCGCCAATTCCGCGCAGCGACGCCGCGTTTCCCCAACAACGCCGCGATGCTCGAGGGGCCGCGATGCTCGACGGGCTGCGATACTCGAAGGACTGCGGTGCTCCAGCGGCCGCGGTGTTCGACGGGCTGCGACACTCCCGAGGCTGCGGTGCTCCACAGGCTGTTTGCCGAGGATGGGCAGGTGCCGGAATCGCCTCCAGCGGCCCGCCGGATCTCGTCCCTCGCCTGGTCGCTATCCTGGCTGCATGCTCATCGCGCTCGCCGTCTGGCACGTTCTCGTCTCGATCGTGCTCATCGTGCTCGTGCTGATGCACTCTGGGCGCGATACGGGTTTCACCGGCTTCGGGTTCACCCCCGCCTCTCAGGGCGGGCAGCACATCGTCGAGAAGAACCTCACGCGCGTGACCGTGGTCGTTGCCGTCGTCTTCGCGCTCAACACGATCGGGCTCTTCTACCTGCTGTAGCGCCCGCTCTACGGTGCACGAGCACGACGGGCTCCGTCAGAGCTCGCAGTGCGCTGGAGAGGACTTGAACCTCCACGGCCCATAGGGGCCACAAGGCCCTCAACCTTGCGCGTCTACCAATTCCGCCACCAGCGCGCAGCTTGGTCATTCTAGATCATCGTCGAGTCGCCGAGACGGTCGTCAGCCAGGGGCTGCCGCGATCGGCGGCGCAGGCGGCCGCCTCAGCGCTCTTGACAGCGTCCTTCGGCCTGCTAGGCTTGATGCGAACAGACGTTCGTATCTGAGCGGCTCAAGGAGGCCCTCGTGGAGTCAAAGCGACAGCGAGACATCTACGACTTCATCGTCAGGTATGCGCGGCGGCATGGCTATCCGCCTACCGTGCGCGAAATTGGCGCCGAGGTTGGCCTTACGTCGCCCTCGACCGTTCACGCGCACCTGGCGAAGCTCGAGAAGGGCGGCTACCTGAGACGGAACCCAACGAAGCCGCGTGCGCTTGAGCTGGTGGGTCGGGCGCGCACGAGGGAGGCCTCGATCGCGCAAGAGATCTCCGTGCTGCCGCTGCTCGGGCAGATCGCAGCCGGCGGGCCGCTGCTCGCCGAAGAGAACGTCGATGACTACGTGGCCGTGCCGCAGCCGCTCTCGCGCGGTGCCGGAGACGATTTCCTGTTGCGCGTTCAAGGCGACAGCATGGTCAATGCTGGGATTCTGCAGGACGACTACCTCGTTGTGCGCCAGCAGCAAACTGTCGAGAACGGCGAGATCGTGGCTGCGCTGGTCGGCGCCGACGAGTCGGCTAACGAGGCCACCGTCAAGCGGTTCTTCCGGGAGGTAGGGCGCATCAGGCTGCAACCTGAGAACGACGCATACGAGCCGCTCTATCCCGAGCATGTGCAGATCCTCGGAAAGGTCACGGGAGTCTTTCGGCAGCTATGAGCGCGCTGGCCGCCGAGATGACGCTCGCAGAGCAGCTCGGCGCACTCCGTGTCGGGAGGGTTGCCTCCTGCCTGGCCTGTGGAGCGTTAACGAGTGTCGCGCGCGACGGTCGAGTCGAGTGCCGCGCGTGCGGATCAGTGCTTGAAGTCGTGGCTGGGCAGCGACAGATGGCATGGCTCGATCTCGTGTGAACAGGCTCCGCAGCGCCCCCGTACCCCGGCGGCGAGTCTCCGGTGCGTCTCTGAGGGTTCTGGCTGCGGGTTCTGGCGCGACCCGGGAGGCAGGGCGCTTTGAGTGCCGAGCACCGCTCGCTTTGGCACCGCATCGCTCCGGCGCACCCTCACGGCGGGTGTTGGCGGTGCGCGTCTGCGACGATCTCGGCCCCGCGAGACGGCGGCAGCACGCTGCGGCCGCGTACACTGTTGCGTGCAGGCCGGGTGACCGCGGGCCGCATCGGGGCCCGAGGAAAGTCCGGACACCGCAGGGCAAGGGCGCTGGGGAAATCCCAGGCGGCGAAAGCCGACGGAAAGTGGCACAGAAAAGACACCGCCATGCGAGGCATCACGCGATGAGTCGTGCGGTAAGGGTGAAAAGGTGGGGTAAGAGCCCACCAGCGTCGTGGTGACACGGCGGCTCGCCAAACCCCGCCTGGTGCAAGGCGAAACAGGCTCCGCCAGCAGGCGGCCCGCCGAGGAGCCGGGTGCGCTGCTCGAGTCGCCGGGGAACCGGCGACCCAGATAGATGGTCACCCTCGACAGAATCCGGCTTACAGGCCTGCTTCCGGAAAGCCCCGCATTTGCGGGGCTTTCCCACTTTCAAAGGCAGCGTCCTGCGTCACCATGGGCGCCGCTGTAACGCCTTCGGTCGTAGGAACTCGCCCTCAGAACGCGTCGGGTTCAACGTCGTCTGGAACGATGATGTGTGAGGGAAGCCGGAGAATCGGCGGCAGCAAGAGCGGAAACAGGTGTGGCTGCCCAGGCCTCAGCACGAGCCTCAGTGGCCGTCTTTCCTCCTCTGAGCTGGTTGCCCACGCCTGCCCACGGCCTGGCCGAATGCCTCGGCGACACCGCTTTCAGGGTGCGGGGAACCCTCTGTCCACCGTCACCGTCTCACCCGTAACGAACGAGGCGGGGGTGACGCGAGGAAACGGCGTGGATCGGCGAGCTTGAGGTCACCACGTGCTCGGCTCAGGATCCGGAGCCGGCGGCCGGCGAACGTTGACCTCGACGATCCAGGCGCTCTTGCCCAGCGTCCCGGGGCCACAGATCGGCGGCGGGATGGAGGCGTGCTCCTTTGTGAGCCAGAACGTTCCCGAAGTCTTTGTGGAGTTGGCCACGTCCTCCCATGCCTCCGCCATCTCGGACGACTCCGTGGCAGTCTCGAGCGCCTCCTCGTCGTCCCACCAGATCTCGACGAAAGCATCCGCCTCGAGCTCGCCTCGAGCTCGCCTTGGAGCTTCCGAGCGAGCTCGGTCACGACGTAGCCACGTGTTGGGCCGCTCTTGGCGGAGAGCGGAGCATGGACGTCTCGCCAGTAGTGGAGGGTCTGGACGTCGAGATCGCCCTGGGAGCCTGGTCGCCGCCCTGCGAGATCTAGGCTGATCATCCTCTCGTCGAGTGTCTCAGCGAGACGGCCCGGGCAGTTCTCGGCCGTCCCATCGCGCTGGACTCGTTCCTGGGCGGAACGGATGCACCCCACTTCCAGCTGACCGCAGGAATCCCGACCGTGCCCTCCTTCGGCCCCGGCCTCCTGACGGCCGCACACGCACCCAACGAGAGCGTCTCGACCGAAGCGATCGTTCAGGCTGTGAAGATGTACGCCCGGACAGCGCGGTCGTATCTCGGCGGCTAGAGTGCTCGTGACCGCCGGGCCACCGGCACTGCTCGAGATACGGGAGGCCCGAGGACCAACCGTCAGGCGATGGGTACCGCTTGGCTCGCGACGTTACAATCGCCGGCAATGTCGTCGGCTTTCGACCGTCGACCGGCATCAAGGCTGCGAGCCTCCACGGCCTCGGGTCGTCACGGGCCGCTGTGACTCTCGATCCTGATGCGCGCGCCCACCTTGACGCATCGGCTGAGGATCTGCGAACGGGCGTTGCCAGGCCTGTCGAGGAGCTGACACCCGTGCAGGCTCGGGCCCAGGTGGCGGCGCCGGCCGCGGAGCTGTTTAGGCCAACCGACCCGATCGGCGCGGTTGAGGGTCGGGACATGCCGGGTCCCGGCGGCCCGCTACTCCTCCGCGTCTACCAACCTGAAGGGAACTCGAGCCACTGCCCGTGCTCGTGTACTTCCACGGCGGCGGCTGGGTGTACGGGAGCCTCGACACGCACGACGGCGTCGGTCGTGCCCTTGCGGCGCGGACGCCGTGTGTCGTCGTGTCGGTCGACTACTGCCTTGCTCCGGAGCACCGCTTCCCGGCCGCATTCGAGATGCCTGGGCGGCGACGTCCTGGGTCGCCGAGAACGCGGCGTCCCTCGGCGCCGACGCCGACAATGTCGCGGTCGGCGCAGACTCCGCCGGAGGCAACCTCGCAGCCGCAGTCGCCGTGCGCGCCCGCGACTCGGTACTTCGCTTGGCGCTCCAGCTGCTTGTTCTATCCCGTCACCGACTACGACTTCGAGCGCTCGTCGTACCATGAGTACGCTGACGGGTACGGTCTCACCCGCGCCGCGATGCGGTGGCACGGGGACCACTACCTTGGGGCGGACGGTCATGAGCACGGGTTCGACCCCCGGGCCAGTCCTCTACGAACACCGGATCTGGCAGGAGTTGCGCCTGGCTGCGTCATCACCGTCGAGTTCGATCCCCTCTGCGACGAGGGCAACGAGTACGCTGCGCGCCTCGAGGTCGCGGGCGTGCGCATCATGCACTCGTGCCAGGAGGGGCTGATTCACGCGGCCTTCCGGATGCCAGGCACCATTCCGCGGGCGCGGGCGCTCATGGACGACGCGGTTGCCGCGTTGCGGACAGCGTTCGCTTCCTGAGCTCGGCCGTCCGCGACCGACGATGGCGGCTTGGCCGAGCTCGTAATTTTGCCCTCGCGGCTGCGCCTCGGCCCTGCTGTCACAAAGCGTCCGCGGGCAGAGCGGCACTGGGGCTCGGTCGAACGTCGTCTGTGGCCTGCCCATGGCCGCTCCTCGCTTGCCAGCCTGGCCACTAGGTGCGCAGATCGACTCCCGGAAGACAGTTGCCGAGGAACAAGGACATGGTGGAGCGAGATCGTCACGTGGGGAAGGTCGTCCGCGTCACAGGCGGCGGAAGCGGCATCGGCCGCGCCATGGCACTGTGCTTCGCACGGGAGGCGCGGCGGGTGTCTACCTGGCCGACTGTCTCGAAGACCGCCTCGACCGGGTCGCCGACGAGATCACGGCGCTCGGCGGAGCTCCCCGACGAATCGCAGCCGATCTCGCGGAGGTCGCCGAGTGCGGTTGGGAAGTGCGCGAGGCCTACGAGGACGCCGGACGTCTCGACGTTGTCATCTCGAACGCCGCAGCCTGGAGCGAGGAGCCCTTCCTCGCGAGGAGCCCTTCCTCGAGGTCCAGGACGCATCGTGGCGGCGGGTGATCGCCGTCAACCTGATGGCATCGTTCGTCGTTGGCCAGCGCGTGGCGCGCGCCATGGTCGGAAGGTGCTTACGCTTGCCACGCACCCTGCGCGACGCTCCTGGGTCACGACATCCCGCTCGCCTCAGCTGGCGCTACGTCCCTCCAGACGCCGCTCGCTTGGAAGTATCGGTGCTTCTCAACTTTGGCCGCGCTGACGCAGGCGCTGGTCTTTGCCCGAGCCTGACGCAAAACCTCGCGGAGCTGCTTTGGGGTCTCCACGTTCCAGGAGCGTGCCCCAGGCTCCCTGCATTCTTCGCGTAGTCAATTGAGAGGTAGCCGCACTCCAGCTGGCCCGTGCTGGAGATCGATCACGACCCAATCAAGACCAGCAAGCGCCACGATCTCAGCCGTGAGCGGCGAAGCCAGATTGAGCAAGGATCCGACGAGAATCTCCCCAGACCTCACGCGCTCCCGAAGCGAGTGGCGGGTGCTGCTCATGATCGCAGCTCCCGCACCTGCTCTGGGGAGGAGACCTCCGGTTAGCGGCGCTCAAGAGCCGCCGGATTGACGACGCCGTGGGGAGTCCGCCCCTGGAAGAGGTCGACGACAGACTGCGCCGCTTGCCGTATCACCGCTCTGCTCGACTTCACGGAGAGCCCAGCGATATGCGGCGTGAGGATCACGTTCGGCAGCTCGAGTAGCCTTGACGATGTGGGAGGCTCGGTCTCGAAGACATCGAGGGCTGCCACGCGCAGCTGTCCCGCAACGAGCGCATCGACGAGGGCGTGCTCGTCGATCACCCCCCCTCGCGAGGTGTTGATGAGAATCGCGTTGGGTCTCATGCGAGCCAGCTCTCGGTGCCCGATCATGGCTTTGGTCGACTCGCGCAGCGGAACGTGGAGCGAGACGATGTCGGCAGTTTCGAGAAGCTCGCCCAGATCGACCATCGTCACGTCGGGAACGGATCCGGGCGACACCACGGGATCGGTGGCGATCACCCGTGTGTCGAAGCCGTGCAGGCGACGTGCCACTGCCTGCCCGATGGCGCCAAGGCCGACGATTCCGGCGGTTATTCCATGCAGGTCCCACGGCGTGAGCGCCCCAACGCGGTCCCACTTACCTTGGCGCATCGATGCATCGTGCTCGACAACTCGGCGCACGGCACCGAGTATCAGCGCCATGGTGTGGTCTGCGACGGTCTCCTCGTTCAGCCCCGGGGTTGTCGTGACGACGATCCCCTTCTCCGTGGCCGCGGCAAGATCGATCGAGTCTGTACCGACGCCGGTTCGAGCAATGATGCGCAGGCCGGCCGCGGATTCGATGACAGAGCGATCAAAGGGGTCGTCGCTGGCGATCGCGCCGACGGCGTCCGCAACGAGCGTGCGCACGTCGGCCGGGGTGCGCAGACCGTGCTTGGGGGCGTAGCGAACATCGAGCTCAGCGCCCTTCAGCAGTCCAGCGCTTTCCGGGTCGTGGACATCGAACGCTGGGAACGTGACCAGGACTTCGTATCGGGCCTGCTGCCCCACCGACTCTGTGCCAGGGTCTCCTCAGCGCCCGGCGCTGCGCGCCTTCCTTCCGCTGCCGACGTCCTCGATCCCGGTGTCGAGCACGCTGGCTGCAGCCTCTCCGACGAGATCGAGGCGACCCATGGACTTGGCAGCGATCACCATCGCGGTGGCTCAGTGTACCTCAGCAGCTGGAGGCACGTCAGGATCACTGGAGCGACGGCCGCGGCCAGCTGACCGTTTCGCCGCCATCGGCATCGTGACCCTCGCCGACCACGCACGCCGTCGTGTGCACGTTGGGGTTACGAGCCCGAGCGCATGATTGGCTGCGCAGCGCCTCGGCAGTCGAGCAGCGGTCTCGGTTGAACGTTGGAATGAAGGAGGGGGTAGGCAGATATGGCAGCTCGACAGCAGTGGGGGATCGCCACGCCGAAGCTTGGCGCAGATCTCCTTGAGCGGTCGATCAGGATCGTCGACCTGACGATCGAGACCTACGAGGGAATGCCCATCTGGCCCGGGCACCAGCTCCCATACAAGTTCCTGAACCAAGATCACGAGGGCTTCAAGAAGCGTTGGGGCGGCGACCTCGGCTTCGAGGCGCACAACTGGCTCATGAGCGAGCACACGGGTACGCACACGGATGCGACGATCGAGTACGAACCAGAGGGGCTCACATCGACGAGATGCCGCTCGAGTTCTTCTATGGCGAGGCGATCTGCATCGACGTCAGCCACGTACGCCATCCCGACTGGCTCACCCGCGAGGTTCTCGAGCGTGCGGTTGAGGCGAGTCCACAGGAGATCCGCCGTGGGGACATCGTGTGCCTGCACACCGGGACTGGCGCTCGCCTCTACCCCGATCCGGAGTACATCAAGACCTATCCGGGGTTGAGCCGAGACGGCGCGGTCTGGCTGGCTGACCAGGGGGGTCGTGAATATCGCGATCGACCAGGTGGCGATCGACCATAGCGACGACCTTGAGTACTCGGGCCACATGGTCTGCGCCGAGTATGGGATTGTCAATACCGAGAACCTCACGAACCTCGACCAGCTCATCGACAGGCGGTTTCTCTTCTTCGGGCTACCTCTTCTGCTCGACCAGGGCACGGGTTCCCCGGTCCGCGCAGTCGCGCTACTACAGGACGGCTAAGTGTCGGAGCTCAGCCGGGGTTGCACCCAGCGCAGGGCGAGGGAGAGGAGCGCTCGTGCGGCTCGTGCCGTGTATAACGACGAGCAACGAGCGCACGACCTCCCTTGAAGATCCTTCTTGCCGATACGTTCCCAGAGTCGCAGCGTGAAGTGCTGCGGACGCAGGGGCACGAGTGCGAGCTACAGCCGAAGCTGATCGCTGCCGAGCTCCCTGCGGCGGCCGTCGGCATCGATGTGCTGATCGTTCGCAGCACGCGGGTAGAGGCCGCGGTGTTCGAGCAATCGGATGTTCGGCTGGTGATCAGGGCGGGTGCGGGCTACAACACCATCGACGTAATGGCCGCAGCCGATCGCGGCGTCTACGTGTGCAACGTGCCGGGCAAGAACGCGGTGGCTGTTGCCGAGCTCGCGTTTGGCTTGCTGCTCGCCCTCGACCGCAACATCCCGGACAACGTCACCGACCTGCGCGCCGGCACGTGGCACAAGTCGCGCTACCAGCGAGCCGCCGGCCTGTACGGGCGCGCGGTCGGCGTCGTGGGAATCGGGGCGATCGGGCTTGCCTTTGCCGAGCGCGCCCGCAGCTTTGGCATGGCGGTACACGCGGTTGCCAAGCCAAGCCGCAGTGCGGCGGCAAAGCGCCGGCTAGACGCTCTCGGTGTCATCTACCACCCTGACCTGCACGCGCTCGCGGCGGCATGTGACGTTCTCTCCTTCCATGTTCCAGGCGATCCGACGACCAAGGGTCTGATCGGGAGAGAGCTCCTAGCGCGTGTGCGCCCGGGCACGTTCCTGATCAACACGTCGCGCGGCGACCTCGTCGACGAGGAGGCCCTGCTTGCCGCGCTCGACGAGAAGAAACTCAGGGCTGGACTCGATGTCTTCGTGGACGAGCCGGCGGCAGGAGAGGCTGAGTTCGTCTCGGTGTTGGCGCAGCACCCGAACGTGTACGGGACCCATCACATCGGCGCTTCGACGAGCCAAGCCCAACATGCCGTTGCCGACGAGGTCGTCGAGATCGTCGCCTCGTTCCAGGCAGGTGAGATTCGCAACTGCGTGAACCTCGCGGCAGTGCGGGGCTCAACGACGCTCGTCGTTCGTCACGACAACGAGGTCGGCGTACTCGCAGGCGTGCTGGGTGCGTTGGGCCGGGCTGGAATCAGCGTCGAGCAGGTGGAGAACCGCCTCTTCGCGGGGGGACGGGCTGCTGCCGTGGCCATTCAGCTCGGCGGCTCGATCGATGCCGCGCTGCGGGCAGAGATCGAGGCTCTTCAGGGTGTGATCGGCGTATCGGCCGAGCCGCGATGAAGCTGATCAACTTCTCGGCCGGTCCTGCCATGCTGCCTCGTTCGGTGCTCGAGCAGGCGCGGGATGAGCTCGTCGACTACGGCGGCGCTGGCATGTCGCTCGTCGAGATGAGCCACCGTGGGCCCGAGTACCCGGCGGTGCACGAGCAGGCAGTTGCGCTGGCACGCCGTGTCTTCGAGGTCCCAGCCGATTTCTCGGTGTTGTTCCTCCAGGGTGGGGCAACGCTCCAGTTCTCGATGGTGCCGATGAACCTCCTGTGCCCCGGCAAGGCCGGCGGCTATGTCGTCTCGGGCGCATGGGCCAAGAAGGCGATTGCCGACGGCCGGCTCTACGGCGATGCCTATGCAGCCTGGGACGGGGCGGGGGTGCACTACTGTCGGATGCCTCGGCCCGAAGAGATCGAGCTCAGGGAGGGGACGCGGTACCTGCACGTCACCTCGAACGAGACGATCGGGGGCATCCAGATGTTCGGTTGGCCGGCCTTGGGCGTGCCGCTCGTGGGCGACATGTCGTCCGACTACCTGTCGCGCCCGATCCCGTGGGAGCACTTCGACGTCGTCTACGGGGGCGCCCAGAAGAACCTCGGGCCCGCGGGAGTGACCCTCGTCTTCCTCCGGCAGGCCATTCTCGAGTCGACGAACCGCGGGCTCGGCGCCTACCTGCGCTACGGCTACCACGACGACGGCAACTCGCTCGCCAACACGCCGCCGGTATTCGCAATCTGGCTGGTCGGCAAGGTGCTGTGCTGGGTCGAGAAGCAGGGAGGTCTCGGTGCGATGGAGGCGGCCTCCCGCCGGAGGGCCGGGATCCTCTACGCGGCGATCGATGCGAGCGGCGACTTCTACCGCAGCCCTGTCGAGCCAACGAGCCGCTCGCTCATGAACGTCGTCTTCAGGCTCCCCACCGACGATCTGGAGGAGCGATTCCTCGCGGAGGCCGCCGCTGCCGGGCTCGTTGGGCTCAAGGGCCATCGCAGCGTCGGTGGCTGCCGGGCGTCGATCTACAACGCGATGAGCGTCGAGGGCGTCGAGGCGTTGGCCGGCTTCATGGCGCAGTTCAGGGCCGCGAACGGGTGAGCGCCAAGCTTGTGCGTGCGCCGTCGCTGATCCGGCCTCTCGGCGCGTACCTCCCCCGGCCAGAGCTGGCCGCCAACGTGATCGCACCGCCGTACGACAGCCTGACTGTGCAGGAGACGCGCGGGCTAGTGACCGAGAACCCGCTCAGCTTCCTCAATGTGCTGCGGTCTGAGATCGACGCTCCAGAGCGCACGAAGGCTGACCGGCTGGCCATGCTCACCGACGCGGCGGTTCGGCTGCGGGAGCTGCTCGCCGGCGAGATCTTCGACTTCTACGAGCCGCCGGTCTTCTTCGTCTGTCGGCTGGAGCTGGACGGCCGCGCACAGACCGGGGTCGTCGCCGACGTCTCTCTCGAGGCGTACGAGGCGGGGCTGGTCAGGGTGCATGAGTCAACCCGGCGGGGGCAGGAGGATCGGCTGGTCGAGTACCTGAACATCGTGCGGGCCAGCATCCTGCCCGTGTTCCTGATCCACCGGCTGTCAGCTGCCGTCGACGGCGCCGTTGCTGCCGCCGCTGCCGAGGCGCCGGTCATCGACGTGAACGCCGACGACGGCCTGCGCATGAGCGTCTGGGTCGTCGACGATCCCGCGGACGTCGCGCAAATGGGGCGGGCGCTTGCTGGGCTCGAGGAGCTGTACATCGCGGATGGCCACCATCGGGTGGCTGCCTCGCGGCGCTCAGCCGCGGCGCGGGCCACGGCGAATCCTGAATGCGCGGACGAGCCCTACACGCACGTCGTCTCGGTGCTCTTCTCGGCCGATCAGCTCATCATCCATCCCTACAACCGGTGCGTGAGGGATCTAGGCGGCTGCTCGGCCGAGGAGCTCTTGGCGGCGATTAGATCGTCCTTCGAGGTGCGCGAGCTGCCTCGCGGCGCCCCGCCAGCCTCGCCCGGCGAGTTCTCGCTGCATCTCAACGGGCGCTGGTACCAGGTCACCGCTCCCGCCCGGCTGCGTGAGGTCGAAGGTGCTGCCGGACTCGACGTTGCCATCCTGCACGACCACCTGCTGCGGCCGTTGCTGGGAATCGACGATCCACGAACCGACGCTCGGATCGAGTTCGTCCCGGATACGCTCGGGCTGGGCGAGCTGGAGCGGCTGTGCGATGAGGGCTACGCGGTTGCCTTCGCTCTCCACCCGATGGGAGTCGATGAGCTGATGGACGTCGCCGACTGCGGTGAGCAGATGCCGCCCAAGTCGACGTGGTTTGCTCCGAAGCTGCGCTCCGGGCTCGTCGTCAGGCTGCTGTAGGGCGGGCGGGCAAGCGAGCGCTCCGCGCGATTCCCCGAGCGCCGTCGCTGAGACCGGCCCCAAGGCCTCTGCGCACACCGGTGAATGGTTGTTGCTGGCGAGGACAGCAAGGGCGGCGGCACCTGCGAGGCACTCGCGCTACCGGTGGTGTCGGGCCAGCTGCCCAGCCGCCGGCAGGGGCAGCTGGGCGGCCGCTGGGAGGGGGTGGCCGCTCAGCTGCAGGAAAGGGGCAGCCGCTCAGTCCCCGGAGAGGGCAGCCCGCCTCTCACCCACCCTCCGGGGGAGGGTAGCCCAGAAAAGCACACGGTTTTCCCGTGAACTGTCACCAAAGTGTCACGAGGCTGTGCCAACTCCGTGCACCGACTTTGCGCGCCCTCTACGCGCCCGCCTCGCCGGCTCGGCCACGCACAGCCACGTGCTCGGGTTGGTCCCTGCGCGGATTGTCTGCGCGCAAGTGGACGCCTAGGAGGGTTTGGCGAAACGTTTGGCGGAACGCTGGGCCGGTGGCTGGTTGAGGCCTTGCAGGGGGGGTATAAGGAGGCCTTATGGGTTCTGTGTGTGCGGGTCGGCGGCGGCCGGAAACGGGGCTTACTCATGGAGCGGTATATCCATGGAGGAGGGTCTACGGCGGCCATAAAGTTTCCTTATGGGTCCCGGTAAGGGGGCTGGTGGCTGCTTGGGTGGGATCCGGCGGCTGGGTGCTGTTTGGACGCCCGGGTGCGGGGTGTGTGGTAGTGTTGTTTTTGTAGGCATCTGAATTTTGTGCCCCCGCGAAGCAGCAACTTCCGGGGGCGCGGCCAAAGGAGGTTGTGGCTCCAGTGGCGGCGGGGACGCTACCAGACACGCTCCAGCGGGTTCTCGACTCGCCGGAGGTTGCTGGGCTGGTTGGGGAGTTGGAGGGTTTGCGGTGGACGGGCAGGAGGGGCTACCCGGTGCGTTGCCTGGTGGGGGCCTGCCTCGTTAAGCACCTGTACGGGCTTTCGACGTGGTCTGCGACGGCCCGGCTGGTTGGGGAGCACCAGGGGCTGCGGGAGGTTCTGGGCGGGGCGCCGTCGCAGTGGGCGCTGTACCGGTTCGCAGGGAAGCTACGCAACCACCAGGGGCTGCTTGAGGGGTGCATCGAACGGGTGATCGCGAGGCTGCGGCAGCGGCACCCGAACCTGGGCGAGGATGTGTGTGTGGACTCGACCGATCTGCCCGGGTATGCGAACGGGCAGCGCTACGTTTCCAGGGGCGGCCGTTTGCGGGAGCGTTTCTCTGACCCTGACGCGTCTTGGGGGCACCGGTCGGCTATCTCAACACGGCGGGGCGGTGGTTTCTACGGGTACAAGCTGCATCTGGCGGCCTGCTCGAAGACCGGGCTCCCGCTCGCCTGGGAGGCCAGGACAGCCAGGGACAGCGACGCCGCTGTGGCCCCGTCTTTGCTGGGGTGGCTGACCGCCCGAGGGTTCAAGCCCACCACGGTGACGATGGACAAAGGCTACGACATCGGCTTGGTCTACACCGCTTGCGACCGCCACGGGGTGCTGCCGGTGATGCCGCTGCGGGAAACCCCCGGGGTGAAGGCCGGCCGGCACCTGCCCCCGTCCTGTCAGCACGGCGAGTGGGCCTACGCCGGCGCAGACCGCCGGCGCCGACGGTCGAAGTGGCGCTGCCCCACCGGCCAGTGCCGGCCGCGGTCAACGTGGGTGAAGGCGAGCAGGCTGCACCCGTTGATACCTCGCCACACCCGCCGCTGGAGACGCCTCTACCGGGCCCGCTCAGCCGTGGAGCGCGAGTTCGGCCGGCTCAAACACCAACTCGCCCTCGCGCCCCTGAGAACCAGACGGCTGGAGCGCGTCCGGCTGCACGCCGATCTCTGCCTCCTCACCCGGCTCGCGGTCGCGCTGCTGTAGCAGCTCCTCCGCCCGCCAGCCAGGGAGGGAAGACCAAGGGAGTGAACAACCAGAAGCTGCGAGGTCATCAAAGGGGGAAGCATCACGATTGTGCGTGGGGGTGTTTGTGGTGCGAGATCCCTGCGAGATCCCGTATGGACACGGGAAATCTTGTCTTTTGGGTGCCCCTGTTTCACCGGGATGTACGGACTCGGTTCGGACACAAACCGGGCGTTGTTGCCATTCGGGCAACGGTCTCCGTAATCTCACTGGGTCTCTTTTCGGGGGCGTTGGTGGGGGTGTCTGCTTGGCTGTGGTGGGCTCGAAGGTTCGTTCCGAGGCTGGGTTTGGGTAGTGGGTCGGCGTGGCCCTGTTGGCGGGCTTCCAGCATTCTCCCGGTCGGGGCGGTCTTAGTGGGTGATGGGCCTCTGGCGCGCGTTGGTTGTGGTTGTTCTTGTCGCCGCAACGGGCGTCCTGCTAAGGGGCGTGTGGAGGCTCGGCCGAGTCGTCGCTTGAGGAAGTCACGTCTGGCGGCGTGCCGAGTGGCGGCGCTTTTGACTGGGACCCCTGTTCCAGGGGTGTCCCAGCGGGGCCGCCGGTGTGGGTTGGGAGCGAGGATGGGTCGTTTTGGCTGGCGTACTCGACGTATTGTTGGGATCTAGGTGCGCGGACTATGCGCTCCCCGTCGTGTGAAGAGACGCGTGTCCTTGTTGTCCGTGTTGGTGTGGGCGAGACGCTGCGGTTTCATCTCGGGTTCAAGGCAGGCGGGCTCGACCTCAGCGTTGGTCCGCCGGACGGCGGTTGGAGTGAGGGCAGTGTTCGCCAGTTTCGCCTCGATCCGGGCTTGGAACACCGTTCGTGCGCCTCCAGTCGGACGGTGTCCATGTCGTGCTGACCGGCGAGGCTGGCGTCTCCTACACCCTCCACGCGGCGGGGCCCAGAGGGAGTCTCAGCACCGGCGGCCAAGCAGCCCAGAAGCCGGTTCTGAACGTGGGGTGCCGGCTGCGTCGTTTTGGTGTGTTACAGCGACGACTTCCAGGAGGGCCCGAGCGGGATCCCTCACCGGGCGCACCTCACGGCCGTCGACACCGACGGCGTCTATCTCTCCTCCGAGCTAACTGGGTGCGGCGATGGCCCCCGGTTCAGCCTGCACACACTGGCAGCTCAGGGCGCGCAAGGGGAGAAGGGAACGCCGGTCGAGGTGGCTCGCCGCGTCTTCCAACGCAGCGGGATACGGGCTGGCGACATCGTCGACCGCGCCGGCAACCCAGACGCATTGCCGACCCTCGTCCGCATGGTCAGGGACGGCAAGGCCGTGCTAGTGGCAGGCCTGACCGAGCTCTCGGATGGGGGCTGGCTCGTCGACAGCCTCACCGGATGCGCGGGGTTCCCCCCAGAGACCGGCGAACTCCCCATGGAGACCAGAAACCGCTCCATGCTCCTAGCGGCCACGCTGGCGTTGCGGCCGGGGTGGTCGTGGAGACAGCCGTCGCAGGAAGGCACGCCCCTCAAAGGCCCGGTTGGCTGGCCGCTAATTGCCGCACGTCACAGCTGCGGTTGCGGAGCTCTCACTCACCACATTGTCGGTCTGCGGGACAAGAGGCAAGGACGCACAAGCCGATTCCCAGCCCTCGCAGCCCACCAGCGCGGCAGTCTCGAGGATCCCTCCCAGGGAGACCGCTTCAAGCGACCAGGAGTCAGCTCGGACGCTTGACACCTCGGGACACGCACCGGCCTACGTCCGCGCGACGGCCTCCTGACACCCCGGGTTTCGCGTCTAGTCACGGTGTGTCCCTCACCGAGAGTTTGTCGGCGGCTCTACAAGGATGGGGGTTAAGTAACAAGGAGAGCGTTGTGAGGCCGCTGTGGTCATACGCCGTTGTGGACTCGCTGAGGTCAGCCTTGAATGTCGGTCTTCTAGCAGTGCCGCCATGAGCCCTTGACGTTGAGTTCGGGCATGTGCCGGGGAGGGTAGAGCTTGCCTTGGGCTGCGTCGGCAAACCGCTCCATCCATCGCTCGACGAAATCCTGCTCCTCTCCTTGGTCAATAGGAGTAAATGGCCAGGCAACCTGATACCTAGCCATGGTTTTCGAAACCGCCCCGTATGCGTCTTGTCCCGGCTTCAGGGCGAAGGGGTTAAAACGGCGACTCTCTGGAATTACCGGGGAGATCATGAAGGCTGTCTCGTACCATCGGAAGACACCAGCGTCATGAGCGTCGCAGAACCACAGTGAATGGGACCTGCCCTCATATCCAGAATGGCCAGGCGGGACACGGAGGGTGATGCTCGCGTAGGCAACCATCTTCTAACGCTGAGTCGTAGCCGACGTCACTTGGCTGCGACGGTGCTCTTTGCACACTCTCTAGGCTGAGCTCAGCCCCATTCAGAGATAGAGACCATGACTGCGGGAATGCTCCTCCGGCTTGCTCGCTTGCCGGGGCGTTCTCGAGGATCCGGTCGCGCAGCACAGCTCCGACGTGCGTCAGTGAATGCTCTGCCGCCTCAAACAGCTCAGCCCGGCGCTCCTCTTCGGTTCGGGCAACAGACCGTTGCCTGTTCTCTTCGGCTCGTTGCTTGACCACGAGTGCTTGGGCTTGCTGGAGCTTCTGCGCCGCCTCCGAAGCCGGGCGCACGCTCCCTTGCAACCGGGCCAACAGATTCCGGGGCCTCGGCCGCGCCTCAGAGCCCTTATACAGACACTCGGTAACCAAGGAGCCAAGCTGAGGGGGGATACCCTGGATCGGCTCTGGCTCATCCCCCAGATGCTGACTGCGGTAGTCGGGGCCTATGAAGGGGCGCCGGCCGGCGAGCAGCTCGTAAGCGACCACGCCAGTGGCATACACGTCGGTAGCGCTCGTTGCTCTCTCCCCCCGCCACTGCTCCGGGGCGGCATAAGGACCTGTCATCGCGTGCTTGCGCGTGTCCTCGGCTGTCGTGGCCTCCGCATACCTGGAAATCCCGAAGTCCGCCAGACACCACCGCCCATCCAGCAGAAGAACGTTGTCCGGCTTGATGTCCCGGTGAACCACGCTGTCCTCTATCGCAACCAGCGCCTCGGCAACGTCAACGAGCACCCTGACAGCGGCATCCACACAGAGACGACCGCCAGCCCTGCCGAGATGGTCCCTCAGCGACTTCTCCGCCCGCGGCATCGCAATCACCCAGCAGTCGTCCCACTCCCCCCGATCAAGGACAGGCACAACATTAGGGATGTCCTCCAAGTCCTCGAACAGAAGCTCCCGGCTAGCCCCCCGGGCCTTCGGAACAAACTTCACAACAGCCTGCGGCTCCTCCTTCGACTCAGCCAGGTAAACCCGGCCGAAACCGCCCGCACCCAACCCCGCCCCGACACGCCACTCCAGCCGCTCAAGGCCAACCACCCCAGGAACGTCGCTCCCGCTCAAATGAAACCTCGTGCTTCATCGAGGACTCGCGGGGACATCCCCAGTTCGCCTGCGTTCCCGCCGTGGCCAATGACAGCATGCCGCCGCCCCGCCCGCGGGATCAGGACGCCTGCCGGCAGAGCTATGACCTGCCCGCCGGGATAGCGGTAACGTCTACCCTGCCTATTTCTGCTGGAGTGGGAGGTGCCAAGAAGGCGCACGTTCCCGCCGTCCCTCCGAGTGTCACCTCGACGAGCTTGCCTCCCTATGTGTCCGAGATCGGGGTGCAGATACTGCAATGCCGGCTCCTAAGCCGTTAGTGCCGGCGGTCACGGGGCGGGAATGGGTCGTTGCCGTAGGAATCACGGTCCCGGATACGACCGTCTCGCCCGTGGATGACAACCTCCGACCGCTGGTTGGTGGCGATCCCCCTGGCCGCGGTGATGGCTTCCGCCTGTGTGGCGTGGCGACTCGTGTCTCGCGAGTTGCCCACGCCACGCACGGCCCAGTCCTCGCCGCGGGGTACCACGTGCTGGTGTTTTGGCCATCTCGCCCTCCTTAGCGCGAGGTCATCGAAGCACCAAGTGTGTTCTGAAATACAGACTAGAAGGCAGTCCGGACGACACTGTCTAGGAAGAAGACGGCCGAACCTGTCTGTAGCGTGCGGAACCAGTTAGCTCACGGAGGGAGTGCGTGACGTGTCTGAACTCACAGTCAGGCTTGACCAGATCCTGCCAGCGAAGGAGGCCGTCCGCGCGCTACCGCGCGTCCTCGACCGGCTCGAACGCGGCGAGGACGACCACCTCGTCGTGACCCGCCGGGGACGTCCGCGGGCCGTCCTCGTGAGCGTCGAACGGTACGAGCGGCTACTCGACCGGGCGCGAACACCCCGCTAACGCTCCCCCAGCGCGGCCACTGATGTCCGGACGCCTGCCGCGACCGCCGAAAGCCCGGACAGAGGCTCGCCACCGCTCCACGTCACAGCCCCGCCACGAATCCCCGAAACGGGTCCCGGTCCCTCCGCGAGTGCCATAGCGCGGTCGAACCCAGCCGGAGAGCAGCGCAATCCTCACATGCGCGGCACAGCTCTGGCGTTGCGGCTCGCGTTCGGGCTCGGCATAGGCGCCGACCCGGCCGGGGAGCGGCTTCCCGGCTCGGGCGCGCACGTGTTCGAGGCGTTCGCGATGGCGAATCTGCTGCTCTGCTCAGTGGTCACCACCGGTACAACGACGAGCCGCCACACCGCGCTAATGCGGCGCAACTGCTCCAAGCACCTCGAGACGACCATTCAAGTCCTCGAACCGACGCTGGTGATCTCGCAGGGCGCGCGGCTCGTCAAGCCGCTCTCCCGGCTGCTCGCAACGGTGGAGAAGCACTCGCCGGCAGTGCGGACGGTGGCACTGCAGGGCCGGGAGTTCCTCTGGGTGCGTCTTCACCACCCGGCCAGCTGGTCGGACTCAAACTGGAGCGGACCCGACGCGCCGTACCTGGTCGAGACGGTTCGGCCGGCGATCGAGCTGGCGCGCAAACTGGCGCTCCGCCATGTCTGAGTGGCGCGTGGCTTGCCGATGCGCTCCGCTCAGCCGCCCGCTCGGGCGCCGCGACAGGCGAAGCAACCCGGCGCATGAATCGGACAGCAGGCCCACGGGCTTTACCGACCCGTTGTTTCTTGGTTCTGGATCTGGATATTCCGGGCGCGCATCCGTTGTCGATCCGCGCAGGGCATCCGAGCAGCGGTGCGTCGTTCCCCTTCACGACCGCGATGCCTCGTAAGCAGATCTCGCCCACTAGGACGGAGTCCACCGCACCCGCGTAGGCGGTACCGGGCGCGGCGAACGAACCGGAGTCTCACGGAGCTGCTCTCGGTTCAGCTCGGATATTCACGGCCTACGGCGAAGATGTCGTCTACTGAGTAAGTCGAGGGAGCGGATCCGGAATGATCCACATGCGATTCCGGAAAACTTGGAGTGTTTTGCTTTCGGATCCTCTGTGTTTGTTGCTCTAAAGACCAATGCTAAGAGGTCCGTATAGGCAGATCAAAGAACCACTTCTGTCGCGCGCTACACAGCAAGTTTCGAACACCTGCATTGGAAGTGGTTTGAGCCCTTTTGCAGCTCCCATGCCGGCCGGCCGCAGTCTGTGCATCTGAAACAGCCGTCGAGTTCTTGAAGGTCCTCGACGATCTGGCGTAGGTCGTTTGTGCTGAGATTGGGGTCGGTGTGTCTGTCATGGGCGCCGATGTTTACGAGATAGCTCGCGCCTCTCATCCGGGTCAGGACCGCCAGATCCTTGAGAGCCGACTCGCGCTCGGCCAGTCCTTCCAGGAGTGCGTCGAGGTACTCGATCGCGGCGTGGCGGCCGTTTCGGCGGAAGCGGATCGCGAGATGGAGGCGCTCGAGCGGGCGCGATAGGCCACGTTCCAACGCGAGCCGGGCAAGGCCGCCGAGATCACTGGCTGTCTCGCCTGCATCCAATCGATCCTTCAGTCTCCTGAGCGGGTCACCCTCGCTCAGGGTAGGGCCTTCCCTGGGAGTCCAGGCAGCGATCTGCCAGAACCTCCAGTCCTTACCCCTGAAGAGTTCTTCGTTCAGGTCCGCGAACGTGCCGTCGTGGGTGAAGAGCAGCACCTGCCAGTCACTGAACTCCTCCGTGAGGAGCTGGGCAAGTCCCATCCGGTGGTCAGCGTTGAAGCTATTGACGACATCGTCGAGGACGACCGTCCGCCAGGGGGTGTCCTCAACCTTTAACAGGGCGAGGAATAGACGGAGTTCAGGACAAGGCGACCGTAAAAGTCGGCAGCAACCGTCCCGAGCTCTGAGATCGCGCTCTCGACCGACGATCTGACCTCATGCTCGCCCAATTCACGCAGGTCGCTGGCGGCGTCGGAAACCTTTCGCCTTGCCTCCGCCCTGCCCTGAGCCTCCCTGCTTCGCTGCACCGTCATTCGCAGGCGCTCGAGCTTCACGAGAGCGACAGCAGCAGGCGACTCTAGATCTGACACGGCTGCGGAGCGCAGTTTCGGGGAGAAGCTCGTCGAGGTTCACGCTCGGCGCGGAAGGGCACTCCTTGCCGTCAGAGAGCGCGGTCGCTGCCGCGCAGGCGTGCTGTTCGAATCTTGTCAGAGTTTCGTTGAGCTCGTCGGCTTGAGACCAGCCCCCTTCGGCAGCGAGCCAAGAAGCGCCTTGATGGCGCCGGCGAGCGCGGACGTACCCTTACGGTGGCTCTCAAGCGCAGATCGTGCCGAGCTGAGCCTCTGGTCGAGTTTCGCGAGCGATACCGCCCGCTCCGCCAGCGAGGCCGCAAGCCGACTCCTCTCGTGAGGTTTGAGGCAGAGGGGGCACACGTCCTCACCCCAGCTCTCGAGTACCTTCCCTCCGGTGGACACGAGAGCATGCAGTGCCGCGCCCTCGACCACCTCGCGGCTCTTCACGATCGCGTTCCAGCCATCAATGGCGGCGGCGTTCATCGCCTCGGCGTCGCGGGCGAACTCCTCGACGAGTTCCGCGCGGTTCACCCCGGCTTCGACAGCGGGCGTCCTTGCGAGGTCGAGACGAAGAAGCCCCGCCTCAGCCGTGATCGGCTGTCTGAGCCCGGCACCGTTACGGAGTGCTTCCGCCCGCTCGACCACGCTTACTCCTGCGCACTCGTCTCGCAGGGGCAAGAGTTCTGCATCTGCCAGCCCCTGGCGTTATCAGCCGCGTGTTTGGCAGCGTTTGCGGCCTTGACCAGAGTGTCCCGGAACTCGAGTAGCTCCGCCAAGCCGAGAGTGCTAAGCAGAGCCCGCTTCTTCTCGCCGGGCGTCTTATCCATGAAGCCAGCCATGGTGCCGTGGCGGAGAATCGGCAATCACGGCGGCAAAGAACTATCGAGCGCGGCCGGGCCGACGATTTCGAGGCTGTCGCCCCTTGAACCCGAGAGCTTGCGTCGAAGCGTCGCGTGGCCCGGCCGCTCACATGTGATCATGGCGGGGCCGCCGCGGTCGAGGTTGATCGCCGCGCCCAGCCCGCATCCCTCACGGGCAAAGTTCCCAAGCTTGCCGGCCGCCCAGTACTCGAGACTGTCAACGATCGTGGTCTTACCGCTACCGTCCTCGCCGAGGAGGCACAGGCTCTTCCCGTCCAGGCGAAGCACGAACGGCTTCGGCGCGCCGCGAAAGCCGTCGATCGTGACCTTCTTGAGCTTCACTGATCCTCTTCCATCAAGAGCCCTTCGACGACCTTCTCAAGTCCGGCCTGGATCGCCTCTGCCGTCCACTTCCCCTCGCTCCAGAGATCGCGCAGAGGCCAGCCGACGAGGTGCATCGGCTCCTTCGTGGCGGCCTGCTCAAAGATCTTCCCAATGATCGACGCGGCACCTTCAACCATAGACAGAAGATATTCCCGCATGAGGCTAACGCCCGAGACCCCTGTGCCTTCTCCTCGGCACACCACTAGCCACAAAACCACACATGCCACGGTCCCCGACCGCGCGGCTGGGTGACCCATCTGCCCCGGTGTGTGCCCTCAACCCGGCACGACGTCCCCTCCCGCGACCCACAGCCCCACATTGAGGGCAGGACCAGCCCCAAGGGGGCAGGCCAAGAGGCCGCCGCGTACGGGCCGAGGCCTAACCGCGATCTATGAGGACCCGCTTGAGGGGGTGGGTTCCCGCGCGGGGTGGGGACATCGACGGGTCCGTCGCGCCTCTCGCTAGGAGCACACGCCCCGGCGGCGGTGCCCTCTCCTTTGGTTATCTGCTGGGCACAGCCACACGCCGGCGTGAGCGAACTCCTCGAGCGCCTGCTTCTTGATCTTCGCGAGGAGACTGGCCCGATGTTCGAGCAGGCCGAGTTGGTGAAGCCAGGGGAGATGACGTTCAGCCAAGACGTGTTCCGGCAGAGGGCACGCCGGCTTACCGGGCCCAACCCAATCTTCCGATGGCGCGATCTTGAAGCCGTCATCCCCTTGGGCGGTGACCACCTGTACCTCGTGGATACGGATGGGGTTGTATCGACGGCGCTCCAGCTCGTTCCGTTCCTGCGCCTGATGCCGCCCCCGGGCACCGAGGAGAACGCCGTCTACTTCTACAACTCCCGGGAGCCTGACGGGTCACTCCGTTTCGTCTCCTACCACTTCGAGGGACAGCCCGAGCGGCCCGTGAACGACGCTGAGCTGTCCGAGCTGCTCGACGAGCTGGCTCCGCCGCCAGCCTTCAGCAGCGTCTAGTATTCCGGCTCACTCCGCGGAGCTGCCACCGTCCGGGTATCGACCGCGGGCGGTCTGGTCGAAGCATCGCTGCGGGGTTGTCCGGCATCCAGGGCTGGGGGTAGGCTGCCCGCCACTGCCCGGATCCTGGGGGCGTCGGGAGCAGGTGAGGAGGAGAGGCTTTGCAGCATGAGATGACCTCAGCCGCCGCAGTGTCCCGGCCGGAGACGGCCAGCAGTCATGCGGCGTTTATTTGGTCGGTTGCTGATCTGCTGCGGGGTGATTACAAGCAGTCGGAGTACGGCAAGGTGGTTTTGCCGTTGACGGTGCTACGTCGGCTTGACTGTGTGTTGGCGCCGACGAAGGGGGGCGGTGCTGGAGCGCAGTGAGGCGTTGCGGGGGACGGGGATCGAGAACGTGGGGCCGGTTTTACGGGCGGTTTCGGGCGAGCAGTTCTACAACACGTCCAGGCTTGATCTGCCCAGGCTGTTGGACGACCCGGCGAATATCGCGGACAACCTGGTCGGGTATATCCATGGGTTCTCCGCCGAGGGTGCGCGGGACGTGCTTGAGCGGTTCGATTTCCCCGAGCAGGTGAGGCGGCTTGACCGGTCGAGGCTTCTGTACCCGGTCGTGGCGAGGTTCTGCGAGATCGACCTTCACCCCCAGAAGGTGTCGAACCTGGAGATGGGCTACCTGTATGAGGAGCTCGTCCGCAGGTTCTCGGAGCTGTCCAACGAGACGGCCGGCGAGCATTTCACGCCGCGTGAGGTGATCCGGCTGATGGTGAACCTGCTGTTCATCGAGGACGACGAGACGCTGGCCAGGCCCGGGGTCGTGCGCACCCTGTACGACCCGGCCTGCGGGACAGGCGGGATGCTCACCGTCGCGGAGGACCACCTGCGCGAGCTGAACCCGGGGGCCCGGCTGGAGGTGTTCGGCCAGGAGCTGAACGCGGAGACCTACGCTGTCTGCCGCTCCGACATGATGCTGAAGGGCCAGGACGCCTCCCACATCCACTACGGCAACTCGTTCACAGGGGACGGCACCAGGGGCCAGCGGTTCGACTACATGCTCGCCAACCCGCCGTTCGGGGTGGAATGGAAGAAGGTCAAGGACGAGATCACCGCCGAGCACGAGACGGCCGGGTTCGAGGGGCGCTTCGGCGCCGGCCTGCCACGGATCAACGACGGCTCCCTGCTGTTCCTCCAGCACATGCTCTCCAAGATGAAACCCGGCCGGGACGGCGGCTCCAGGTTGGCGATCGTTTTCAACGGGTCGCCCTTGTTCACGGGCGCTGCCGGGTCGGGGGAGAGCGAGATCCGCCGCTGGATCATCGAGAACGACTGGCTCGAAGCCGTCGTCGCGCTCCCCGACCAGCTGTTCTACAACACCGGGATCAGCACCTACTTCTGGGTGCTCACCAACCGCAAACGGTCCGAACGGCAGGGCAGGGTGCAGCTCCTCGACGCCCGGGAGTCGTGGGCGAAGATGCGTAAGAGCCTCGGCGACAAGCGCAAACAGATCAGCCCCGGCCAGATCGACGAGATCACCCGCCTCTATGGGGCGTTCGAGGAGAACGAGCGCTCCAAGATCTTCCCGAACGAGGCGTTCGGGTTCATGCGGATCACCGTCGAAAGACCCCTACGGCTCCGCCACCAAGTCACCGACGACACCCTCATAGCCCTCGAAGCCGACAAGAAGATCGCTGCCCTCGAGCCGGACGCCCGCGACCAGATCCTGGACACCGTCCGCGGCTGGGGGAGCACGACCCTCCACAGCGACGGCGGCGCTCTGCGTAAACAGGTGTCCGCGTCCCTCAAGGCCCTCGGTGTCCACAAGAAGCCGCTCGAGAACGCCCTGATGGACGCCCTCGCCGTCCGCGACCCCGACGCCGACCCGGCCACAGACAAGAACGGCAACCCCCAACCCGACCCCGACCTGCGCGACCACGAAAACGTCCCACTCCCCGCCCCCGCCAACCGGTACGACCACGACCCCGCTGACCGGCTCTCCTCACCCGACCACCGCACCGCCATCGAGGACTACATCCAGGCCGAGGTTGCGCCCTATGTCCCCGACGCCTGGGTCGACCACAGCAAAACCCGGATCGGCTACGAAATCCCCCTCACCCGCCACTTCTACCGCTACATGCCGCCCAGGCCGCTAGAGGAGATCGACGCCGAAATCAAACAACTCGAAACCGAAATCCAACAACTCCTTAACCAGGTCACCGAGTGAGTCTGTGGCTACGTGATCGCGCCTTGCCCTGGCATCTTGCTCGCCTCAAGGATCATGTGGATCTAATCAACGGATGGCCGTTCGACTCGAAGGGCTTCAATGACTCGGCAGGCACGCCTGTCATTCGGATTCGCGATCTCCTTCGAGGGAAGACAGAGACCTTCTACGAGGGGGAAGTCCCTAGCGAAGTCATGGTTCACGATGGCGACCTGGTGGTCGGGATGGACGGCGACTTCAACTCCGTTTCGTGGCAAGGCGGAGATGCTGCCCTCAATCAACGTCTATGCATGCTCCGCCCCCGGCCCAGCCTTAGCCAACGCTTCCTTGCTCACCTGATTGACCTCCCCCTCCAGGCGATCAACGACGTCACCTACTTCACGACGGTCAAACACCTCTCGTCAGTCGATCTCATGAACGAACGGATTCCGCTGCCACCTTTGGCCGCTCAGCGCGCTATCGCTGATTTCCTTGACCGGGAGACCGCCCGCATCGACGCCCTGATCGAGAAGAAACAACGGATGGTCGAGCTTGTTGAAGAGAAGTTCCGAGTCGCAAGATGGAACGCGGTCACACGAGGGATCGGCGGGCTCGAGAGTCCAGTTGTTGGGGTACCTATGACACGCCCAGACGGGTGGGATCGTTCTCGGCTGAGGTTTCTCGTTGAGAGTGTTGCTGGCGGTGCTTGGGGAGCGCCCGAAGGGGAGGACGAGATTGACGTCGCTTGCTTCCGCGTAGCCGACTTCGACCGCTGGTCGTCAACGGCCTCGAATCCAGAACCCACGATGAGGTCAGTTCCGGTAAGGCAGGCTAGCGAGCTCGCGCTGCGTGAGGGAGACTTGCTTCTTGAAAAGTCGGGGGGAGGTGATAAGAGCCCGGTCGGCTTTGTAGCTCGCTTCTCAGGTTGTGATGGTCCTGCTATCTGCTCAAACTTCGTGGGACGGATGCGACCCGTCAGAACTCTGAACTCTGTCTATGTGGCCGCGTTGTTTGCTGCCATTTACGAACGCGGTCTAACCGTTCCATTCATCAAGCAGACCACAGGCATTCAGAACCTGGATGTGGGTGCCTTCCTCGCACTACGGTGGGCTGTGCCATCCACTTCGGAGCAGCGGCGGATAGCCGGAGAACTTGCGACACGTCATGCGGCCACCTCTTCTCTGAGGAGCGCGCTGACTCGGCAGCTCGATCTTCTTGTCGAGCATCGGCAGGCTTTGGTGACGGCTGCGGTGACGGGTGAGTTTGTGGTTGGTGGGGTGGCGGCGTGAGGGCGGATGAGCGGGCGTTTGAGGCGTCGGTTGAGGGGTGGCTGCTGTCCGGGGGCGGCTACGTGCGGGGTGATCCCGATAGTTTCGACGCGGGTCTCGGCCTTGACCCGGCGGTCTTGATCGGGTTTTTGGAGGCGACGCAGGCGAGATCGCTTGAGGCGTTGGTGACTCGCTATGGGGGTGATCGTGTCTCTGCGGAGGCGGGGTTGTTGAAGCGGGTGGCCGGCGAGATCGACGGCCGGGGGACGCTGGATGTGCTACGCCACGGCGTGGTTGATCTTGGTGTGTCGTTCCGTCTCGTGTTTTTCAGGCCCGCGCACGGGCTGACCCGTGAGCTGCTCGCCAGGTACGAGGCGAACCGTCTGGGTGTGGTGCGCCAGCTCCCCTATGAGGCGGGGGAGGGCAAGACGCTTGACCTTTGCCTTTTGGTGAACGGTGTCCCGGTTGCGACGGCGGAGTTGAAGAACCCGCTGACGGGCCAGGACGTCGAGGACGCGAAGAAGCAGTACCGTACCGATCGCGACCCGGGCAATGTGTTGCTTGGGCGGCGTGCGTTGGTGCATTTCGCGGTTGATCCCGAGCAGGTCGCGATTACGACCCGGCTGGAGAAGGGGGACACGCGTTTTCTGCCGTTCAACCTGGGGGACGCCGGGGCGGCGGGGAATCCTGCGAACCCGGGCGGCCACCGGACCTCGTATCTGTGGGAGCGTGTGTGGCGGCGGGACGCCTGGCTCGATCTGCTCGCCCGGTTCCTGCATGTCGAGATGCCGGACGGGGGCTCGAAGGCGCAGCGGCGCAGGGGGGCGTGGGTGATTTTCCCGCGTTTCCACCAGTGGGAGGCGGTGGTCGGGCTTGAGGCGGACGCCAGGGAGCGCGGCGCCGGTCAGCACTATCTGATTCAGCATTCGGCCGGGTCTGGCAAGTCGAACACGATCGCGTGGCTGGCGCACCGTTTGTCGAGCCTCCACACAGCTTCTGATGAGAAGGTGTTCGACAAGGTCGTGGTGATCACCGACCGGGTGGTGCTTGACCGGCAGCTTCAGGATACGATCTACCAGTTCGAGCACGTGCACGGTGTCGTCGAGAGGATCGACACCGACTCGGCGCAGCTGGCGGGGGCGCTTGCGGGGGAGCAGGCGCGGATCATCATCACGACGCTGCAGAAGTTCCCGTTCGTCCTCGACAAAGTCGAAGAACTCCCCTCCCGTCGCTACGCGGTGATCGTTGACGAGGCCCACTCCTCCCAGACCGGCGAAGCCGCCAAGGACCTGAAGGCCGTGCTCGGCGAGGCCACGCCGGGCGAGGATCTGCTTGCGAAGGCTGAGGTGGAGGATCTCGCCGAGGTGGAGGCCCGCGGTGACGGCCAGGATTTCCTGGCCCGGTCGGCAGCCGCGCGGGGCCGCCAGCCGAACCTGTCGTTTTTCGCGTTCACCGCGACGCCGAAGGCGAAGACGCTTGAGCTGTTCGGCACACCCAACCCGGTCACAGGGAACTGTGAGCCGTTCCATCTGTACACGATGCGCCAGGCGATCGAGGAGGGCTTCATCCTCGACGTGCTCGCCAGCTACACCACCTACGACACCTACTACCGGATCGAGAAAGCGATCACCGACGACCCCGAGTACGAGAAACCAAGGGCGCAGGCGGCGATCGCCAGGTTCGTGACGTTGCACCCGCACAACCTCGCGCAGAGGGCCGAGGTGATCGTCGAGCACTTCCGCAACCACACCGCCCACAGGATCGCCGGCAAAGCCAAGGCGATGGTCGTCACATCAAGCCGGCTGCACGCTGTCCGCTACAAGCAGGCGCTCGACCGCTACATCCGCGACAAGGGCTACAAGGACGTGCACACCCTGGTCGCGTTCTCCGGCACCGTGATCGACCAGGGCGAGGAGTTCACCGAACCCAGGATGAACCGGTTCCCCGAATCGCAGACCCCCAAACAGTTCGGGGACGGCGACTACCAGGTCCTCGTCGTCGCCGAGAAGTTCCAGACCGGCTACGACCAGCCGCTGCTGCACACGATGTACGTCGACAAGCCCCTCAAAGGGCTACACGCCGTGCAGACAATGTCGCGGCTCAACCGTATCCACCCAGAGAAGACCGACACGTTCGTGCTCGACTTCCGCAACGAGGTCGAGGACATCCAGAAAGCGTTCCAGCCCTACTACGGCCACACCGCCGCTGTCCCGACCGACCCGAACCTCCTCTACGACACCCGGCAAGATCTCGACAAGTTCGACGTCCTCCGAGAGGAGGAGATCGAACCGGCCGTCCGCTTGATCACCAACCTGGCCAGCGGACGCGACCACCCGAGGCTGTACGCGCTGCTCGACCCGGCCCTCGACCGCTTCAAGAAGCTCCCGGAGGAGGAGCAGGACGAGTTCCGAGGAGCGTTGCAGCGGTTCCTCAACGCCTACCGGTTCCTCGCCCAGATCGTCTCGTTCACCGACACCCGCCTCGAACGGGACTACCTGTACTGCCGCGCCCTGCAGTCGCTGCTACCCGGAACCGGCACCGGCAGGCTCGACCTCGGCAAAGACGTCCAGCTCACGCATCTGCGGCTCGAGCAGACCTGGCAAGGATCCGCCACCCCCCAACACACGGACGGCGAGGTGCGGGCGATCTTCGACGGCCGCGGCAAACAACACGACCCCGAAACCGAGAAGCTCTCCCAGATCGTCGAGCTCATCAACGAACGCTTCGGCCTCAACCTCGGAGAAGCAGACCAACTCCTGTTCGACCAGTTCGAAGAAACCTGGGCCACAGACCAGACGCTCGCCGCCCAAGCCAAGGCCAACGACCTCACAAACTTCCGGCTCGCGTTCGACCGCCAGTTCATGAACACCATCATCAACAGGATGGACGCCAACGACGAAATCCTCAAACGGATCCTCGACAACCACGACTTCCGGAACCTCCTCGCCGACTACTACACCACCAAGATCTACACACGCCTCCGCCACAACACAGAACAACACGACACCACACCCAGCCGCCTCGCCTGACAGCGAGCCGCAACACCAACCCGGTGAGACTGAAACGGCTCGCCATACCCCGTTCGCGTGGTGCGCCGTGGCCACATGGCCTCCCCCGTAGCTGGGAGGCAGCCAGACTGCTCTCCAGTGCTCGCTTACCGGCGCGCTGCCATCTCGGCTCACAGTCACCGCTTGCTCTCTCACCTTGGCCTTGCGGCTCGCTCCGTTTGGAGACGCGCTTGGGTGACGGTGCCGGCGGTTAGACGCCTTCCGGCCAGGTTCGCAGGCGGATGAGCTGCGGCAGGCTGGGCCTCTCGCCCAGCTGGGTCTCTGCTGCGGGTTGTGCGTGCTGCTCTTTGCTGTTTCCGGCTGCCGGGTCAGGTCGGCAAGTTGTGGTGCATCGCTTTTCTCTGCAGGTTCCAGGATTGAGGCATCCACGAGTCTTTCATTCGGCGGTCATCAGCATGGTCTTCCGGTGTCCCCGGTCGGCCTCGTCTGGCGGATGCCTTGCCGGCGTGTGTCGTGCAGAATCAACTGCATGCCTACGACAACGCTTAGGGTCGCTTACCGGCCGGTCCGTGTTGGCTTTCTTGTTCGAGCAGACAGTCTCGACGACCTCAGACGTGCCGCAACGCTCGCGACATGGGTCTGGGGTGGCATCCGCGACCCGATCATCCCGGTGTCCGATGACGATGACGAGACCGATCGTCTGATCGCGATCTGGCAAGTCGATGTTCTCTTCGCCGTTGACGCTGAGGATGACCTGTCGCGACGGGCGATAGCACGGCACGGGCACCTTCGCTTGCCAGGGGGCCTTGGGCATCGCGGGCTCTTCGAACCGGTCGGGGACGACGAGCTCGGGGCCGTCGAGCTCGGGGCCGTTGACGTGCGGATGCAGATCAGCCATTACTGGGAGGACACGTACCGTCATGGCCAGAATTCAGCTGGCGCCTTGCCGGTCTGGTCAACCGACGACCATTTCGCTCCGTTGTGGGCGGTGCTGTTCGGCGTCTACGGAGACGAGCAGCCTGGCCCGCGCTTCCGTAAGGCCTTTGTCGAGGGGCTCCGAGCATCGAGGGTGGAAATCAGCGGGGATGTTTCACCTCAACTTGCCGTCCTCGGCAACCCGCTCAGCCTCACCGGTGACGGTCTGATTCCGTGCAACTGGCCGTCGCGAGGCCACGGTCTCGTTCTTGGTGACCCAACCAATCCGGAGCACCTGCGGCACTTCTGGAACCTCCGTTCGCTGGGGATGTCGGTCGCGTTTTGGCCGTTGGAGGACGGGCTGCGCTGCGTCCAGTTCTGCCAAGCCCACGTCCGGCAGATCCCTACGAGTCAGGACGATCTCGGTCTCTGTCTGTGGAAATGCGGAGGCTGGGCTCAGGGCGAGAGCCTCTCACCCGCGCTTAGAGACGCTTTACCGGCCGGGATCAAGCCAGTCCGCGCGGGTGTGGGCGACTGGACGTGGTCGCAGCCGTCTTATCGTCCTGTGGTATGGGCGGCTCGAAGCGAGAGCGTCCTCGCTAGTGTCGAGGAGACGCGCTGGGGCACGCGACGGATGGTCTTCCCACTACAGGCCGGCGGGCCCTATCCACATTCGCGGGTCGATTTTCACCACGCGTACTGGATCGTCCAGGTCTCCCCTCTAACAGAGTTCTCCTATGAGCCGGGCACGATTCGTCTGCCAGCCCTCCCCGACCTCAACGAGTGGGCCTCGCGGAAGCTGACGGCCCATGCCCGAGCGGTGCGGCTGACCGGCAGGTCAGTCGACTTCTTCGCTCATCATCGCGACTCGAGCCTCGACCTCTCACTCCTCACACAGAAGGACATCGTCCGGAAGATCTTCGATCGCGCCGGAATATCTGTCTCTCTCAGCTCTGCCGGCGAGGTCACCGGGCGAATCATCGAGCAGATGGGTGGTCTTCCTGGCTGTCGCATCTTCCGGATCCCTGGCGTCCGGAAACTCCTCGCCGCAAGCAGGCCACAGCGCGAGAACGACGCGCTGCGCACCCTCGAGGACAGGGGAACCCTAAACCGGGACTACCGAAGGGCCGGAGCCGCACGGGAGATCCTCGACGAGCTTCTCCGGCTTCAAGCCCTCCAATCCCGCCTCGAGTTGCAGTGTCCAGAGTGTCGTATCCGCCAGCTCTATCTGCCCGAGGCGCTGGCAACCGAGATCAAATGCCCGAGCTGTCAGAGTGTGTTTCTTCTCGCACCACTCCTCCGTGGATGCGAGGCTCCGTGGAAGTTTGCACCGTCCGGCCTGTTCGCCGAGGACGGGCACAGGGGCTCCATCGCCGTCATCCTCGCCATGCTGCGGCTTGAGAACACGTTCCCCCTTAACCAGGGCCTCTTCCTCTTGCCCAGTCACAACCTCGGCGCTAATGGGATCGAGTGCGAATCGGACCTGCTCGTGCTGGAGCTGGGTAATGACGGCATCCCCGCGGTCGCTGTCGGGGAGGTCAAGGGAGAGGGTGAGATCGAGCCGGACGACATTCGAAACCTCGACAGCGTCGCCGACGAGGTTCGCTCCTCAGGTGTCGAGTGTTACCTCATCTTCGCCACCACGAGAGAAAGCTTCACCGAGAGCGAAAAGAAGCTCTTCCGCGACTACCGCGAGCGCATCTCCGGCCAGCCGGCACTCGGTGCAGATCAGCTTGAGGGGTACTCTCGGCCGGCACCGATTCTCTTCACGCTGCGGGAATTGCGTTTCTACGAGACCTACGACGAGGAAGCCAGAGCAGAGGTCCCGTGGCCACACCCCCTCGGGCTCCGCGAGCTCGCAGAGAACTCCGCGAAGCTCTATCTCGACGGCTGAAGGCAAACCGGTCAACCCCTGCCCGATCGGCGCCCGCCGAAAATGCCGCTGGTTGGGTCAAGGAAGAGGGAGTTCATAAGCGGACGCTCGCAGCCGCTCCAGCCGCCCAACGCTCTGCTCCCGGCGAACCTAAGGGCTACGCTGGCGCCGAGGTATGCGTTTTCGCTGCGCCTCTCCAAAGCGGCGCACCCCGCCGCGAGCACCCGCCACTGCGTTCAGCAGCAAGTAGTGGTTGAGCGTCATGCCAGAAGTGTCCTAGGAGGGAGCTAGCGAAATGACTAGCGAAACAAGAGCCTGGCCTCAGCAGGTGGCTTCCCGGATGGCTCGCGAGGGTAAATCGCCGCCGGCGGGCACGGCCATGGCTGTGCCTGTGAGTCCGATGGAGACAACGGACGACTCATGCGTCCTCGCCGCCCTCACCGACCGGGCGATCGGAAGATCGGTGCGGGCGCACACCGGCCGCGTGCATCTTGTACCCGTAGAACCCGCCGCCCTTGCGGGTGCTGATCGCCGAGCGGCGCCCCCAGAGGCGTCCGGGTCTGAGAAGCGTTCCCGTTCGGGGCCGTGCTTCGAAACATAGCGCTGGCCGTTCGCGTAGGCCGGGAGGTCGGAGGCGTCCATGGCGATGTCCTCGCCTTAGCCAGGAAGATGCTTCCAAAGCGACGCAGCTACCCGGTCGAGACAAGCGTCCGAGAGCGGCTTGTGCGTGCGGAGCTTCGAGGCAAACCTGTAGAGCGCGTACACGGATAGAGTCCCACCGATCGCGTCGGCGAGCGCGGCATGCCCGCTATCAGGGCGGCAGTTCGGCTCAAAGTCGGGATCGTGTACAAGCCCTTGACGAGGCAGGCCCTAACCAGCGTTCGCGACCCGTAGCCCTTCCGACCGGTCCACCGGAGATGGTCAAGTTCCGCGACTAGATCGGTAATCTCTGGCGAGTCGAGGATTCCGGCGATTTGGTCGGCCGCCGCAGGTCGTGCTACCTTCTGATCGGACGTGGAGCTTGACCCTCCGTGGCCGAAGAGCCTCGGATGTTCTAGCGTCCCGGGGCTCGTTTTCTGCGATTTCCAGGACAAATATTGCAAGGCTGGGCGGACGGTATAGTGGCCGCCGGCCGCTTACGATTGGAGGTCGCCGTGGCCAACGACACCGTCACGCTTGCACTTGACGGCGACGTTTCTCTCGATGTGTTTGCGTCCGCCGCGAAAGACCTCGCAGCCCTGATCAACGCGCTCTCCTCTGAGATCGCGGGGCAAGATCGGCCCCAATGGACCGTGCAGTACCTCGACGGAGGTAGTGCAACCATGACTTTCGGGGCTCGGGGCTCTGAGGAAGAAACGATCAAGAAGGTCATTCGCGGCTTTGCGACGGTCGGGCGCAGTCTCGAATCAGGAGAGGCTATCCCGTACTCCCAGAAAGTCGAGTCGGCCGCCCGCGGCCTCACCGCCGCCTTGAATGGTGCGGTTACCGCGGTCCGGTTTGAGACGTCTGAAGTTGCCGCCGCTGTCAAATCTTCCGCCTATGTGGAAGCAGAGAGGAGTCTCCAAGCCTATGGAGCCGTCGAGGGTCGGGTGCAGACGCTGACGAGCAGGGGCGGGCTGAACTTTGTGCTCTACGACTCCGTTTACGGGAGGGCCGTGCGTTGTTTCTTGGAGCCGGGGCGAGAGGAGACGATGCGAGGCGCGTGGGATAGACGCGCGGTCGTAGAGGGATGGGTAAGCCGCGATCCGATCAGTGGTCGCCCGGTTTCGGTGCGGAAGGTCTCGACGCTCAGCCTCTTGGACGAAGTCGAGCATGGATCGTTCCGCAAGGCGAGGGGCGCTGTTCCTCGCCGCGAGGGCGATTCGCTGCCCGAGGAGACAGTGAGAATCATGCGCGATGCCTCCTGAGCGGACGCGCACCTACTGGGATTCCTGCGCTTTTCTGTCCTATATCAACAGCGTGCCCGACCGCCTTCCTACCCTCGACGCGCTACTCGAAGAAAGCGCCGATCCTGCGAATGAACGGGAGATCGTCACCTCCGCCTTCACGATCACTGAGGTCGCCTTTGCGCTCAAGGAAAAGGAGCAGAAGGCTCTCGACTCTCAAACGGAACGCAACATCGGCGCTCTTTGGTCGGACCGCTACGCCGTCAAGCTGATCGACCTCCACGAGGGTATCGCGACGGTCGCCCGCACCCTGATTCGTGAGGCCGTCGCGGATGGGCTGAGCCTCAAACCCGGCGATGCCGTCCACTTGGCAACCGCGCGCTCTCTCGGCTGCCTAGATCTCCACACGTACTCGAAAGACCTGCCGAGGTTTTCGGGCTTGGTCGGCCTGACGGTCACCGAGCCGTACACCGGTCAGGGCAGGTTAGCCGTATAGGAGCAGGACACGCTAAAGATGGGATCGCTGTCCCGCCTCGGTGGGTAAGACGCCGCGGGATTGTGCGTAGCCGCAAGGACTGCTTAACCCGGAAGCCGCATGAACAGTGGCCTACAGCGTTTCGTTAGACTCTCCCAGTGTTTGTGCCGGGGTTTGTGTTGGTGGGATGGTGCGGGTGTTGTTTGGGGTTGTGGTTGGTTGGGGGGTCGCGGGCCTGGTGGGGGTGGGCGTGGTGGTTTGGGGTGGGGGTGGGTGGTATCCGAGCGGGGCTGTGGGGGCGGGGCTGGGCTGTGTGTCTGGCGTCAACCTTCGATCAGAATCTGGGCTTCCTGGGGGGTGGAGAGGATCTCGCGTCCTGTGTGGCTCGTCCGGCGGTTTGCCGTTGAAGCCCTCTCGGATGTAGCCGTTCCCTCTCTGGGGCTGCCGGGCGGGGTGAAGGGGCGGACGGGTACCGGCGCGGCCAGGCCAGGTCGGCACGGCCCGGTTGGTGGATCTCGGGGTGCGTTGTCCGCGCCCGGGTGCGCGGGAAACACCGGTGGGCGGCGAACAGCCTCGGTGAGGCTGCAGGGGGCACACTCGTCGGCCCGGGAATGTGTCGGGTCATCCCGGTCGCAAGGGCAATTGCCGGGTGTACTTGCCCTGCCTCGGCCGGCAGCCGCAAGGGCCTGTCTGTTTGTGGGTTCGGGCCGCCAACCAGGCCGGGTGGGCCCAGACGTGAATTGCGGTAGGTAGGACGCAGCCGGATCCGGGGCGGCCGGCCGGCCACAGGCGGCCTCGTCTTGGGCTGCCGGCGCGGCACCCCGGTGCCCCTCCTGCCACCAGACGCGTCCCCGCCCGCTTGCGGCTAGGCCGTCCAGCCCCCAGACCCGGCGGCAGGGCAGCGACCCGCCGGTAGCCGTACCGACCGAAGCTCGTGGCCAGCCCCACGATCGCGGCTCCAAGGCGCCGCCCCGGTTGTCCGGTACACGAGGCACGGCAGCGCTGGGTGGAACCGGGGCTGGGTCCAACACCCGGCAGGCCCCACACCCCCGGGACCGCCAACACCCCGCCGCGCCCGCGTGACAGCTCCCCGCCGACGCGTCGGGCCCACAAGGTCCCCCTTCATCCGCTCCCCGCAGAGGCCCGGTCGGCGACCACCGCGCCGGCCACCGCCCGCCGCAACCGAGCGTCTTTCGCCCTCCAACTGCCCCGGCCGTTTGGCCTAGGCGACCTGCATGCCACCGCATCCTCTTTACGCCAGCGGTAGTACGTCTGCCCCGTCACCCCCAGCGCCCTGCAAACCCGGGCCACCGACTAATCCCTGCGCCAAGGCCACCACGGCCCTCCCGCAACTCGCCGATGGATCTGCTCCGACGCCTACCCCCGACGCGCCATAACGCCCCCCACCCACCCACAACCCACACCCCCACACCGAGGGTAGACCAGCTCCAGGGGGGCAGGTCAGCCCGAGACGCGGAACGGCAGGCGCATGGACGCGGAGCGGCAGGCGCGCCGACGCACCTGGATGTTCTCCAAGGCCGGGAAGGTCCGGTAGTGGAATGGGCGAGGGGTGAGCGTGAGCGTCGTTGTCGAAGGGTTCTGCGCATGGTTTGGGTGGTAGATGATGGGCTGGCTTAGGCATGCAGTCACATTTGCGGCGGCTGTGGCTCTCGCGGTGGGGCTTATCTCGTGCGGCGACGACACGGAGCCGGTTCGCTTGGCTACCGAGGGTGGCTACCATCCCTTCAACTTCATCAACGACGTCGGTGAGATCGACGGTCTGGAGCGCGAGCTCGGCGACGAGCTTTGCCGCCGGGTCGAGCTTGCGTGCGAGTGGGTGCTGAACGACTGGGCGAGCATGATCCCGGACCTGGTGGCCGGGGAGTTCGACGCGATCATCGCCGGCATGAGCATCACCGCCGAGCGCGACGAGACCGTCGATTTCACCGAGCCGTACTACCCTCCCACGCCCTCGGTCTACCTGGCGGCGGCGGGCGCGGGCGACGAGGCCGTCGAGGGCCGGCTGGGAGCCTACGCTGACACGATTTACTCGGACTACTTCACCGAGCAGGGCATCGCGTACACCGAGTTAAGCAGCGAGGATGACCGCATCGAAGCGCTGCTGAGCGGCGACATCGACGCGAGCCTCGTGGACCACGCCTATGCGGTGGAGAAGCTTGGGGAGTACGAAGGCAGGCTGGCCATTGTCGGTCCCTCCGTGCTGCTTGACCGGGGCATCGGCATGGGTGTGCGCACCAACAGTGACCTGCTGGCTAAGCTGAACTCTGCCTTGGCGTCGATGAAGGCGGACGGTTCGCTGGACGCCCTGGTAGTCAAGTGGGTCGGAGAGGACGCGGCGACGTTCGGTGGAACCTCGATGTCGTCTCCTGTACCAGCGCCGACCGCGACGCCTGCACCCGTTCTTGCATCCACGACGACTCCCAAGCCAAGTCCGACCCCATCCCCCACACCCACCTTTGCGCCAATGCCTGAGCCGGCGCCGACCAGCGCCCCCGCTCCCACGGTTGCGCCCACTCCTGGGCCAACGCCGACCAGTGCCGCCACGCCTACGTCTGAGCTGGCGCCGACCGGTGCCTCGGCGTCCGCTTACTCCATGCAGCCGCACGTGTTCTTGCGGGTCGTGCTGGTGACGGAGGAGTGGGTGCCGTTCTCTTCGGCGGGCGGCTGGACGGGAGCGGCCCCGCAGAAGGAGAGCGGAACCCTGAGGTTCTACGAGGCGGCGATTTGGGAGGAGACGGGCTCCGTTCACCTCTATGCCTTCCCCAACGACTACGACCCGCTCTACGGCATCTTCGGCGACGTCGCCGAGGACGACGTGATCGCCTATAGGGAACAGTTCGCCCTGAGTGTCCACACGGGGATGCCGGAGGAGTCGTCGGATGAACGCAGCAGGTTCCTGCGGCGCGCCTTCGAGGACTTCGCGGCAGTGCTGGTGGAGCGGCATCCTCGGGCGGAGCATCATTTCATGTTCAGCGGGCACGGCGGACCCGGCGGGGACCTCTTCGCGAAGCAGATGAAGAACACGGACGCGGGCGCCTTTCTCGGGTCGTGGAGGCGGCTGCTGGGCAGGCCGCTGGGCGTCATCGACATGGGCGGGCCGTGCGACAAGGGCGGCTACGAGGACCTGGCCAACTTCTGCAAGCACGCGCGCTACTACGTGGCGTCGGACCTGCCCAACGGCGGCTACGACATGGACGAGTGGACGCCGGAGAAGTACGCCGAGACCGACGCGGAGACGCAGTACCACCGCATCCTTGCAGCGAACGACACCCTGGAAGAGGCGCTCATCGAGCGCATCAACCTTCGCAGGAAGCACTACGAGTATTCGAGGGACAACCAGACGGCGAACAAGGTGGCCCAGGCGAACTACCTGTACTCCTGCCTCGCCTTCGGCGACTTCAGCACGGCGTTCGAGGCCTTCCTCGACGAGACGACCAGCCCCTACCACCTGTATGACCTGTATGACCTGTATGAGCTGATGAAGGCGTACTCGGCTCCCCCCGGCCTGCTGGAGAAGTTCCAGAACGTCATCGTGCACGCCGTGGACAACCGGGACTTCTTCGAATGGAACGTACCCGCCAACGGCATGATCTCGCCGCTTGAGCGCATCTACCAGGTCGTCTCCATCGGCCAGCCAACGCGGCGGCTGCAAAAGCGTCAGTGATGGCTGCGAGGAACAGATAGCCCTCACGGGTCTGGACGTACTTGATGTCGGCCAGCCAGAGTCGATCGGGACTAGCGGCAGGTCACTGGCGCCCGACGAGATCGGGGGCTGCCGGGGTCTCCCTGGCGGGGGTCGTTGCTCGGTACCCCGCTAGAGGACACTTACCAAGACAAATTCGTAATCCCCGCCCTAGGAGGGCTTGGCGTAATAGGCCGGTCTGTCCGATAGTTTTCCCTGCAAATACACAGAAATAGCCCCCGCGAAGTGGACGCTTCCGGGGGCGCGGCCGAAGGAGTGGGGCTCCAATTGCAGGAAGCAGGGTAGCAGGGCGGTCTCTCGCCCGTAGGCTCAGCCAGATCCTTGATTCGCCCGAAGTTCAGGTTGTGATCGGCGAGCTGGAGCAGAAGCGGACTGTCGGCAGGAGGGGCTACGGGGCGCGGGCGCTGCTCGGCGCTTGCCTGGTGAAGTCGCTGTACGGGCTGCCGACGTGGACGCGGACGGCTGATCTGATCGGGGAGCATCAGGGGCTCTAGGACGTGCTCGGGGCGGCCCCGTCGGAGTGGGCGTGCTACATTCGCACGGAAGCTCCGCAGGCATAGGCGGCTCCTGGGCGGCTGCCTCGTCGAGATCGTGGCGGCGCTCCGGGAGGAGGATCCCGAGCTGGGCCGTGCGTGGCGATCGACTCGACCGATCTCGCCGCGTACGCGAACGGGCAGCGCTACCGCTACAAGGGCGGCCCTGAGCGGGAGGCTTTCAGCGACCCTGACGCGTCCTGGGGCCACCGCTCCGCCGTCTCCAGCCGTAAGGGTGGCGGCTTCTACGGCTACAAGCTCCACCTCGCGGCCTGCACGCGGACGGGTCTGCCGCTCGCATGGGAGATCAGGAGCGCGCGGGAAGCGGATATGCGGGTCGCGGAGCCGCTGCTCGACCGGCTCGGAGCCGGGACGGACACGGCCTCGATGGACGCTGGCTACGACTATCGGTCTGTGCATAACGCCTGTGGAAACCGTGGAATACTCCCGGTCATCGCGAAACGCCGGAACAGCGGCACGCCGGAAGGACCGCTCGCTCGGACCTCGGACAGGTTCAAGCGCCTCTACCGCGCCCGATCAGCCATCGAGCGCCAGTTCGGGATTTTGAAGCATCACTTCGCGCTCGGCCAGATCCGGGTGCGCGGGCTAGAGCAGGTACGGCTCCACGCCGACCTATGCATCCTCACGAGGCTGACAGTCGCGTGGCAGGAGGCTGGCTAACTGGCCGCCCACTAGTGGTTGCTAAGGCGGCGGTCTTATTGACACGACGCGGTGGGGTCCGGTACGGTGCGACCCCCTTGGTCGTGCGGACAAGGAGGAGACCGTGAGCCAAGAGAGCGAAGAGGGCCTGGAGAACGAGGAAGGCCTGCGGTTCCTGCGTGTCTCGAACTGGGAGAGCGAAGAGACCGATGTTCCTACCTCGATCAACATCTTCGAGGTGCATCGAAGAGCGGATGAGGTGGTCTTAGTTCTCGGATACCACAAGCCCCCAATCGGCAAATCCGAGGAAAGCCAAGCTACCGTCATAGCGTCATTCTCGATGACCCACCTCACCTGCGCCACATTGGCAAGTGAGCTGGAAGGCGTATCTGGCGCTATGACCAGCGAGCTGGTAAAGAGCGTTCTAGAGGCGCAGGAGGAGATCGAAAAGGAGGAAGCAGGTCAGTGACCGCTACTCGGCCAGAAGCTCGAATTCGATCTTGTGCTCCTGGGGCCTGAGCGCCAGGCTGCCGAGGCTTAGTGCCTCGACTGTCACGATGATCTCCCCAGATGGGTACTTCTTGCTACCCCATCCGAAGATCGTAAACCCCATGAGCGTGCCAGTGTCCTCATCGATCTGCGCTAGATGCCCTTCTAGTGACTCGAAGTGGTGGCCCGGGCCACAGTCCACGTCACGGCTCAGATAGAGAACATCAACGGGCTCATCGAAGTCGTAGGCAAGCCTCTCCTCCGCGTTCAAGGTGAACGCGTATCTCTGCCTTCTATCGCTAGCGCCGACCAAGGTTCAGTGCTCCCATGTCTGGCGTTGGTAGATCAAGTGGCCCGTCGGCGGCTTCCTGTTCGTGAGCGCTGTGACCGCGAACCCTTCTTCGTCGCTCATCTCCGCGACAACCCACACGTAGTGGTCTTTATGCAGCGGGTGGGCCCCCTTCTTGGTATGCGTGACCCTCTCCCACCCAGGATTGCGAGTCATGTTCACGCCACGCCCTAGAGCTAGGCTTGGGGCAGTCGACTGGTCAGGATCCCGGATTGTTGCCCTGACCACATCGTCAAATCCCTCAAGCTGCTGGTGCTTCCCAGTGATCTTCTCCCACCGAGGCTCGGACATCACCACGCGGCGGCCGCGACGGTCTAATTCCGACCAGCGCTCCTGCTCCCCCGGCAAGCCTCCCTGATCAGCCATCGGGACCACGCCAAAGCCACACAGCAGCCCAAGCCGCGCAGCATCGGGAAGATATAGGCCCTTTCTCAGCAGGCTGGACGGGAACCATCAAAAGAGCTTTATTCAAGCAGAGCCTGCACGGCTCTGCAAGGAAGGTACCTACCCCGGGCGGACGGACTCACACCGCGCTCCGCTCACTGCGCCCGCCAAGGCGCTATGCGTCAGAGCACCCCGGCGGAACCCCTGATCGTATTTCGCCAAGCCCTCCTAGGGCCGGGTGAGGATTGAAACAGCTGCTGCGTTTGGTGGATCGGTCTCCGCCGATCTAGGGGACTGGGTCGTCGAGTTCCTCTTCGCCGACCCGGTCACGGTCGGCCGGATCAGCCTTCACCATCGATCCGGGGAACCCGCCACAGCCAGCCAGCAGACGGAGAGGGCGACCACGCCCCCTCCGTCACGGCGCCGGCCGCCGTGCCCGCGGCGCCTCCCGCCAACCGGAGCCGGAAGCTAAAGACCAGAAGACCGGCCCTTTATCGCGGAAACCGATCTCGACTGGCACGGCAGCATCGCCGAGCGGTCCTGCGCAGCCGTCGTAGGCAACTGGCTCTACCACACATGGGCGAAAGGCGAAGCGATCATCCTCAGAAAGGCGAGGCGATCATCCTCAAGAACGGCGTCCAAGCCGACTGGATCCGCGACGGCGTCTCATCGAACAAACGCTACGGCTGCTACACCCACGGTCTGTGAATAGGCAACACCCGCAGGCGCGACCGCTGCCGGGTTCATCCCGGCGGCAGCCGTCGCCGGCGCCCTCCTGATCCCGCGTACAGCGGCCGAGCCGTGCGATCAGACCAGTGACCGCCTCCCGGGCGCCCTACCGCAGGAACCCGGCAGGGGATCGCCTCCACACCCGTCACAGCAGAGCCGCGGCAGGCCAGCCCGGCCGCGGCCGCCCCTCTTCCACAACCAAGCCGGCAAGAAGCCCGCACTACAGCAGCCAACGCCGGGACGGAGAGCACCCCAACCGTACCCCAACCCACCACCCGCTCGCGTCTCGCCCCGCACACCGCCCGCCCCCACAACCCAGAATCTGTCATGGCCTGAACCCTCCCCGAGAAACACACAAACCAAAACCACGGCCCCACAGGCCACCCAGTGGGGTAAAACAACCACCCAAATGGGGTAACCGCACAACCAGAAACCCCCAAAACCCGCACCAACAGACAGCCCCCACGTTTCGCCAAACCCTCCTAGGGCTTGACCCGGCTTGACCCGGCCGAGCTTTGACCGGAGGCTTCGCCCGGCAAGGGCGCTGCTGGGTTGCTCCGCGGGCAAAAGAGCCACGCTCTCTCGGCCCCAAGTGGCGATGTGCGGGCCGGTTGCTCCGCGCTCGAAGGGCCCCGCCAGGTATCGACGCTGCCTGCGCGTCAGCCAACGTCAGTCAAAGGATGGTTGCTCCGCGCGCGCAGAGGCTGCGCCTCAGCTGGCGCTCGTCCTGCCAGTCGCCGCCGGGTTGCTCCGCGCGCCGAGGGGCCGTGCCTTGGCGGTGATCCACACCACCGAGGACGTAGGCTGCTCCGTGCGAAGGGGCCGAGCGCTGCTACCGGTTGCGTGCTCATGGCCTGGGTCGGCCGCCCTGCGCGAAGAAGCAGAAGGAGCATCTAGCCAGAGCGCCTGGTCCGTAGACAACGGATCGCGGCTGGGAGGAACACGCGCAGGCAGGCTGCGGGCGGCGGGCCGCGTTTGCTAGCTGCGCTTCCCTGAGATCCGTGCGCCACCCCGAGTGCTCGTGCCCACGTGCGGGCCCGTACGTGGGTGCGCCGTGCCATGTGCGACGATCGCAGGTCTTGGCCTCCTCCAGCACTGCGAGCACCCCCCGCGCACGGGCCGTGATCATCGCGCTCGCGTGCGCGGGATTGCCGTTTGCGCTCTTGCAGACCGCGGTCGTCCCGGCCCTTCCGACACTGCAGCGCGAGCTTGGCGCCAGCACCGCCTGGACAGCCTGGACGGTCACAGGCTTCCTCGTCGTCGCGGCGGTTTCGACGCCGCTCCTGGCCCGCCTCGGCGACGAGCACGGACGGGCGCGCGTGCTGCTCGTGACCCTTGGCGTCTTTCTCGGCGGCTGCATCGGGGCTGCGCTGGCCTGGGACATCTGGTCGCTCATCGCCTTCCGGGCCGTTCAGGGCGTCAGCGGCGCGGTCTTCCCGCTCGCCTTCGCGATCATCAAGGAGCAGGTAACACCACGTCTGGTCGGGCTTGGGATGGGCCTGATCGCATCGATCGGCGGCGTGGGCGGTGCGCTTGGGCTGCTGCTCGGCGGCGTGATCCTCGAGTACCTCTCATGGCGTTGGCTCTTCGGCGCGGCTGCTCTCGTCACCGCTGTGGCCGCGCTCGCAGTGCGTGGGCTGGTGAGCACGTCCGGTTCGCGAGCCAAGGCGCGGATCGACGTTCTCGGCGCGATCCTGCTCTCGAGTGGGCTCGCGGTCTTGCTGGTGACGCTGACCAAGGGGCCTGACTTCGGCTGGGCATCGGGTCGGACGCTGGGTCTCATCTGCGCGGCGCTTGGTCTACTTGCCGTGTGGGTGCTCGTCGAACGGCACGTTGACGAACCGCTAGTCGACGTGCGCATGCTGGTGGGCCGCACCGTGCTCTTCACGAACATCGCGTCGATGGTGGCTGGCTTCGGGATGTTCGCGACCTTCGTTGTAATTCCGCAGCTGGTGGAGACGCCGCGGGGCCTCGCAGCGGATGTAGCCGCACTCGTCGACTATGGCTTCAACGGCACTCCCACCACGACTGGGCTCTTGATCGTGCCGGCGTCGGCTGCGCTCGTCCTCGCGAGCCTGCTCGCTGGCTCGCTTGGGCAGCGCGTCCCGGCGGCGAGGCTGTTTGTCGGCGGGATGGTCGTGCTCGGGGCCGGAACTGCCCTGCTGGCCCTGTGGCACACGAGCGAGTGGCAGGTTGCGGCGGCGATGGGGCTGTTCGGCGTCGGGATTGGCTCAGTGCTCTCGCTTGCGCCTCGGCTGATCACCGAGGCGGTGCGTTCTGAGGAGCTGGCTGTGGCGACCGGGATGAACGCTGTCCTCCGAATGGTCGGGCACGTGCTCGGAGGTCAGGCGGCAGCGGCGATTCTCGCCTCGAGCACGATCGCGGAAACGTCGGTGCCGACGTCGGATGCGTTCACGATCGTGTTCTGGTTGAGCGCTGCAGCGGCCCTCGCGGCCGCGGGCGCGGCGACCTTCATGACTCCGCGCCGCCGGGCGGTCTTTCTGCTCGGCTAGGTGTGCCGGCGTGGGATGTGGAGCGGGGCCGGTTGGCGGCTCCTTCGGCGCAGGCCGCGATGCGAAACCGTCAGCTAGCCGCCCCAGATACCCGAGATCAGGCCGCCGTCGACGACGAGCGCCGTCCCAGTGACCCAGCTGGCCTCGTCAGAGGAGAGGTAGACGAAGGCGTCGGCGATATCCCGCGGACGGCCGAGGCGGCCCAGCGGGTGGATCGACTCGGCATGCGCGCGCGAGGCCTGGGGATCGGGTTGGTCTGCGAAGTAGCCCTCGATCATCGGCGTCTGCGTGAAGCCGGGGCACACGCAGTTGGCTCGGATGCCATCGCGCGCGCCGTCGAGCGCCATGCATTTGGTAAGCATGATCGCGCCCGCCTTGGACGCGCAGTAGGCAGCGTCGTCGGGGATTGCCCAGATCCCGGCAATCGAGGCCGTCTGTGCAATCGAGCCGCCGCCGCGGGCGACGAGGTGCGGCCAGGCCGCCTTCGATACCAGGTAGATGCTCTTGAGGTTGGTGGCCAGCTCGACGTCCCAGTCGTCTTCGCTCAGCCTGTGCGTTGCACCAACAATCGTCACGCCGGCGTTGTTGATCAGGCAGTCGAGCCCGCCGAAGTGGTCGGCGACCGCGTTCACGCCCGCCTCGACGCTCGCGGTCTTCGTGACGTCGACGCCGAGTCCGAGCGCGTCAGAGCCGATCTCCGCAGCGGTCGCCAGAGCCGTCTCCTCGTTTAGATCCGCGCAGGCGACGCGCGCCCCTTCACCCGCACACCTGATCGCTGTCTCTCGCCCGATACCCGAGCCGGCGCCGGTGACGAGCGCGACCTTGCCGGGGAGCCTACTGTCAGCCACGGGCACATGATCTCTACGGTGCCTGCCGGATGCAACCGGAAGGCACCGACAGGCGCCCTGAGGAGTCGATGCTGCCGGCCGCCGCCCCTGTGGGCTCACAGGCGCGAAGTATCAGCGCATGAGGCGAGGCCTCATCGTCTAGGGTGCAGCCTGTGGCGAAGGCGGCACGGGGAACCGGGAGGCTCGAAGGCAAACGCGCGCTGGTCACCGGCGGCGGCTCGGGCATCGGTGCCGCGGTCACTGCCCGCTTTCGCGAGGAGGGCGCCGCCGTTCTGACAGCTGACTTGAAGGGCGGAGAACTCGCCTGCGACGTTCGGGAACGGGCCGATGTCGAACGGGCGGTTGAGGAGACCGCCTCGCAGCTGGGCGGGCTCGATACCCTCATCCTCAACGCGGGTCGCATCGTCGTGGGCCTGCTGCACGAGCTACCCGAGGAAGACTGGGATGATGGCTTCGCGGTCAACCTCAAGAGCAGCTACCTGTTTGTCCAGGCAGCCTGGAAGCATCTCGTTGAGGCTCAAGGGGCCTCGATCACGTCAACCGCCTCGATCGTGGGCCTCTGGGGCTCCGAGAACCAGGCGGCCTACTGTGCGACGAAGGCCGGGGTCATCATGCTGACGAAGTGCCTGGCGCTCGACGGTGCGCGCGATGGCATCCGAGCCAACTGCGTGTGCCCCGGCTTCACGCAGACGCCGCTGCTCGAGGGCTTCATGGCTGCGCAAGCCGATCCAGAGGCGACGAAGCAGGCCGCCGTTGCCTTGCATCCGGCCGGCCGGCTGGGGAGCGCGGTCGACATGGCGGAGGCCTACGTCTACCTCTCCTCCGATGAGGCGAGCTTCGTGTCGGGTATCGCAGTGCCCGTGGACGGCGGTCTGACGGTCGGGATCTGGGGCGGCTGACCAGCGCCAGGCCGGCGCGTCCGCGGTCAGCCCTACGCCCTCGCAGGTTGAGCGCACACCGTCGGGGAGCCCCGGGCTGGCTGGCGCAGGACGCTGCCGCCTCATCGAGGTCCCCAGGGCGAGCTGCGATACTGACGCCATGAACCGGCTCGCGCACGAGACCAGCCCCTACCTCCTCCAGCACGCCGACAATCCGGTGGACTGGTATCCGTGGGGCGACGAGGCTCTTGAGCGGGCGAGGGAGGAGGACAAGCCGATCCTCCTGTCGATCGGATACTCGGCCTGCCACTGGTGCCACGTGATGGAGCATGAGTCGTTTGACGACCCCGCGACGGCTGCGGTGATGAACGAGCTCTTCGTGAACATCAAGGTTGATCGGGAGGAGCGGCCCGATCTCGACGGCGTCTACATGGAGGCGGTCGTTGCCATGACGGGCCACGGCGGCTGGCCGATGACCATGTTCCTGACGCCGGAGTGCAGGCCGTTCTACGGAGGCACTTACTACCCGCCAGAGCCGCGGATGAACATGCCGGCGTTCACCGATCTGCTTCGCGCCATCGCGCGAGCCTACGACGAGCGGCGCGCAGAGGTCGTCGACCAAGCCGCGAAGCTCGTCGACGCGCTCGCGGCCTCCGCACGTCAGCGCCCGTCAGCCGACCCGCTGACGTCCAGCCTGCTGACCGAGGGGGTCAGTGCGATTGGGGCTGCGTTCGACTCGGTGCACGGGGGCTTTGGGCGGGCGCCGAAGTTCCCACCGGCCTCGACGATCGAGTTCCTCCTGCGCATGCGCCGTCGCGGCGCTCCCCGGGCGCTCGAGATGGCCGAGCTGACGCTCGATCGGATGGCAGCAGGCGGGATGTACGACCAGATCGGCGGGGGCTTCCATCGGTACTCGGTCGATCAAGTGTGGCTCGTTCCGCACTTCGAGAAGATGCTCTATGACAACGCCCTGCTGGCAAGCGCGTACCTGCACGCCTGGCAGGTCACCGGCAAGCCGCGCTACCGCGAGGTGGTCGAGCAGACGCTTGACTACCTGACTCGGCGCATGGCGCTTCCGAGCGGCGGGCTGGCCTCTGCCGAGGACGCCGACACCGACGGCGAGGAGGGCCTGACCTACGTCTGGACGCCAGACGAGATCCGTGCCGTCCTCGACGATGCTCAGGCGGAGCTCGTGATCCGCCAGTTCGGCGTCGAGCCGGGTGGGAACTTCGAGGGCCGAAGCATCCTCCACCGACCCGACGGTGTGCCGGACGCCGGCGACGCGCTCGCTGCCGCGGCAGCTGCGCTGCTGGCGGCGAGGGATGAGCGCCCGCAACCCTTCCGCGACGAGAAGGTGCTCGCCGGCTGGAATGGTCTCGCGCTCGGGGCGTTCGCCGATGCGGGCTCGCGGCTGGGCCGACCTGACTACGTCGAGGCTGCACGCGGGCTCGCCGAGTTCCTGCTTGGGACGATGTCCACCGAAGACGGTCGCCTCTGGCGCACCGCTCTCGGCCGCACGGCTCGTATCTCCGCCTACCTCGAGGACTACGCAAACGTCGCAGGCGGTCTCCTCGAGCTCTACACGGCTACCGGCGAGGTGCGTTGGATCGAGGAGGCCCGCAGGCTGGCCCTGCTCGCGGTCGACCTCTTCGAAGACGCCGAGAACGGCGGGTTCTTCTTTACGCCCCGCGACGGAGAGGAGCTCATCGTACGCAAGAAGGAACTCGATGACCATCCGACTCCGTCCGGCAACTCGATGATGGCGTTGGTACTGCTGCGGCTGTCCCGGATCTATGCCGACACCGACCTTGAGCGCCTCGCTGTGGGCGTCTTTCGGGTAGGCCATGAGATGCTCAGCAGGGCGCCCGCATCGCTTGGCCACATGCTGAGCGCGCTCGAGCTGCACTTCTCAGACCCCCGTGAGATCGCGATTGTGGGGGATCTGAAGGACGAGAGGACACGCGCGTTGCGCCAGACCGCCTTCAGCTGCTTTCAGCCCAACACCGTGTTTGCCTACGCGGAAGGGCTGGAGGATCCTGCGAGCGAGCGCGTGCCGCTCTTGGCTGGGAAGGGGCTCGTTGACGGGAGACCGGCCGCCTACGTGTGCAGCAACTTCGCCTGCCAGACGCCGATAACCGATGCAGCTCGCCTGCATGACACGCTCAGCGAGCCGTCGGTGCGCATGCTCTAGGGAGAGACACCCAGCCGGACGCTCTGTTGGGCGCCTCTGTGGCGGCTGAGCGCTGTGGCGGCTATGGGTAGCCGGTTAGACGCGCTGGAGCCGGTGTGGGGTTGCCGCGAATCGTGGGGCGAGCCGGCCGCGGTGGCGGGGAGCCAGTCAGCGACGCTTGGCGGGATCTGGCGGTGCCCCGAGGGGAGCGGGGCGTGTGGCGCTGGCCGGGTCGAAGCGGATGCCGCGGTGGCTTGTCCAGCTGTCCCGATCGGCCGCATTGTCCAGCCGCCCGCTCAGCCGGCCCGCTCGGCCCGGGCCGGCCGATCGGCCTCCGCCCGACCCGCTCGGCCGCCGGAAAGGGCAGACCGCCCCCGACCCACCACCTGGGGGAGGGTAGCTCAGAAAGGCACACGGCTTGCGCACGAAGTGTCACAGTAGTGTGATGAAACCGCACCAACTCTGAAGCTGCGCTACCTCTGCTTGCGGGCTGCGCCGACTCTGAAACCGCTATGTGCTGTGAGGTGCGTTCTGAGTTCGGATTGCGGCCCCACCGCTCAACCATGCGGAACCCCGCTTCTGATCAGGGTTTCTGCTCCTTCGATAGTTCGAGGCCAGCATGGCTCCTAGTCCGTGGGAGTCCACTGGAGTCCGTTGTTCTCGGTGCGGACTGGCGCGCGAGTGGCGCACGGGACCCAGCCCTACCGGGAATCCACCGGGTAGCGGCACCGGCCAGGAGAGGGCCGCCGGGAGGTGCCCCGCTAAAGGGACCCTCCCGGCGGCCCTGCGACGCTACTGGGCGAGAGAGGGGTTCACGATCTGGGCGCCACCGGCGACGACGGCCTGGACGCCGAGGTAGACGCCTTCGATGTCGCTGTAGTCCCCGGCGCTGACCGCCACGGCATCACCGGACGGCGCAACCCGCCGCCACCGGTAGCAGACCCGATCAGCGTCTGCCCGAGTGATCTCGAACTGCATCCCCCGTCACCTGCTCCCCCGGCCCCGCAGACGCCGACCCGCCAACGGCCGCCGCCCGCGGAGGCCCCGCGGAGCGCCCCCAGGACGCGGATATCCCAGGCTCCGCGACGGCCCGGACGGCAAGCAGTCAACACAGCCACCGACGGGACGAACCGCTCGCCTGCCTGTCTCATCGCAACACGAGCCGTTCGCGTAGCTTCCGCACGCCCGTGAAGCACCGGACGCTTCCGGCCGCGGCAGCAAGCGCCACCAGCCATGTTCTCTTCCTGATCGTCGCCGGGATCACTTCCCTTCCTCGCGGGACCGCTTAACCAGAGCGTCGACCCCGTACGTGGAGCCTGCCTGTCCCGCTACACCCAGGCCGGCCAGGGCATCGGGGTCGCGGTTCCAACACCCGGCCACCTCCCTTCCGAAAAGAGCGTCGTCACAGAAACAGCAGGCACCGAAAAGCCTACCAGAAACCCCACAGGCAACCACGCCCCCGCTACCTCTCAGACCGGCAGCCAAGGAGCCGCCCAGTCGCCAGCCCCTGCCCCAGCCGCGAAACCAGCAGGACAGCCCAGGCGCAGTTCCCCGGGGCGTGAACAGCTCCGCTGTGGGTGTTGCCTGCCTTGCCGGCCGCTAGGGGTTTGTGAGTGAGGGGTAGCGGGCTGTGAGCAGCATGCTGTAGGCCTC
>JAPOVR010000120.1 GCA_026708005.1 Actinomycetes bacterium
CCGCGCCCGCCCCACCCCCGCCGCCCGAGCCCGCCCCGCCGCCCGAGCCCGCCCCGCCGCCCGAGCCCGCCCCTGCTGAGCCAGCGAGAACCTCTGCCCTCGTGACCCTCGGCGGCGAGGTGCGGACGATCGATCCGGACGGCGCCGACCAGAACTACATCCCGTCCCTGAGCGTCGTCTGGGCGTGCTACGACTACCTCGTCGACTTCGTGCTTCCTGCGGAATTCGCCGAAGCGCAGGCCGGAAGCATCGAGGGCTTCAAGCCGCAGCCGATGCTCGCTGAGAGCTGGGAGACCTCCGCGGACGGCACGGTTTGGCGCTTCAACCTCCGCTCCGGCGCGGTTTCGAGCTTCGGGAATCCCCTGACGGCCGAGAGCATCACCTTCATGGTCGAGAAGACGATCGCGGCTGGCAGAACCGGTGGGTTCCTGATGGGCATCGGGGGCGTGACGGACCCAAGTCAGGTCAAGGCGATCGACGACTCCACGGTGGAGTTCACGATCCCGGAACCCAACGACATCTTCCTCCTCAACTTGGGTGTCCCGTGGTTCGTGGGCTACGACATGGTCGAGCTCAAGCGTCACCTCACGGACGACGATCCGTACGGAGGGCAGTGGCTGAACGACAACACGGCGGGTTTTGGTCCGTACGTGATCGACCAGTTCGCCCAGGACGGCAAGCTCGTCACACTCAAAGCGCGCGAGGACTACTGGGGCGCACAGCCGATCCCCGAGATCGTGCAACAGGACGTGGCCGAGCAGAGCGCACGCCTCCAGCTCCTGCTCAGAGGAGACGCCGCCTACGCCGAGGACCTCTCACCGATTCAGCTCGCCGAGGTCGAGGAGAACGAGGCCACCCAGGTCTCCCGCTTCGCGTCGACCCTCGCCACGCACATGTCCCTGACGAACGAGCCGCCGTTCGACGATATCTCCATCCGCCAAGCGATCGCGCGAGCGATCCCTTATGACGACATCGTCCAGACCGTCTTCCAGGGTAGCGCCCTGGCGTGGAAGTCATGCTACGCGCCGTTCATCCAGGGTTTCACGGACGAGTTCGGCTACGCAACCGATCTCGAGGCTGCGAGGGCTGGGCTTGCTCCGATCCAAGGCCAGAAGATCACGTTCTCCTACAACGAGGTCTCGCCGGCGACGGAGCAGATCGCGATCCTCGCGCAGGCGGCGCTGCAGGAAGCTGGACTCGACGCCCAGATCGAAAAGAAGACCCGAGCGGTCTTCGACGAGCAGGTTCGGAAGAAGCCATCGGAGCTTCCGAACCACTTCCACCATCAGAACGCCCCGCTGTATCCGACCCCGTACTACGCCCTGTTCCTCTACTACGACCTGGGCGGCTTCAACAACTACCTCCAATACACCGATGAGGAGATGACGAGCATCATCGAGCAGCTCAAGGTTACGTCCGACCCGGTGAAGGTGAACGAGCTCGCGCGCCGCGGTCAGGAGATCGCGATGCGCGACCTTCCTCTCATTCCGATCGTGTGGACCGGATCGGCGCAGGCAACCGCTGCGGATCTCGAGATCACCAAGGGATTCACCGCAAACGGCCTCGTCAAGTGGCAGAACCTCACTCCCGCCTCGTAACGGCAGTGTCGTGAGAGAGCCGCAGCTTCGAACATGACAAACGTCGGTTGCCCCAGGTCTTACGCGTCTGGGCGAGAAGCGGCAGCCGAGGACGGGAGAGAGAAGTGACTGACGCAGCGAACCGGTCCGAGCCTCAGTTCTTCAGCATCTACGAGCTGGGCTGGCAGCGCGGACGAGGTCCGAAGATCACCAGTGGGTTGAATATCCGGCCGATCAGCCACGACGCCGACTCGGGGTCGTGCACCTACATGGCCCAGCTGCCTTCTGGGTGGCGGTTCCACGAGGATGCCGACGAAGCCACTGTCGAGATATTCGTGCTCAAAGGCGATCTCTCTGCGAACGGTCAGCGAGTTGGTGCCGGTGGGTTCGTCGCCGTACCGAAGCAGTGCGGCCCCTGCGAGCTCTCCACGGAAGCCGGCGCCCACGTGTACCTCTGGTGGACGCCGCAGTGGCCGAGCGGCTACTACTACAACTCAGACGTCTACGTGACGAAGGTCTGGCAGGAACCGTGGGTTGCCAGCGAGATGCCTGGGATTCAACACGGAATCATGCACAAGTCGCTCCGGGTTCCCGATCCAGCCGGGGGTGCCATGCATGGCGGACCGGCGGGACTCCTTCGTTTCATCATTCAGGTGCCGGGCTTTCACGATCACCGCCAGGAATTTCACCACAACTGCTGGGAGGAAATTATCTGGCTCTCGGGAGACTTCCTGATGCCAGAGCGGGGATTCTGTGGACCGGGAACCTATCTCTCGAATCCACCGGACCATATTCATGGTGTAATGATGACCCAGCGCGGCAACATTGAGTTGATCCATACCAGTACGCCAATCGGCGTCGAATTCGTGCCGTACCCGAGTGGCGAGGACTTGACCGCGCACTATCTCGACAACAGTTCCTGGTTGGATGACCCTGTCCCGAAGACCGAGGAATGGAAGGAGCGATCGGAGTACCGGGACTTCATGCTCCCCCGAGCCGACTACCAGGCCTGGCTGGACGCGGGTGCCGGGAGGGTTGAGCCCGTGCGGTAGCCCGCGACATCATGACGCTGCTCAGTCGCCGACGGGATCTCCGGTACCGAGCGCGCGGCTGGCGAGGTGAGACAACCCAAGAGCTATGGGGACCGACCAGGATGCGGCCGAAAGCCGTCGAGCAGCCGTCGCGATAACTGCTTCCCGATGAGTGCTCCCAGTGAGGAGGCCGGCGGATGAGGGTTGGGCGCCTGCTGCTGCGCCGCATCCTCTTCATGGTCCCCATTCTCTTTGGCATCGTGACGGTGACCTTCTTCGCCACGAGAGTCGTCGGGGGCGATCCAGCGGTCTTGATCGTAGGCCAGTTCGCGGGGCCCGAGGCGATCGAGAACGTTCGCACCCAGCTCGGAACCAACCGGCCGCTCGGCGACCAGTACGTCTCGTTCTTGGCCGACGCCGCCCGCCTCGACTTCGGAATCTCCTTCTTCACCGGCGATCCAGTCGAGGAGGATCTCGCCGAGCGCCTCCCGATTACGCTCGAGCTCGTCATCCTCTCCCTCGCGCTCTCGCTCGTCCTCGGCGTCGGTGCTGGCTCCTTGGCTGCGTGGAGAGCCGGCAGCGCCGTCGATGCCACCGTTCGAGGAACGAGCTTCGCGCTCCTCTCGCTGCCAGAGTTCTGGTTCGGGATGATCCTGATCTACATCTTCTTCTTCCAGCTCGGCCTCGCTCCACCGCCGACAGGCCAGCTCACATTTGGTGATCCCATCCCCCGAGATATCACCGGAGCCGTTCTCCTCGACGCCATCCTGACCGCCAATCCCGGTGCGCTCAAGGCGGCAGTCGCCCACGCCGCGCTTCCAGTCGTGACGCTCGGCGTTGGCCTGTCGGCTCCGTTCGCGAGGTTGGCCCGTGCAGGGATCCTCGAGGCGCTGGAGTCCGACCACATGCGCTTTGGGTGCGCGTGCGGTCTTTCCCCGCACCGGCTCCGACGCTATGCCATCCGAGCTGCGCTCCCCCCGGTCGTCACGTTCGGCGGCATCCTCTTCAGCGTCCTGCTCGGCGGAGCCGTGCTGGTCGAGACGGTTTTCTCGTGGGGAGGGGCAGGCCAGTACGCGGCCGACGCCATCACCCAGAACGACTATCCCGCAATTCAGGCGTTCGTCGTCGTCGCGGGTGTCTTCTCGGTGCTCGTCTTCCTGATCGTCGACCTGCTGTACGTCGCCATCGACCCGCGCGTCAAGCTGTAGCCACGACCTCGGTGGGTGACATAGCTGCGGCTGGAGTGAGGCATAGCTGCGGCCTCGACCATGGCGCGGGCGGTGCGCTGGCCCACGACGAACGAGGCTGTCAGGTTGACCGCGATCACCTTCAGCCAGGACTCGTCCTGCATTTCCAGGAACGGCTCTTGCGTCCAGGCCGCCGCATTCGAGACGACGACGTCGAGCCGGCCGGCCTCGCTCACCGCGTGACGAACCGCCCGGCCGCACTCCTCGATCCTCGACAGCTCGGCGAGGATCGTCACGGTCGCGGCCCCGAAGGCCGAGACCTCGTCCGCGACGCTGTCGAGCCGCTCCTGGAAGTGATCGACGAGGTGGACGCTCCGGGCTCCCTCCTGTGCGAACCGCAGCGCGGTCACGCGGCCGATCCCGCTTCCTGCCCCGGTGACGAGGACGACCTTGTCGGCGTGTCTGCCGCTATGTCTGTCGCTGCCCGAAAAACCGATTTTCTAGTGTATCAACACTGCCTCCAGGAACCGTGCCAAGGGGTGGCCTGTCCTTTTGGGTCTGGTTGGGCCTTGGTGGGGGGGTGGTTGGTGGCGGGGGGT
>JAPOVR010000059.1 GCA_026708005.1 Actinomycetes bacterium
GGAGTGCAGCCCGCCGCCCGCAGCTCGGCCACCGGCATCGGGCCGCTCCCGCCGCTAACAGTCGGTTCAGGCCTGGCGGCCTCCTCAGCCGGCGCAGGCTCAGGCGCAGGCGCAGGGACAGGAGCAGGTGCAGGAAGTGCCGGCTCGATCGGCACGGCTGGAGGCGGAGTCGGTGACAGCCCCTCTGCCCCTCCGCTGCCGCACTCCGCCAGGACAAGCAGCCCAGCAACACAGAGGGACAGAAGTCCGAGACCCACCACCCGACGTGGCTCCCGTCTTTCATGGCCAGCGTCGCTGACGCTACCAGCCCCAGGACACCACGGTCAGACCGCTGCAGGCGCTGACCATGGGTGGTGCCCTTCCCTGGCGGCTCACCGGCTGAACGCGACCCCCCGACGCCGTCGACGTCAACGTTGCTGCTACTCGCGCCCCTGCCCCCCGGCCAGAGCCTCCGTTCATCGAACATTCGTTTCGAGAGGGGGTCGCTGCGCCGCGCGTCCCGGCCGGACCGTCGCAGGGTATCCATGCCTTGGTCTCGCCTCCTTGCTCGTACCCGCGCCGCCAGCCCTGACCGGACAGCACAACCCGTGCAGAAATCGGCGCAGTTTCGCGACGCTTCTGTGGCAAAGTCGTGCGCCTCCGCGAGCTACCCTCCCCGGGTGGTGGGCGGGGGGTGGGTCCCCTGGTGTGGCGCCTCGGCCGCGGCTCCCCGGCAGCGAGGCGGCAGCTCCCGGCAGCTTAGCAGCAGGTGGCTCCGCTCCTTGCGGCCGCCCGGCGGCTTCCGCCTCACCCAACGCGTGCGCCCGGGCCGTAGGGCCTGCCGCCGGGGCGCCTGTCCTCCACACCACGAAACCGCACCGCCCCTGCGACAAGACCCTGTGCCCCAGCAACGTCCCCGCGACCAACCCCTGCCGCAGCAGCCAGAGCCACGCAGAAACCCACCCGGCCAGATGGAGGCCGAAGGCCGGCGCTGACCTCCGTGCGTCAGCCCTTAGACGAGCGTCAGCGCGCCGTCGGCCACGATGTTCGCGCCCGTGATGATCTCAGGCCCGTCGAGGAGCAGCCAGGCAGCGAGCGCTGCAACCTCATCCGGGCGGCCAAGCCGGCCGACCGGGATGACCTCGCTCATCGTCTTGATCAGCTCACCGGCGTCGTAGTCGGCCCCGCCCTGGTTCCAGAAGAGCGGCGTGTCCATAGGGCCCGGGATGATCGAGTTGACCCGGATGTTCTCGCCGGCGCATTCGACCGCTGCAGCCTTGGTCAGGCCGATGACCGCGTGCTTGGCAGCGCTGTAGACACCGAGCCCAGGGTGTCCGATCACCACAAGGCTCGACGCGGTGTTCACGATCGCGCCCCCGCCGTTTGCCCGCAGCGCCGGGATCGCGTGCTTGATGCCGAGCCACACACCTCGGGTGTTGACGTGGAAGACGCGATCGAACTGCTCGTCCGGGTACTCCTCGAGCTTCAGCCAAGGGCCCTCGATCGCCGCGTTGTTGAAGATGCCATCGAGACCCCCGAAACGGCTCTGCGCTGCGGCGACCGCAGCCGCAACAGCGTCTGAGTCAGAGACGTCCGCGGCGTGCGCAACCACCTCGCCGCCGAGCGATGCCGCCGTCTCGGCGCCCCGCTCGACCTCCTCACTGTCGATGTCGACCGCAAGCACGTTGCATCCCCGAGAGGCAAGAGCCTCGACAGCGGCTGCACCAAGCCCGCGGGCCGCGCCCGTCACGACAAAGGCTTTCGAGTTGGCTGCCATCCCTCGTGTCTCCCTTCAGTCTCGGCTGTCGCGTTGTTGGGCGCCGGTGCCGGCTCCGACCGGCGGCAACGCGCGGCGATCGTAACACCTTCTCGCCGCCGTCTCGGCTGCATTCCGAGACAGCCAGCCTTCGCCTGCGAATCAACCCGAGGCGGGACAGGGAGCGCGCGATGCAGGTGGCCGACGTGATTGCCCAGATCCTCAAGCGCGAGGGGGTGGAGGTCCTTCTCGCCTACCTGCGGAATCCAATCATCGAGGCGGCTGCGCGGGCTGATATCCGCACGATCATCGTCCAGCAGGAGCGCACGGCCTGCACATGGCCGATGCTGTCAGCCGGCTCAGCTCCGGCCGCAGGTTCGGCGTGTTCGCCATGCAGAACGGGCCCGGAACCGAGAACTCCTTCGGGGGGTCGCGCAGGCGTACGCCGACTCCGTGCCGATCCTCGTGCTGCCGGCCGGCTACCCGCGCAATCTCACGAACGTCCCACCCAACTCCAGAGCTTCCGGCCAATCAGCAAGTGGTGCGACCAGCTGACGCGACCAGCGGACGTCTGCGAGATACTACGTCGCGCGTTCTCGCAGATCCGTAACGGCCGGCCGGGACCCGTCGTCGTCGAGAAGGTTGAGGCTCCCACTCTCTACGAACCCGGCCCGACGGCACGCTCGGGGCCGGATCCAGCCTCGGTCTCGAAGGCGGTTGACGCGCTGCTCGCGGCGAAGCGACCGCTTCTGTACGCAGGGCAAGGCGTGCACTACGTGCGGGCTTGGGAGGCGCTGCACGAGCTCGCAGAGCTACTGCAGGTCCCGGTTGCGACGAGCCTTCAGGGCAAGAGCGTCTTCCCCTAGGACCCCCCGCTCGGCGCCGGCGGGCGCGCTGTCTCGGCCGCGCTCCACAGGTTCCTGCAGGAGGTCGACGTCGTTCTCGGGCTGGGGTGCAGCTTCACGCGAACGCGCTTCGGTGTGACGATGCCGCCGGGGAAGACCGTGATCCACGCCGCGCTCGATGCGCGCGACATCGACAAGGATGTGCCAGCCGACACTGCGCTCGTCGGCGATGCGAAGCTGACGCTCGAGGCGATGCTCGCAGAGCTGGAAGGCCGCCCGGGCCTGTCGAGGTCGACGCGCAATGGAGCTGCCGCGGAAATTGCGCAGGCGAAGGGGACGTGGCTCGCCCGCTGGCTGCCGAAGCTCACCTCCGAGGCGACGCCGCTCTCGCCCTACCGCATCCTCCATGACCTTATGCACACAGTCGACCCGGCAAACGTCGTCATTACCCACGACGCCGGCAGCCCGCTCGACCAGTTGACGCTGTTCCGGAGGCAACCGCCCCGCTGAGCTATCTCGGCTGGGGCAAGTCGACCTCACTCGGCTACGGGCTCGGGGCCGCCCTCGGCGCAAAGCTCGCCCACCGTGCGAGGCTCTGCATCAACGTCTGGGGCGACGCCGCGATCGGCCACACCGGCATGGATCTGGAGACCGCTGTCCGCGAGCGGCTGCCGATCCTCTCGATCCTGCTAACCAACTCCGCGATGGCAATCGAGATGCCCGTGATACCAGCGGCGACCGAGAAGTTCGACAGCACAGCCATCTCGGGGAACTACACCGAGCTGGCCGAGGCGCTCGGCCTCTACGCCGAGCGCGTGAAGCAGCCGCAGCAGATCGTGCCGTCGATCCGGCGCGGCATCGAGCAGACACAGGCCGGCCGGCCGGTGCTCCTTGAGTTCATCACCGCCAAGGAGACCGAGCTCCCCTACATCGACTGACCGGCACCTCAACTGGCTGCCACGAGGCAGCCTGGGCGTGCAGCTGCCCGGAGCTCGTCGGCCGTGCCTGGCGCATGGGTCGCCCCCTCCGCGGGGGGCTGGCCCTGCGCGAGCCGTGCGCAGCGCAGCATGGCCAAGTCGTGCTCCTCCGCGGGAGGCTGACCCTTGCTAGCAGTAGCCGCGAGGATTCCTCGGTCTGCGTCCGGCCGACCAGCACGGCCGCGCAGAGTGCGCCCTGCACGACGCGCGCCCCGGCCGGGCAGCACGGCCGCGCAGCATCGATGCAAATAGCTGCATTTTCGTGACGCTTCCGTGACAGATCGTGCGAAAGCCGTGCGCCTTAAGAAGCTATCCTCCCCCGGGTGGTAGGTGGGGGCGGGCTGTCCTTGGTGTCGGCTGGAGACGAGCAGCCGCGCGCCACCACAGGCCACGCAGCTCGGCAGCGTCGCAGCCGGCGCCCGAGACCTCGCCGCCCGTGTCTCGACAACCTTGCGTGATGCTGATCGCGCTCCAACCCGCGCCGGCGCCCTGAGTCATCCGGCCAGTGCCTCAGCGGGGCGGACGAGGCGCGGGAGGCAATCGCTCAGGCAGCTTCCCCACCTGTGGCGTGCCCGAATGCGCGCCTGCCGGACGGAAGGCAACCGCTCAGGCAGCTTCCTCTCGCTTGACCCACTCGCGGCGCATGAACGCCAGCGCATCACGCGAGAGCTGCTCCTCCGACTCGAACATCCTGCGCCAGATCTTCACGACCGGAATCAGCTCAGGCAGCCCGAGCCCAAACGCCTCCACGACGAGCATGTCGTCGTAGCCGACCTCCGCCAACACGTCGAAGGTCTCGTCCCAGCGGACCTGGCCAGATCCCGGGGTGCTTCGATCGTTCTCCGAGATGTGCACGTGGTTGATCCACTCGGCGTTGTCGCGAATCGCAGCAACCGAGTCCTTTTCCTCGATGTTCGCGTGGAAGGTGTCGTAGAGAACGCCGACGTTCGGCGCACCGACGTCGCGAACGAACCGCGCGGTGTCGCCGGTCGTGTTGAGGAGGTACATCTCAAAGCGGTTCAGGTACTCGAGCGAGAGCTCGACGCCGTGCTGCTCCGCGTAGGCGGCCATCTCCTGCACAGCCTCGACAGCGCGCTGCTGCTCCTCCTGCGTTGGCTGACTTCCCGAGAACGCGCCAAACGCAGAGAACAGGGGGCCGACGAGCTTGGGCGCCCCCATGGCGACGCACCAGTCGATCGCCCGCTTCGTATTGGCCACGCCCTTGGCACGAACGTCGGGATCCGGGTCGATCGGGTTGGCCTCCGCCCCGTGTGCGGTGACCCCCGTGCGCTCAAGGCCGAGCTCGTCGAGCCACTCACCGACCTCCGTGTAGTGATCCTCCTCCAGCCGGTAGATCGGAACCTCGACGACATCGTAGCCCATCTGCGCCAGCAACTCGAGGGTCGGGCGGTGCTCCTCGGTGACGAACGTCGTCATCATCTGCAGGTTCATTCCGTACTTCATCGCGGCCTCCGCTCAGCGTGCCAGAGAGAGCTGCCGTCTATCATGCCGCAGCCGGCGTGGAGAACAGCTCCCTGAAGCGAGCCATGATCGCGTCCTGGTCGCCGATCGGGAACGCCTCGTAGCCGACGATCCCCTCGTAGCCGATCTCCCGTAGCGCCTTCACCACCTGGGGGTAGTTGATCTCCCCCGTGCCAATCTCGTGCCGGCCGGGAACATCGGCGACGTGGACGAGGCCGATGTGGTCGGCGAAGTCAAGGATGACCTGGATGATGTTTCCCTCCTCGACCTGTACGTGGTAGATGTCGAGCAGGACCTTGAGGCGTGGGCTGCCGACCTCCTCGACCAGGCGGACTGCGTCCTCGACCAGCGGCAGCGGCGTGCCCGCGTGGTCGACCTTCGTGTTCAGGTGCTCAAGGTGGTAGACGACCTCGTGCTGCTCGGCGAGCTCCGCGATCTCGCACAGGCCCTTGTAGGCCGTCACCCACCGGGTCACCGGATGCTCGGCGATCGCGTGTGCGATCCTCCCCTCGGATGTCTGCTCGCCCGGCTCGAGCACGAGTTCGCGGCAGCCGAGGCGCCTCGCGACCTGAAGGCCGCGCCTGACGCCGTCGAGGTAGCGCTCGAGGTCATCCGGATGGACGAGGCTCCCGCCGAGGCCGCCCGTGATCGCGCCGATCTCGACTGCGGGATCGGCGGCGAGCGCCTCGAGATCCTCGTCGGCCTTGTCGTACCAGCTCCAGAAATCGACGAGGAAACCGGCCGCAGCAATCCGCTCCGCGCGCCGGGGGAGCGGGAGATCGGAGAAGAAGGTCTCGGCGCAGATCGACAGGCGCATCCGGAGGCCCTAGGCAGCTGCGGCCAGGAGGCTGCGCACGTACTCGACGTTGCGCGGAAGCGCGACTCTCGGATCCTCCTCGCCCTGATACTCGATGACGACGTATCCCCCGTACCCGATGCGTGCAAGCTCGGCGATGACGGCGGGAACGTCAACCTCGCCATCGGCGAGGTCGGTTCCCCGGCAGCGCCGACTGCAGTCGAGGTTGGGGTACACGCGCGCGGCCTCCTCGCCGTCGGCTAGCAGCACGTGGTTCTTGAGGTGGACGTAGGCGACGTAGGGCGCCATGCGCTCGAGCGCCTTGAGCGCATCCTCGGCCATCGTGACCGTCGCTCCGCAGTCGTAGACGAGCCCGAAGCCCGGCGAGTCGACGGCGGCTGCAACCTCAGCGCACTCGGTGCTCGTGCCCATGAACCGCGCAACGGGCGGGTAGTCGATGTTCTCGGCGACCAGGACCGTCCCCAGAGACTCCGCGTGGGCGGCACAGCGCTTGAGCCCGTCGATCAGCCAATCGAGCTGTGCGTCGAAGGGCTGCTCCTCATCGTAGAACGCTGGGTGCACCATGCACAGCGGCGCACCGAGTTGGGCGCCCCGGTCGAGGAGCGCGTTGACGCGCTCGACCTCGGCACAGCGCGGTTCGTCCGGCTGGTTGAGACGGGCGTCGAACACGTAGGCGGAGACGGCGAGCCCCACGTCGTCGGCGAGCTTGCTCAGCTGATCGACCGAGTAGTCGTACCAGTAGCTGTCGTAGTACTCGAGCGCCGCGACCCCGAGGCTGCCGTAGAGCTCGACGACATCCTCGAGGCTGAGGTATCCGGGCAAGTCCCTACGCTCGACGTTGCGCTCCTTCAGAGCCCAGTCAGCGCTGTAGTCGAGGACGGCCAGCTCGTTTGGCATCGAGACGCTCCGGCGGCTGCGGGTCAGTGGAGACCGACGCCGGCCCTCAGGCGAGGGTGTGCTCGCGCAGGCCCGGATAGAGGGTCCCGCGCCGCGACTCGTCGTTCTGGGGAACGTCGTCGGACAGCTTCCTCAAGTCGGTGACGATCGACGGATCGAGAACCGAGGCGTCAGGGCAGTTCACCTCGACCATGTTGCCGTTCGGATCACGCACGTAGATCTGCACGGAGCCGTCAGGCAGCTCGTAGATGGGCCAGAAGGTCTCGGTGTCCCGGAAGCCGGCTTCGCCCGCCTTCCGGTACACGGCCTCGAAGTCATCGACGTCCAAGCCGAAGTGGTGGTGCAGCGGCGCGTTCTCGGGATCACCCGGAAAGAGATGGAGCGTCTGGCGCCCAAACTGGAGCCAGATGGTGCGGCGGCCGAAGTTGGGCGTGGGAACGCGCTCCATCCCGAAGACCTCCTCGTAGAAGCGCGCAGACTCGTCGATGTCCTTGGCCGAGATCGAGACATGCGTGAACCCCCTCGCAGGCACAGGGCGACTATAGACGATGCGGCCGAGCCGCTCACCGAGCAGGCTCGCCTCGCGGCTGGAGCGAGCCTGTGGGACGTTGTACAGTAGCCCGCACCCGCAGCCGGCTTGAGAGGAGTTCGCGTTGGCTATCGATCCCAGCAGTTCCGCCTTGATCATCAACGACATGCAGGTCGACGCCATCGGCCCCGAGGGAGCGTTCGCAGACTCAGGAGCACCTGAGCACGCCATCAGCCAGAACGTCGTAGCACAGGTCAACCGTCTTGCCGACGCAGCGCGAGCGGCCGGCATGCCAGTCATCTGGGTCGTCCACTACGAGACGGCCAGCCACGCTGACACTAAGCAGAACGCCGAGATCTTCAAGGGAATCGTCGAGGCCGACTCGCTCGTCAAGGACACCCCGGGCGCTGCGCTCGTTCCCGGCTGCGAGCCGCAGGACGCTGACCTGATCGTCGAGAAGCAGCGCATGAGCGCGTTCGCCGGTACCTCGCTTGACGCGAAGCTCCGCGGCCTCGGTGTCGAGAAGATCGTCATCTCGGGAGCGTGGACGAACTTCTCGGTCGAGGGCACCGCGCGGCAGGGTGCCGATATCGGCTACGAGGTCGTCGTCGTGACCGACGGGACCGTCACGATGAACGACGAATGGCAGAACGTCGCGCTCAACTACGCGCTGACGACGATCGCAGAGCGCCTCTCGGTCGACGAGGTGATCGAGGCAATCGGCGCATGAGGCCTACGGCGCCGGTCAGGCCCGCCCGAGCGCATCGCCGGGCAGCCGGGCCCGTGCCCCCAGGAGACGCCGCTGCGCTCGGGCGGCCCCCGCGTGCCAGGTCGAGCAGCGCTGCGAAGAAGGAGGAAGGGGCATGAGACTAGAGGGAAAGGTCGCGATCGTGACCGGAGGAACGCGCGGCATCGGCGAGGGAATCGTCACGCTCTTTGCCGGGGAGGGGGCGCAGGTCGTCAACGGCGACCTGGACGAGCCCGACTCGCTCCCGCCTGGCGACGTTACCTGGGAGCGGCTCGACGTCACCGACCTCGACAACTGGCAGCGCGTCGTCGACGGCGTCGTCGCCGCCAAGGGCGCAGTCGACGTGCTCGTCAACAACGCCGGCTTCGTTGGCTCGTACGAGCCGATCGACTCGATCCCGCTCGACGACTGGAACCGCATCGTCGCCGTGAACCAGACCGGCGTCTTCTACGGGATGCGGACCGTCATTCCGGTGATGAAGAAGGCCGGGCGCGGATCGATCATCAACGTCTCCTCGATCTGGGGAGTGGTCGGCGCCCCGGGCGTCTCGGCCTACCAGGCCAGCAAGGCCGCGTGCCACGTGATGACGAAGAACGCGGCCTTGTCGTACGTCGGCGACGGCATCCGTGCCAACTCGATCCACCCCGGCATCATCGACACGCCCATGATCGCCGCCCAGGATCCGGAGATCACACAGGCCGTCGTCGGCATGACCCCAATGGGGAGGCTCGGGACGCCCCGCGAGATCGCCTACGGCGCGGTCTTCCTGGCGAGCGACGAGTCGAGCTTCATCACCGGCACTGAGCTGGTCATCGACGGCGGGGTGCTGTGTGCCTAGACGGCGCCTCGATGGCTGAGCGGAGCCCGTGACGCCGCCGGGAACGCCGGCGCCGGGAATCCCTGTCGCCACGCATGAGGAGACGATCCGCAGCAGGCCCATCCCGGTAAGTGCCAGCCCGAGGGGAGCACGGCCCCAGGCGACGCCTCAGGAGCGCTCTCAGGGGCTGCTGCGCCCGTTGGCGCCAGCTGCCGTCACGACGCCTTCAGACCGCGCTCTCGAAGGCCATGCCACGCGCCTCACAGCACCCGCACGATGAGCACGAGAATCGGCGTCGACATCGGCGGCACCTTCACCGACCTCGTCTTCTACGACGATGCGACCGGCGACGTGCGCGTCGGCAAGGCGCTCTCGACGCCCCCGGAGCTCGAGCGGGGCGTGCTCAGCGTCGTCCATGACGCGCTTGCCGAAGAGGAGATCCGCGATGCCGAGTACTTCCTCCACGGCACGACCGCCGGCCTGAACCTCCTGCTGACCGGCTCGGGCGCACAGACCGGGCTGCTCTGCACGTATGGGTTTCGGGACATCCTTGAGATCAGGCACGCTGAGACAGACGTCATCTACGACCTCTTCTGGAAGCCCCCGGCGCCGCTCGTGCCGCGGCGCTGGCGCATTCCCATCCGCGAGCGCCTGCGCGCCGACGGCGAGGTGCTCGTGCCGCTCGCGGGCGAGGACGTGGTGCGGGCAGCCCGCATCTTCGGAGAGGCAGGCGTCGAGGCGGTGGCCGTCTGCTTCCTCAACGCGTACGCGAACCCGGTGCACGAGCTCGCCGCGGAAGGGTTGCTCAGACAGCACGGGTTCAGTGGGAACATCTCCCTCTCGCACCAGCTCTCACGCGAGCTGCGGGAGTACCAGCGCACCTCGACGACCGCCATCGATGCCTCCATCCGTCGCGACACGGCCCGCTACGCGAGCAGCCTCGAGGCAGGGCTACAGGAGGGCGGCTTTCGCGGGCAGTTCGTCGTCATGCGCTCTGGGGGCGGCACGATGCCCGGGGAGGAGCTCGCGACCAGGCCGGTCGAGGCGATCCAGTCGGGGCCGGTCGCCGGCGCCGAAGGAGGCGCGGAGATTGCCCGGATGCTTGGCTGGCCCCTCACCGTGACCGCCGACGTTGGCGGAACGAGCTTCGACACCGCGCTCATCGTCGATGGCCAGCCGATCGTCAAGCACGAGGGCGAGATCGTCGGCTGGCCGGTTCAGACGCAGTGGGTTGACGTGCACAGCATCGGCTCGGGAGGCGGCAGCATCGCCCACCTCGACGCGGGCCGTCTGCGGGTCGGGCCGCGCAGCGCCGGGGCCACCCCGGGGCCGGCGTGCTACGGGCGCGGAGGCACCGAGCCGACCGTGACCGATGCCGCGCTGCTCCTGGGCCTGTTCGCCGACGGGCAGCTCTCGGAGGGCCTGCGCCTCGACGCGGGGCTGGCCCGGGAAGCCATGGCGCCGCTGGCAGCCGCTCTCTCGGTGAGCGTCGAGGAGGCTGCGCAGGCCGTGCTCAAGGTCGCGACGGTCGCCCAGGCCGAGGCGATCCGCGAGATCACGATCGGGCAGGGCGAAGACCCCCGCGAGGCATGGCTCATGCTGTTTGGCGGAGCCGGCCCGCTCTTCGGGCCGCTGCTCGCGAGCGAGCTCGGCGTCAGGGGCGTTGCCGTGCCGCCGTACGCGGGTAACTTCTCCGCGTGGGGGCTGCTCGGTCAGGCGGTGACACGCGATGTCGCGCGCACGCTCATCCGCCGCCTCGATGCGGCGCTAATCGATGAGATCGACGAGCAGCTCGCGGAGATGTACGACGAGCTAGGCGGGGCTGAATCGCGCTCTCGGGAGCGGACGGAATACCTTGCCGGGCTGGATGTTCGCTACGCAGGCCAGGATCACACGCTGACGGTGTGGCTGCCGGCCCCGGGCCGGTGCATCGACGCCAGCCTCGAAACGATCCGGCAGCTGTTCGAGCAGCAGTACGAACGGCGCTACGGGACAACGCTCGACGAGGGGCTCGAGGTCGCGACGCTGCGCGCGATGAGCCGAACGCCGCTGCCGAGGCGGGCGAAGGAGCACGTGATCAAGGATGAGGGGCGTGCGCTCAAGCGGCCGTCCACCGTCCGGGCCTTCTCCTTCGCACAGGCAGACTGGGCGGAGTTCGCCGTGCTCCAGCGGGACGAGATCCACGCCGGCATGACAGTTGCAGGGCCAGCGATCGTCTTCGAGCCAACAGCCACGATTTACGTCGACGCCGGCTTCGCCGTCGAGGCCCACGAAGCGGGCGTCCTCGTGATGACGCCTGACACCGATCGCGAGGAGCCGGGCCGCGAGCAGGCGAAGCCCGCCCAGGCACGCGCGTCTTCAAGCGTCATGCGCCTCGGCGGCGAGGCTGCCGACGCGGTCAGCACCGAGGTGATCCGGTACGCGCTCCTGTCGGCCGCGGGACAGATCCGGCGGGTGCTGACGCGGACGGCCTTTTCGCAGATCATCTACGAGATCGTCGACTTCGCCTGCGGCCTCTTCGACCGCGAGGGTCGGCTCCTCGCGCAGGCGCCAAGCCTCGCGGCGTTCCTCGGCACCCTCGACCTGTGCACCGAGGCCGCGGTCGAGGCCGTCGGCGGCAGGAAGAACCTCGAGGAAGGCGACATCATCGTATACAACATCCCCTACGGAGCCGGCTCCCACCCCCAGGACACCGCGGTCGTCATGCCGGCGTTCGTAGAGGGAGAGCTCGTCGGCTTCGCCGGCATCAAATCCCACTGGGTCGACATCGCGGGCAAGGATCCCTACTGCGCGGACACGCAGAACACCTACCAGGAGGGCACGATCTTCCCCGGGATCAAGCTCTACGCGGCGGGCGACCGCAACGAGGAGCTCTGGCGCATGATCCTGGCCAACAGCCGTGTCCCCACGTGGCTGGCGGGGGACATCAACGCGAACATCGGCGGCGTGCGAACAGGAACCGCGGCGCTCGCCGCAGTGGTCGAGAAGCATGGCCGTGAGCGGTTCGACGACGCCGTCGAGCGCATCTTCTCAGCGAGCGAGCAGGGCGTGCGCGACTTCATCCGCGCCATTCCCGACGGACGCTACGTCTCGCAGCACCTGATCGACAGCAACGGCATCGATCTCGACACTTCGATCCCCTTCGAGATCGCCTACGAGATCGAGGGCTCCGACCTGACCATCGACCTGACCGGAGCTCCGCCACAGCAGGCAGGGCCGGTCAACACGCCGCTTCCGGGCACGGTCTCGGCCGGCCGGCTCGGTCTCGCGGCCCTCACCGGCGTCGCGCGCGAGTCGCCCGACGACGGCATGTTCCGGCCGATCCATTTCAGGACGACGCCGGGCACGACCGTCCACCCAGTGCGGCCCGCTCCTTGCTTCAACTTCATGATCTGCCAGTACCACGTGTTCGACGGCCTCTACCGGGCGCTCGCCGACGTCATCCCGGAGCGGGTCCCGGCGACGGTCGGCGGCGATCCCGTCGCGTGGGTCTTCTGGGGCGAGGACCGGCTGCCGTTTCAGCTGCTCGAGGATGTCGACGAGCCCTGGATCGAGAGCCAGGCGATGCCGATGGGGATGGGCGGCAACGTCGGCGGCGACGGCGGCAACTCGCTCTTCCACCTTCTCGATGGCGGCTCGCGCGTGGCCTCGATCGAGGTGTTCGAGGCGCGAATCCCGTGGATGCTCGACCGCTACGAGCTCCGGGTCGACTCTCCCGGCGCGGGCCAGCACCGCGGTGGCCTGGGCCTCGATATCTTCTGCCGCGCACTCAAGGACTCCTGGGCGACGATGATCCTTGAGCACACGAAATCGCCGAATAGCGGCCTGCTAGGAGGCGGCGACGGCACCAACTGCCGCAGCTGGATGGAACATCCCGACGGCACCGTGACCGAGTACCCGAGAGCCAACGCCGTGCCCGTACCCGCCGGGGCTGCCTTCAACCTCCAGACGGGCGGCGGAGGCGGCTACGGATCGCCCGCAGAGCGCCCGGTTGCCGCCGTGGCCGACGACCTCCTCGACGGCTACATCACGCTCGAGCACGCCCGCCGCCACTACCCGAAGCAGCTGGCCGAGATCGAGGCGAAGGGCCTCCTGCCATCGTGGAGCCTGACGACGTGAGGGTGATCTACCTTCCGGTGGCCGACGACCCGCCGGACAGCCCCTGGCAGACCGAGTTCGCCGCCGCCGCCGGCGTCGCTCACGAGGTCGTCATCTACGACCGGGAGCGGCCTTTCGCCAATCAGGTCGCCGGCTGCCGGGCGGTCGTGGACAGCGGCGGCAGCGTCGCCACACCCGAGCTGCTTGACACCGCCGCCGCCGCCGGCGTCGGCCTGTGGCAGGTGCTCGGCACGGGTCTCGATCATTTCCCGCTCGAGCACGCGCTCGGGACCGGCATGCGCATCGCGAACACGCCCGGGCAGTTCACGGCCATCGCGCTCGCCGAGCATGCCATCCTCCTCATGCTCTGCCTCACGAAGGACCTGCGCCGGCGCGACCGCGACATCCGCTCCGGCGTCTTCGCCGAGGATCCGCTGAGCGGCGAGCTCTATGGCACGACCCTCGGCATCATCGGCTTCGGCGCCAGCGGTCGGGAACTGGCGCGCCGGGCGCGCCCGCTTGGGATGCGCGTGCTCGCCGTCGACACAGTCGATCCGCCCGACGAGCTGCGGGCGGAGCTCGGGCTCGATCTGCTCGGTAGCTCGGATCAGCTCGACACGATCCTCAGCGAGTCCGACGCCGTCTCGATCCATGTCCCGCTCACACCGCAGACGCAGCACCTGGTCGACGCGCGGGCGATCAACCTGATGAAGCCGACCGCGATTCTCATCAACGTGGCCCGCGGCGCGGTCGTCGACGAGGCGGCGCTGGTGGCGGCGCTGCGGGAAGGTCGACTTCGCGGAGCAGGGCTCGACGTGTTCGAGAACGAGCCGCTGCCCCTCGACCACCCGTTCTTCGAGATGGACAACGTCGTCCTGACGCCGCACAAGGCGGGCGCGACATTCGGCTCGGCCGCCCGCCGGGGCCGCGCGGCAGCTGAGAACGTGACGCGAGCCGAGCAAGGGCTTCCGCCTCTCCACGAGATCACGTCGACCGCCGGCTGGTAGGCGACTCGATTGGAGCGACGTATGGCGATGACGACAGGGAAGCTCGACGGTAAGGTCGCGATCGTCACCGGCGGCGGACGCGGTCTCGGCCGAGCGATCGCCCTGCGGCTGGCGGGCGATGGGGCTGACGTGGCGGTCGTCGACATCGATGGCGCGGCGGCCGAGACCGTCGCTGCGGAGATCGGGGCGCTCGGCCGCACCGGGCTCGCGGTCACCGCCGACGTCACGAACGAGGACGACACCCTCCGGTATGTGGCGACTGCGGTCGAGGCGCTCGGCCGCCTCGACATCCAGGTGAGCAACGCCGGCATCATCAGAGTCGGCTCCGTCCTCGACACGAGCAGCGAGGACTGGGAGCAGACGTTCGCCGTAAACGCCCGCGGCGTGTTTTTCGGCTGCCGGGAGGCGGCGCGTGCCATGGTCGACCAAGGCCAGGGCGGGCGCATCATCAACTGCTCCTCCGGCGCTGGGCGGATCGGGCAGGCGTCGTTCGGGGCCTACTGCGCGAGCAAGTTCGCGGTCATCGGCCTCACGCAGAGCCTCGCAGTGGAGCTCGCGCCGCATTCGATCACCGTGAACGCCTACTGCCCCGGCCACGTCACGACAACGGAGATGTGGGAAGCGATCGCGCGCACACGCGCCTCGAGAGAGAGCCGCACCGCCGAGGAGGTCAAGGCCGCGGCCGTCGCAGAGGTGCCGATGGGCAGGTCGGCGAGCCCCGAGGAGATCGCCGCGGCCGTCTCGTTCCTCGCCTCCGACGACGCGGGCTACATCACCGGCGAGTCGCTGCTCATCGACGGCGGGCTCGTCAGGTTCTGACGATCGGTCTTTCGGCCCGGTGCGACAGCTCAGCCCCGCCGCTGAAGCCGCCCCGCCCCCAGGCCCTATCGGTCAGCTCTCGGACAGCTGCGAGACCCGACGCCACAACTCTTCGGGGCCGACGTCCTCCACGTGGGTTGCCACCCACCAACAGTGCCCCCACGGGTCGAGGAACTGGCCTGACCGATCTCCGTAGAACTGCTGCTCGACCGGGCGGATCTCAGTAGCCCCCGCCGCCAGAGCAGCCGCGAAGGTCGCGTCAGCGTCCTCGACGTAGACCATCATCCTGACAGGTGTGCCGCCGACTGCCTTCGGGCCCACAACGTCCATCTCCGGGTACTCATCGGAGACCATGATCAACGAGTCGCCGATCGTCAGCTCGGCGTGACCGACCTTGCCGCAGTCATCGAAGCGCATACGCTCGCTGGCGCCCAGCACCTCCTTGTAGAACTCGATGGCCTCGGTAGCCCCGTCGACGCAGAGCGCTGCCGAAACCCTCGGATAGTCGTCCGGGATCGGGCTGGCCATGCAGGTGCTCCCCCCTCGCGTCCAGCAGTCCATCAACAGTACCTCTCCTCACTACCGAACGGGCCCGGCCGCCCCCGCTGGACAGGCTCGACAGTTGCACGACGTCCCTACCTCACGGCTGGTTGCGCAGGTAGGGGCAGAGACTCGTGGATCTCGCTCTCGCACCCTTCCGTCCACGCGAGGTGCGGGTGAACCCCCAAGCGGGGACAGCGCCGCCCCCGCAGCGCCGACGCAGAAAGCGCCCCAGCGCGGGCTTGTGTGGGGTGGTGCCGCCTTAAGCTAGGAGGGTTTGGCGGAAGGGCTAGCGAAATGCTGGCTGGACATGAGGGGCGCGGACTTTGGGCATGAGTTGGGCGGTTGGCGGCGGTGCCGTCCCCGGTCAGAGGCGCTCACAGGTCCTTTCGCGGCCTTGTGGGGCGTCGGGGGCTCGCGGAGGCGGGTTGGTGCAGGCTGGCGCCTGCCCTGTTTGGCCGGTGGGGGTTGTTTAGGCTGCGAGCGGGAGGGTTCGCGCCCGGGCGAGGGCGGCCGAGAGTAGGGCGAGCATCGTCAGGTCGGTGTGGAGTGGACGCGGTCGAGGCCGCGGACGCGAAGCGGGGTGAGCGCGTAGTCGTGTTTGAGGCGGCCGAATTAGCGCTCCACGGAGGCACGGCTGCGGTAGAGGTCGCCCCAGCGTTTTGTTTCACGGGGGATGAGCAGAGCAGCCGGGAGGCTTTCCGCCAGCGGCTCTGGGGTTGGCAGTCTCCGGTGGGGCAGCGCCACTTCGTTCGCTTGTGTTTGAGGTCTGTCCCGGCGAATGTCCAGGTGCCGTGTCCGCATGTTGGCGGAAGGTGTTTGCCTTGCTTGACGAAGAAGGTCTTGCGGAGCGGGATGACCGGCAGGGCCCCGGCCTGGTGGCAGGCGTCGTAGACAGCCTCGAAGTCGTAGCCCCTGTCGAACGTTACGGTGTCTGGCTTGAAGTTGCGGGCCTAGACTGCGTCAAGGAGCCTCCCGACTTGGCTTGACTCGTTCGTGCGGGCGGTTGTGACGTGCCAGGCGACCGGGAGATCGGTGCGGGCGCAGACGGCCGCGTGAAGTTTGTATCCGTAGTAGCCGCCGTGCTTGCGTGTGGATGTGGCGGAGCGGTGTCCCCAGGAGGCGTCCGGGTCTGAGAACCGTTCACGCTCCGGCCCGTTCTTCCTGAGGTAGCGCTGTCCGTTTGCGAAGGCCGGCAGGTCGGAGGCGTCGATGGCGATGTCCTGGCCGTACTCTGGAAGCTCTTGCTGGAGCGCCGCGGTTACCCGGTCGATGCAGGCGTCGAGGAGCGGCTTGTGGGTGCGGAGCTTCTTGGTGAACCGGTAGAGCGCGAATACGGAGGGGCGGCCGCCGTTCGCGTCCTGGAGGACGGGGTGCTCGCCGATCAGCGCGGCGGTGCGCCTCCAGGTCGGGATCGCGTACAGGCTCTTGGCGAGGCAGGCGCCGACCAGCGAGCGGATCGGGTAGCCCTTCCTGCCTGTCCAGCGGAGCCCTTCAAGTTCCGCGGTCAGCTGGGCGATCTCAGGTGAATCGAGGAGGGCGACGACAGACCCTGCGGGCCCGTCGCTGCGGATTGGTACCGTCTCGTCTACCAAGTGAGCTTGTGCCTCTCTTGGTCACGGCCCTCGGAAGCAGCAACTTCGCGGGGGCCTCTTTCCGTGACTTGCTAGATCTTACTCGATCCTGCTCTCGTAGGCGGGGCGGGCGGCGCTCGGCCTGCGTATGGTCTCTGCGGGATCTGATCGAAGCTCGCGCTGCTGCGTCTCTTCAGGGGGGTCCAGAGGCGACTCGGCTGTGGCAGCAACGCTTTAGAATTGCCGTTCCGGCGTTTCCGGCAGCGTGCCAGCTGGTTGGCCAGTCTCTTCCGAGAAGCCAGCAGGGAAGCGCTTGTGCCCGTGCGGAAGCTCTCTCCTGAGCTGTCTCTTCAGCCGCTAACCGCGCCTCCCACCGACGGCCCGCTTCGCTGAGAGAGCCTCTCCGGGCAGATAGAGGTTCAGCCTCGGCCTCCCAGTGGCCCTCGCGCGGGGGCCCCTGCGCTGTTCAACTCCTCAAGTCTCGGGGGAGCCGTCGTCGCTTTGTCCTTTTCAGCCTTTACCCTCCGATAGGCCTCGGGCGACTTCGTCTGCAAGTTCTTTGAGAGCCGTCAAGCTGTCTTCAAGATCGGCACCCAGGGCAGTGTAATCGGTTACACGTCGGATCGTGTTGCTCAGAGATTGTGCGGTTTGGTATTCGAGTGACAACTCATGGATGTTATGAGTTTCCTAGAAGCAATCATTGGCACTGTAGGAAATGGTAGAGCCAGACTGGCTACCATTGCTCTTTCTCCGAAAGTAGGGTGGACCTCGTTGCTCGCGATACTGTAGAAACACCTGACGGTGCATTCACTGCCGAATTCGTGCTGCCCGATGATCTGCCCGCCGGCAGCCACTTCCTGGAGGTTGTCTCTTGCTGGGGCGGGCCCGACGACGCTTATCCCGAAGACGGGGTCGCGCCGTGCGATACGCCGGGCTTGGGTGGCGGCGTCAATGACCGCGTCGCAAGGGCGCGCGTAACCATCCTGGAGCCCTCGACAGCCGAACTGGGCTTGGGTGAGGGTGTGGATCGCTGAAGCGGGACGCTATGACTCGTCGGCGGCATCCGCCGTGGCAGATCCATCTCCAGGCTGTGGGAAGCTGGGGTGATGTCGGCGCGGGGGTAGTCGGTGGCGGGGTTTGCAGGGCACTGAGGGTGACGGAGTCGAGGCCCCCGAAACTCACACGCCGCATCCCAGAGCCAGCCTTCGAGAGTCGGGACGTCGAGCTCATCTCTAGCGGTGGCCGCTCTCGCCTAGCTCGTGAGCAAAGATGGCGCGCCCCTCCCAAATCCCACGACCCTGGAAGACTAGACCCTTACCGTCGCGGCGTGAGGGACTCGGCGTGGTGGCTCGTCGACAAGCTGTCGCCGGACAGGGCGTTCCTGCAGGAGCCTGCTCTCCAGAGCGACGCCGAGGCCTGCGACACCGAGATTCGACGGTGAAAGCGTAGACCCCTGGGTACCTGGGTTGGGGGTAAAAGGTGACACAATTTGGGGTAAACCACCGGAGGCAAGGCGCACGAAGCCGCATGGATAGACGGCTATCGAGTTTCGCTAGACCCTCCTAGGCGCCGGCGTCGGTCGAGTAGTGGGCGAGCACGTCGCGATCGAGGACGAGGCCGAGCCCAGGCCGATCGCTAAGGACGATGTGCCCGTCCCGTACGTCCGGGCGCTCGACGAAGAGCTCGAGCCAGAGCGGATCGTCGGGGCTGACCTCCTGGATGTAGCCGTTCGGGGCGGCCGCGACGAGATGGCCATGGATCTTCGGGTCGAAGTGGGGCGCCATCAGCACGTTGTGCGCGGAGGCGTACGCCGCAACCCGTAGCCACTCGGACACGCCCCCGGAGCGTGTGCAGTCGAACTGGAGGATGCGGATCATGCCGCGGTCGACGAGGTTGCGGCAACCCCACCGGTGCAGCTCCTGCTCGCCGCTTGCGATCGGGATGCGCGTCGCGCTCGCGACCTGCGCGAGCGCCTCGACGGGGTCGAACCAGGCCACGGGCTCCTCGAGCCACTCGATCTCGAACGGCTCGAGCGCCCGCGCGGCCTCGATCGCGGTCGCCACGTCCCAGGCGCACGTGGCATCGACCATCAGCTTCACGTCGGGCAACGCGTCGCGCACCGCCTTGACCCGGGCGACATCCTCGGCGATCGACAGCCCGCCGACCTTCATCTTCACGGCCGAATAGCCGCGCTCGGCGTAGCTCTCCATCTCGGTAACGAGGCCCTCGATGTCGGCGCCGCCGTCGTTCCCGTAGTAGCCGCCGCTCGCGTAGGCGGGTACGGCCGCGACCTGCCCGCCCAGCAGCCTGTAGAGGGGCAGGCCGGCGATCTGCGCCTTGAGATCCCACAGCGCGATGTCGACGCCGCCGATGGCGGCCATCATCGACTGCTTGCCGCTCTCGCCGATGGGGTGGCCGTCGGTATCGGCAAACCTCGCCGCCTCGCGGCTGTAGGTCAGACGGAACAGCGTGTCCCAGAGCCGCTCCGTCTCGACCGGATCCTCTCCGAGCAGCCGGGGGCGGAACGCCTCGTTGAGGACGCGCACGATCTCGCTGTGCGGGCGCGCGTGGATCTCGCCGATTCCCACGAGCCCGCCGTCGGTCTCGATCTCGACGAGGACAACCGTCGAGGCAGTGTAGGGCTCGAGCGCAAGCCAGTACGCGCGGCGGAAGGGAGCCGAGAGCGAGTGGATACGCACGTCGGTGATGCGGTGGCTCATCCTGTACCTCCCCTCCACCCTGCGTGGGTGCGTCGGAGCTGATGCGGCGCTCGTGGTGCCGTGCGTGCCAACGCTAGACGGTGCTCCTACGCGACGAGGTAGCCGCCGTCGACGATGATCTGGGTGCCGTGGACGTACGAGGCGAGCTCCGAGGCGAGGTACACGGCGGTGCGCCCGATCTCATCCGGATCGGCGAGCCGGCCAAGCGGGACGTGCTGGGCGAGCTCCGCCCACTGCGCCTCGACGTCGATCCCCGCGGGCGCGCCCTCCGCAACGACCTCTTCGACCCCCTCGGTCCGCGACGGCCCCGGCGCGATCGCGTTCACGCGGATGCCCTCGGGCCCGAGCTCGAGCGCCATGGATTTCGTGAACCCCCAGACCGCCGCCTTCGAGGCGTCGTAGTGCGACAAGCCCTTGGCGGTCGGATGGACTGCGTCGATCGAGCTGATGTTGATGATCGCGCCCCCGCGTCCCTGCTCTCGCATCCTCACAACGGCGGCCCGCGTTGCGAGGTAGGTGCCGCTGAGGTTGACGGCCATGATGCGCTGGAACTCGGCGTGGTCGAGGTTCTCGATCAGGCAGTTGGAGAAAATGCCGGCGTTGTTGACGAGGATGTCGAGCCGGCCGAGCCGATCCACGGCCGTCTGGATCATCAGCTCGACGGCGTTGGGATCGGTCACGTCGGCAACAGCGAGCTCAACCTGTCGGCCCCCGTGGGCCTGCAGCCGCTCGGCCGCCTCGTGCAGACGCTCCTCCCGCGTGTCGGCGAGTACGATGCCTGCGCCCGCCTCGGAGAGCCGATCCGCGCAGGCAAACCCGAAGCCCTGCGCCGCCCCCGTGACGACGCCGGCCTTGCCGGTGAGGTCGATCAGGCCGGTGAGAGGATGGTCGTTCTGCTGCACGCTCCACGCGCCCCGTGCCAGACGAATCACAGCGAACCCGCCCCTGCGCCGGGGCTCGCAGCTCGGCTGGCTGCTCAGGTACGGGCGGCTCCCACTCTAGCGGAGCGGTTCTGGCTCAGGGACCGCCGCTGACCGAGGCTGCCGGTCGTGCGGTGCTCGGAAGCCGAAGACGGGCGGCGAGGCAAGCCGCCCGCGAAAGCCCTCGCGCGGTGCGGTGTTCGCGGCAGCGGTGTGGTAGAACTGCCCTGCAATCGACCCAGGAGGCTCGCTCGTGGCATCGGTGACGTTCGACGACGTGACCAAGGTCTTCCCGGACGGGACCCGCGCGGTCTCGCATCTCGACCTGGAGATTGCCGACGGCGAGTTCACCGTGCTCGTTGGGCCCTCGGGTTGCGGCAAGACGACCGCGCTGCGAATGGTCGCCGGCCTCGAGGAGATGACAGAGGGCGACATCCGGATCGGCGAACGCGTCGTCAACGAGCTTCAGCCGCGCGAGCGGGACGTTGCGATGGTCTTCCAGAACTACGCGCTCTACCCGCACATGAGCGTCGGAGACAACCTCGGCTTCCCGCTCAAGATGCGAGGCATGGCCAAGCCGGAGATCAAGCAGCGGGTCGAGGAGATCGGCAACGTCCTCGGCATGGGCGATCTGCTGCACCGCAAGCCGCGCCAGCTCTCGGGTGGACAGCGGCAGCGCGTCGCGATGGGACGGGCGATCATCCGCGACCCCGAGGTCTTCCTCATGGACGAGCCTCTCTCGAACCTCGATGCGGGACTTCGCGTCCAGATGCGTGGCGAGATCGCCCGCATCCAGCACGAGGTCGGGGCGACCACGATCTACGTGACGCACGACCAGGTCGAGGCGATGACGATGGGCGAGCGCGTTGCCGTGATGCGCCTCGGCGAGCTCCAGCAGTGCGATACGCCGCACAACATCTACATGTCGCCGGTGAACCTCTTCGTGGCGCGCTTCATCGGCAGCCCCGCGATGAACCTCATCGAGACGCAGCTCGAGAGCGAGAACGGGTCGATGAGCTGCCACATCGGCCAGTGCCAGCTCGTCGTTCCCGAGGAGGCGCAGCGCGTGGCGCTCAGCGAGTATGTCGGGCGCACGATCGGGCTTGGCGTTCGACCGGAGAACGTCCAGCCGGGCGACAACGGGCGCGGCAGCGGCACGCTGGCCGGCAAGGTGACGGTGATCGAGGATCTCGGCTCTGAACTCATGACGCACATCGAGATCGAAGCGAAGCCGGTCGTGACAGCTGAGACGCTCGAGATCGCCGGCGCGCTCGCATCCGAGCTTGAAGTCGAGGCGAGAGAGCAGCGAGCGATCGTGATCGGTCGGTTCGACTACGGCTCGGGCGCCGAGCTCGACAAGCGCATCGAGCTCTCGGTCGACATGGCGAAGAGCCACTTCTTCGATCTCGAGACGTCGCTCGCGATCCCGGTGTAGCGAAGCGCCGGCGCGCTCCTCCATCCCGCGCTCGGAGAACGACGGGCGCGCCAGGCAATGCCTGGCTCTACGTGCGATCGCTGAAGACGTTGTTCCATCCGAGCCCCCTAGAGGCTGGGCTGTCACCAACCCATTCCCCAGAGAAGGGCCCGGATGGAACTGCACGGGAACGCGAGAACCTGTCCGCCTAGTCGGTTGCTGATCGCGATGCATGTTCTGGAGGAGGGATGGCCACGCGCGCGGGCGGCCGAGGCTGCCGATTGAGCGTGCGCGCCGCCCGGAGTTGGCTGCGCCGCTCCCAGGGGCAAGGCGAGGCGGGTCTCCTGGATCGGGAGTCATAGACCTAAGTAACGAACCCCGGGCTAGCCGGAGTGGGTGATCTCCACGTTCTGCATCACTGCGCGGGCGGGCGTGGCGGGCAGGCCGATGTCGGCTCCTAGCTCGGCTTTCGTGGGCTGGTAGTCCGATGGCGGGAGTTCGAGGGTGCGCTGCTCGATCCGCTGCCGGCGGCGCTTATGCTTCTCGCTCACCGATAATTCTTGCTTGCAGGGATTATCTATCCTGCAAGTCGACAGTTAGCTACATGCTATCTCTCTGCACTCTTTCCGCAACTCGGCTAATAGTCGGCGTGGGTGGAGGTTCTGCTTTGTGTTGAGCAAAGGCTTGAACCGTTTGATCAGATGCCGTTCAACGGCATCTATGATGTCCGAGTCGCATTCAGCCCAGCAAATGCGGACGTGCAAATCTATCCATACGATGATCTTTCCCGTATCCTCACCGCTGAATCGATAGTTGTTCTGGTTTTTCTTGCCTTGAAGAGATCCTCGCGGCGGCCTGTAGACGAGAACGGCACCTATCCCCCGGCAGAAGGTAGACAGCAGCTCGTGCTTTAAATCCTGCCGGATCAGGCGACGTTCAAGGTTTGAAGCCTTTCCAAGATACAAGAGAGTCGTTCCCCGTTCTTTCAGCACCTCTCTGACGTGACCTAGCGGAAGCGCCTCGGCTGCATCTATATGGATTGTATAGAGGCCTGAGGTGCTCGGAACTTCGCGAAATGCACAGCTAACCGAAACTGGCGGGGAAGAATCAAAAAACTCATGAAGAGATTCTCTGTTTGTCGATTCGAATTTATCCGCCAATGGAGAACTCTACTACGTCTTGTTTCCACCCTTCAGAAGTCTTCGGTGCACCTCTTTCCTGCCCAAGGGCCGTGCAATCCGCCTGGTTATCTCCTTGAAGCGGGCCTCGTCTCGTCGCACTCCAAATTGCGGGCGGTGCGCTTGAAACTCGCTAACTGATTCTTTGGTCATGCGATTGTACACGTTCAGACGCTCTGGATCTGGTGCCGTACCGGCCAGCTCTGCCACGTCAGGCTCGGCGACAAGTCCAATTCGCCGATTCGGGTCTGGAAATCAGACCTCAACGCCTGGATGCACAGCGTCGATGAAGCAGACCGCTCGCCACACCCCAGCAGGCCCGTTCCGCTTCCCGGGTCACCACCGGGCGAGATGAGCCGGGCTGCTACAAGCCCGAGCTCGACGAACGCAGTCTCCGTCTCGGCTGCAGGGCGCGTCTAGGCGTCGGGGCCGTCGCGCTCTCGGTACTGGTCGGAGAAGTAGAGCGCCGGGGAGCAGGGCGGGTCATCCGGGTGCGGTGGGTACTCATTGACGGTGACGGTCGCGATGATCTTCCCGTCCCGGACAGCCCGGAACGACCGTCTCTGGGGCGGATCCGGGTAGCTCGCCCGCTCGACCGTCACGGTCCTGCCGATCCACCCGTCCTGCCTGAACACCTCGGCAGCCAGATCGATCGGTTCGGCGCCGATTCCTCGCTCGGGCGGCTCCGCCGACCATCCGCCGATCATGCTGCACAGATCGCTCACCCACAGACCCTCCGGGATCACGAGCACAGCCCCAGCGGGCAGGTCTTCGCCGCTCTTGCGGCAGAGAAGCTCGAGGGGCCTGGCCGGGTAGTAGAAGACCCGGTCATGCCTGCCCGGTCGAAGTGTCACGGTACTACGCCCCACCTAGGGGTGGCCCACCTCAGAAGCATGGGAGTGTCGGTGGAGGTTCACTGTGGTGACGTGGATGCCGTCCCGGCTCACCCGCGCACTCGGGCTGCTCAGCTCGACACTGCCCGTGTCACAGCTGATCGTCACACTCGCAGGTGCCTCGGCAGGAGACGCGGGAGACAGGAGGCCCGCTGGGCCCTCGCCGCTACCGGCAGGAGCCGCCGGAGGTAGAGCGGAAGGTGGAGGACGGGGCGGGAGGCGACGGGAGCGCTGAGCCTCCCCCACAGGCCGCGAGAGCCAAGGCAAGCGCGGCCACTCCCGAGAGCACGGCAAGCGCACGACCGCGTCGGCGCCCCTGTCGCGTTCTGAGCACTGGCGTCTGCTCCTCCCGGGCGGCCGCTAGCCGATCGTGCTCGGCCCTCCCGGCTCGGCCGATGCCCGACGCACCTTCGTCCCGATCAAGCCAGCGCCGCATCCCTCGCTGGGTCATCTCCGCTTGCGCTCCCTGGACAGCCGCGGAAAGCGATCCAGGCCTGGGAAGCTACCGCCCCCAGCCAAGATGCCAAACCCAACCCCTCGCTGTGATTCCCGAGGACGTGGTGGCCAGGCACTGCCCGGCCATCCGTGGTCACAGCCCACGAGTCGCCTCAGGCGCGGATCTCCTGGCGCATGAAGCTGATGTAGGCGAGCGCAAAGCAGACGACCGTCAGCGCGATCAGCCCCACCGTCTGCGGCCACACGAGCAGCACGCTCTGCTCGAGCGAGAGCGTCGAGGGAACCGCCCGGTCGGTCTGCTGGGGCAGGACGGCGCCAAGCGTCCGGGTCTCCGGGTTGAGGAACGCCCTCGTGGCTTCGTCGTAGAGGGTGCTGGGCGAGATCCGCGCGAGGGCGTTCTCGAGCCGCGCGTTGCTGAGCACCCGCTCGACCGTCGCCTGATCGGAGACGGGGCGGATGCCGTCGGCGATGATCCCGGCCAGGAGGGGCGCGAACAGCGAGAGCACGAGCCAGGCCCCGATCGCCACGAGCGCCGATGTGGCCGCGCGGCGCAGCGCGACCGAGCACAGGGTCGAGAACGCCAGCCAGAAGCTGACGTAGATGACCGAGACGAGGAGCCACACGAGCAGGCGGGCAACCTCGTCGGCGGCGGGCCTGATACCGAGTCTGAGCAGGCCGAGCCCGGCAACCAACAGCGTGACGGAGGCCAGCACGAGCATGATCACTGTGAGGCCCGCAGCGAACTTGCCGTTGATGACGTCGTCGCGGTGTATGGGCTGTGAGACGAGGCGCGGCAGCGTCCGCTGGGCCCGCTCGCCGTTTACCGCATCGAACCCGAAGGCGATTCCGAGCAGGGGAATGAGCAGCGCGACGAGCGAGATGAACGACGGCACGCTGTCGGTCGCGACCGTGAAGAGGCGCAGGAACACGCCCGGCACGCCCGCGGCCTGCTCGGCCACGCCCCGAATCGCATCGGAGGCTGCAAACACGGTCCCTGCTGCCACGAGCGCGAGCAGGATGAGTAGGACACCGAACCGCACGGACAGCAGGTGATCGGCGAGCTCCTTGCGAGCGACCACCGTCCAGCCAGGTCGCAGCGGTGGTCGCTCCACGCTTCCGGCCGAGCTAGCGTCAGCTTTGGAGGCGGTGTCAGACAGCTGCGCCATTGCGTGCCTCGGCCGGGGATGCGTGGAAGTAGCGGCGGTAGAGGTCGTCGAGCTCCTGCGCCTGGCGGCGTAGGTGGAGAACGCGAAGCCCTGCTGCGGCCATCGCCTCGACGAGGGCGGCGCGCACATCCGCCTCCGACGTCACGAGCCAGAGGCCGGACCTGTCGTCCCGTCTCACCTCGTCGACCCCCGAGACCGAGCGCAACGCGCGCTCGACCGCGTGTGCCTCGCCGTCGCTTTCGACCTCCGTCGTCTGCCGCTCCGAGGCGAGCTCACGCGCGAGCTCGGCGAGCGAGCCCTGCGCGATCATGCGCCCTCTGACGAAGATCCCCACGCGGTCGCACACCGACTGCACCTGGTAGAGCAGGTGGCTCGACAGGAGGACAGCCAGCCCATCCTCTTGGGCCAGCCCTCGGATGAACGCGAGCACCTCGGCGGCGCCCTCTGGATCGATCCCTGCCGTTGGCTCGTCGAGGATCGCGACGTCGGGCTGCTTGATTAGCGCGTCGGCGATGCCGAGACGTTGCCGCATCCCGCGCGAGTAGGTCTCGACCCGCTGCTCGTCCGCCTCAGCGAGGCCTACGCGCTCGAGCAGGCGGGTGATCCGCTCGTCGGCCTCGCCGGTCTTCAATCCGTTGAGACGGGCCGTGTAGCGGAGGTTCTCCCGTCCGGTCAGACCGTCGTAGAACCCGACGTTGTCGGGCAGGTAGCCGACCCGGCGCTTGACGGCAAGTGGCTGCCGCGCCGGATCGAGCCCGACGACCTCGGCCGTGCCCGCCGAGGGCTGGGTCAGCCCGAGGAGCATGAGAATCGTCGTGGTCTTGCCGGCCCCGTTCGGCCCGAGCAGGCCGAACACCTCCCCGGGGGCAACCTCGAGCTCGAGGTGGTCGACGGCGGTCAGCGCCCCGTAGCGCTTCGTCAGGGCTCTCGCCCGGATGACGGGCTCGGTCACTGACCTGCCAGGCCGTGCTCTCCGGTCTGCATCGACTAGCGCCGGCCGTAGAGGCGGAAGACGACAGCCAAGCCGACGATGGCCGCCGCGATCAGGCCGATGCCAACGAGCCCCCACACGCGAGCCGTCTTGACGGTGGCCCGCAGATCGAGGCCATCCCGCGCCTCCCGCGCCCGCGCCTCGAGGCTCACGCTGTAGTCGCCCGCGATGGCGTCGCCGGACGGGGTGATCGCGGCGATGACCGAGATGACCTGCGACGGCGCCACCTCGGCGACCTCCGCCGGGGTGAACGTCACCTCCCAGTTGGCGGGCGCCACGGATCGCATGGTCAGGTCTGTGAGAACGGCCGTGCCGTTGTTCACGACGGTCAGCAGGACGTCGGTGGTGCGCCCGGCCCGCACGCTCGTGTTCAGCCGCTCGTCAGGCTTGATCAGGGCGATGGAAAACGTCCCGGTGATCTCGACCCCGAGCTGGGCGACAGCCTCCGCACCCCCGCCGGCGGCGCGCACGGCGAGCGGGTAGAAGCCGGCCTCGACCCCGTCGGGCGGGTCGGTCTCGACGACGACGCTCCCGCTCTCGCCCGAGAGGACGGTGATGGTCGAAGCGAGAATCTCGGCGCTCGGGCGAGCGGTCGTGCTCCAGCCCGGAGGCGCGAGCGCCGCGAGGCTGAAGGTGATGTCCTCCGGCGTGTCGTTCTGCAGCGCGAGGTCGAACCTGAACGTTGCGTCGGCCCGGCCTCGGAGGATCTCGAAGTCGGTGGTGAGCGTCACATTGCCCCCGACAGCCTCTGCCACGCGCAGGTCGAGCGGCAGCGTGACCGACCCGCCTAGAGCTGTGGCCTGAACCACGACGCGGTAGTCGCCCTCGGCCGCGGACAGCGGGACGTCGACGTCCACGTTGACCGCGGGAGCCTCGTCCCCCGCGACCATGACGCCGTCGATCACGTTCGCACCTCCGCGGATGACGACAGGCCAGCCCTCAGGCGCCTCGATGATCGCAAGATCGATGCGCTGATGGACTTCGACCACCGAGGAGACCGTGAGCTGGAACCGCGTCAGCTTGCCCGGCTCGACGGCCACCGCCGGGTAGGACGTCGAGATGGTCACTCCGCTCGGCGTGGTCGCGGCCGCGCCTGCGGGGAGCAGCGCGGCGCCAGCGGCGACCGCCGCGAGCAGGAGTGTGAGGCGAAGCGCGCGGATCATCTGACAGCCTCGATGCGGGGATTCCTCTCTCGTTGGACGATCACCATAGTGTTGAGCTCGTCGAGCACCAGTGAAGCACGTCGCGCTGCGCGGTGCCGATCGCCCGGCGCTCGCTCAACGCGACGTTGCCATTGGAACACCAGCGCACTGCCCGGCGCAACCGCCAACCGACCGCCGGGCCTGACCCGCTCGTGCCCGAGAGCCGTTCGGTCGCGGTCGACGGCGGCTCCGTCGAGGGGTGGGTAGCGGCTGATGGTGACCCAGTGGCGGAGACGATCTGCAGTGCCCCGGCTCCACCTGCTCGGAGATCTGCGCGTTGACGTGGTGGCGACGCGGGCGCGGTCGCCGCTAGGGGAGCTCGTCGAACCAGCGCTCGGCGTCGATTGCCGCCTTGTATGCCTCCGAGTCGATCCTCGGCCGGCCCGCTGGCTGGTAGGTGAGCAGAAGCGCGCGCCGATCCGCGTCTGTGGTGTTCGGCCCCGAGCGGTGCAGGAGCAGCGAGCCGAACACGAGCACGCCTCCGGCGCCGACCTCGACGACCGTCTCCTGGCTCGTGTCGAGGCGGGACTCGTCGATCTCGAGCCGCTGAATCACCACCTCCGCGTCGCGTCGCCGGGGCAGGGGGCCCGTCTGCGTACCGGGAACGACGACCATCGCACCGTTCGCTTCGGTCGCATCGTCGAGGAAGATCATGACCGTGCACAGGTCTCTCGCCTGTTGGCGCAGGAACGGATACCAGTAGAGGTAATCCTGGTGCCAGGGGAAACGGCTGCCTGAGCGCCGCCTCTTCGTGTTGAACTTGTCGGTCGCCGGACCAACCTCACCGGCCCCCACGGCGATCCTCGCAAGCTCGACCAGCACAGGGTGCTCCCAGAGCGCTTGCAGCCGCTCGCTGAAGTGCATCACCGGCTCGATCAGCTTCACGACCTCGAGATCGGACTCCCAGATCGCCTGCACGCCGAGCTCGGGCAGGTGGGGAGCGGCGTTGCCGCCGCCGGATCGAAAGTCAGCGCTGAGGCGGGCCCCTTCCTCCCTGACGCGCCCGCATACATCTTCGAGGTCGGCGATCAGCCCCTCAAGCTCGGAGGCCGAGAACACCCGCTCGCGAACCAGATAGCCAGCCTCGGCGTACGCTTCGCGCTCGGCCCGAGTGGTCGGCATCGCCTCCATATCCATCGCCTCAGACGACACGATAGGCGCTTACTCGCGGACGGCGCCGAAGGTCATGCCGCGGATGAGGTACTTCTGGATGATGAGGGCGAACGCCAGCACCGGGGCGATTGCCATGACGCTCATCGCCGCCTGCGGCCCCCACTTCAGCCCCTGGTTCGGCGTGAAGAACGCGAAGAGCTCGACCGGGATCGTGTGCTTGTCGCCGCTCAGGAAGATGACCGCGAACAGGAGCTCGGTCCAGAGGAAGATGAATGTCAGCAGCAGAACCGCGACGAAGCCCGGCAGGACGAGCGGTATCGAGATACGCCACATCGTCCCGAACCACGAGCAGCCGTCAACCCGGGCGGACTCCTCGATATCGCGCGGCACCTCGTCGAAGAACCCCTTCATCATCCAGACGACAAACGCGACACTGAACAGGGTGTAGATCAGGATTATACCCTGGTAGGTGTTGACAAGGTTCAGGTCGCTGAAGATCAGCAGGAGCGGAATCGTGAAGATGATCGGCGGCAGGAATCGGATCGACAGGATCCAGAGCGCGAAGTTCTTCCCACCCGTGCGGAACTTCGACATGCTGTAGGCGGCCAGCGTGCCGATGATCATCGCGGCCGCTGTCGCCGAGCCGGTGATGATCAGGCTGTTCACGAGCGCGATCCTGCCGGCACCGCCTCCGCCGCCGGCCGCGGTTGCGCCGGCCTCTGCGCCCGTGTGCCACATGTGCGTGTAGCTGAAGACCGTCCAGTCGTCGGGGATCCAGTCGGGCGGGCTCGACGTCCACTGGGCCTCGGGGCGGAAGGAGAGGAGCAGCAGCCAGACGACCGGGGTGAGGAACACGAAGAGCGCGAGCCCGAGCATCGCCCAGCGGGCGCAGAAGGCGAGGAGCTTGCGCCGCGTGAACCTGCGCCGCCAGTTGGCGGGCAGGCCGACCGTGCGTGGTCGCTCGGCTGCGACGACGCTCACGCGATCACCTCCCGTCGCTGGAACTGATCGGACGACAGCAGCTTGAGCGCGAGCGCGACGATCACCGAGATTACGAGCAGGTACAGCATCGATGCGGCGGCCGCAGCACCGAAGCTGAAGGCGCGGAACGCGAGGAAGTAGATGGTGAGTGACGTTGCCTCGGTCGCGGTCCCCGGCCCGCCGAAGGTCATCATGATGATCGTGTCAAAGAGCTTGGTGAGGTCGAGACCGCGAATGACGACGGCCACGATCAGCACGTAGCGAAGCGCCGGCAGGAGGATGTAGCGAACCTGCTGCCACCACCTCGCCCCGTCGACGCGCGCCGCCTCGAGCATCGACTCCGAGACGCTCATGAGGCCGGCCAAGACGATCAGAAAAATGAACGGCGTCCATTGCCACATGTCGGTGAGGATCACCGCGAGAACCGCGAGCTTTGGCTCGGCAAGCCAGAGGATCTGGACGTCGCGCCCCATGAAGAAGCTGATGAACTGGTTGATGAAGCCGAAGGAGTCATTGAAGGCCATTCGCGCCGTGATCCCGACGACAACCGGCGCGATCAGCATCGGAATCAAGATCAGCGTCGCCAGGAAGCGCTTGGCCCGGAACGCGTGCCAGAAGAAGAGCGCGAGCAGGGACCCGAGCAGGAACTCGCCAGCGAGCGCAGCTCCGCCGATCGTCGCGGTCGTCGCGAGGGAGTCGAGGAAGGCGGGGTTCTGGCCGTTGAGGAACGCCTCGTAGTTCGACGTGCCGATCCACGGATCGCGTAGCGTGATCCTGTAGTCGCGGAAGCTTGCAACGAGGCCCCAGACGAAGGGATACACCGTCATCCCTAGCAGCAGGATGATCAGCGGCAGAACGTAGAGAAAACGAGACGCGGGCCGGTTGACCGACCCGCGTCCCAGCTTCCGCAGGATCCGCGCGGGGTAGGAAGCAACGCCGCTCGCAGTCGCTATCGACATGCCGGCGGATCCTAACGAACTAACAAACGTGGCTCACTGTTGTGGTTTGTGTCTCCTCCTAGCCGCCGAAGTTCCGGGCTGGCGTCTGGTAGTCGGTGATGCCTGGATCCGGGTCCGCCACGCCGGTCGGGAGCGCGCGCTCCCAGCGGGCGAGGAGGTTGTCCCACACCGCCTTCTGCGAGTCGATGCCCACAGCCTGAGTGGTCCGATCCCACTGCTCAGCAGCCGCGTCAAGCGCGTCCTGCGCCGACTTGCTGCCGACGTAAGCCTCGACCATCTCGGTGTTCAGGTTCAGGCGGTACTCGCTGTACCCGGGCATGAGCGGCTCTGGAATGCCCTGAGCGAGGTTTGCCTTCTGCGCGAGCAGGTACTCCCTCGAGTTCGCGACCGGGAATCCCTCCTGGAACGCCGGATCCTCGAAGAGGCTCGCTCGGATCGTGTCGTAGTTGAAGTTCTGGTGGTAGATGGGACCGATGATGCTCGGATCCATGAACCACTGTGTGAACAGGTAGGCGATCTCGGGGTTCACACCGGACTGCTTGCTCACGAACATCATGCTGCCGGAAGCGGTGCTCGACGTCGGCCCTGGCACGACCGAATAGCCCCAGAGTCCGATCGTCTCGGAGGTCGCCGGATCCTGCGACTGCTTGCCGGCTCCCGGCCAGGAGATGTTCGAGAAGACGTTGCCGTTCGCCTGGTGATCGACGCACTCGACGTAGTCGTAGGTCACCGCGTCGGGATGCATCCAGTCCATTTGCCGGATCAGGTCCTCGAGCGCGTGCACACCCGCGGGCGAGTTGATGCTCGCGTTCATGTTGTCGTCGAAGTAGCGACCGCCATACGACCAGAGCCGCATGAAGAACCACCATGGCGCGAGGTCGGGCGGAGCTGTTCGCCACTCGCACGAGCCGGCGACGAACTCGTCGACGACCTCGCCGGCGAGCATGTCGCCTGGGTCACGCGTGAAGTGCTCGATCACTTCCCAGTGCTCCTGCCACGTGGCTGGCACCCTGAGCTCGCGTCCGTAGCGCTCCTGGAAAAGCGCCTGCTCGTCCGGATGGTTTAGCCAGTCTTTCCGGTAGTAGAAGAGCCACGTGTCGCCGTCAGTCGGCAGCCCGTACACCCTTCCGTTGTACGAAGACCAGAGATCGTTGACCGGCGCGACGAAGTCTTCGAGATCCGGGTCGTACTTGAGCACGTACTCAGTGAGATCGGCGACATACCCCGCATCGTGGAGATCGGGCATCAGCGGCGGATACGCCGGCGAGATGTCGTATGCGCCCGCGCCGGTTGCGGCGTCGGCGATGATCTCGTCGGTGTAAGCACCGGCCGGCCCTTCGAGGACGTTCAGCGCAATCGGCGGAAGACCCGCTGCCTGGAGGTCAGCCAGCCACTCTTCCTCTATGGACGCGACTCCCTGCGCCCAGAGATCCTCTGTGTAGATCGTGAGCTCCTCGGGGAACTCCACACCCTCCGCGTTGAGTGCGATCAGTCCGTTGATCACACGCTCACGAGGCGTTGCGCCCTCGACCTGCGCCTGCACCGGCTGGTTCGGATCGAAACCGAGATCCGGTGCTGCCGGTGGGGGCGGCGGGGCCGGTGGAGGCGGCTCCGGTGGGGCAGGGGCCGGCGGAGGCGGCTCGGGTTGAGCCGGTGGCGGGGCAGGCGGCACTGCCTCCTCATCGTCCCCGCCACACGCTGCAAGCGTCACCCCAAGGGCAAGCACCAGCATCGCCACGAGCGCAAAGAGCTTGCCTCGCGTTGGCAGGTCCCGAATGGGACGTCGTGGGCTGTTGATCATGGGCACCACTCCCTTCTGTTCGTCCTCCTGAGACGCTCTCGAACGTGTCCGAGCGGACACCGCCGGTGCGTCGCCGCGATCGTGTCACATGTCGGCCTCGCGGTCAAACCGCTCGACCTTGCCCGTGCGGCTTCCCCGCCCGATCGATGCCTCCTCAAACTCCATCCACTTTCTGGTGCGCACGCTCACGTATGAGCTCCCACACCCTTCTGCTGGTATTGACGTCTCGGCAGCCGGAAAGTTAGTGCCGGCGCTCGGGTGAGGCGACTGCGCGCATCCTGGCGGGGTGAGAGAGCAACCCGAAGCGTCGCCTGACCAGGAAGCGCAGCCCGCTCCCTTCCCAGACTCCCCACGACGACTCAGCCACGACATCCTCTCTGGCGTAGCCTGCCCAGGGAGCACAGCCCGCTCCTCAGCACATCCCGTCAAGCAGAGCGATCTGGTCGGCGCTCAGCTGCACAGCGGTTGAGGCGATGTTCTCCTCAAGGCGGTGCACGTGGCGCGTTCCGGGAATCGGGACGAGCACCGGCGAGCGCTGTAGCAACCAGGCGAGCGCCACCTGCGCGCACGTCGCGTGGCTCGCCCGGGCCACCAGGTCGATGGTCGCATGCGCCCGGGTGAGCGACCCGTAGCCCAGCGGGAAGTAGGCGAGGAAGCCAAGGCGGTCGCGTTCGCACACGGCGAGCACGTCGTCGGCCTCGCGATCAACGAGGTTGTAGGGGCCCTGCACGCACACGATCGGCACGATGGCCCGCGCGAGCTCGAGCTGCTCGACCGAGACGTTCGAGAGCCCGACATGGAGGACCTTTCCCTCCTCGCGCAGCCCGGCGAGCGCCCCGACCGACTCCTCAAACGGCACCTTCGGATCGGGCCAGTGCAACAGGTAGAGATCGATCTGGTCGACCCGGAGCCGCTTGAGGCTCCCCTCGCACGCTGCGCGCAGCACCTCGGGGCGGCCGTCCGGCCGCCAGTCGTCTGCCGGATCGCGACCCACCCCGGTCTTCGTGACGATGACGAGCTCCTCCGGGTAGGGGTAGAGGGCCTCGGCAATGAGATTCTCGCTCACGTGGGGGCCGTACGACTCGGCGGTATCGATGAGCGTGACCCCGAGCTCGACAGCCTGGCGCAGAACACGCAGAGCCTCTTGGCGGTCGGGCGGCTCGCCCCAGGTCCCCTCACCGGTGATCCGCCCGGCGCCGAACCCCAGGCGGGAGACCGCGGGCCCACCCGGCAGAGAGAGCGCTGGCAGCTGCTCCATGCTCAGAGCCTAGCCCCCGGCGCCTGACGTAGCCCCGGCCCCCGTGACGCCGCCGTTGCCGGATCACGTGCTGGCTGGAGCGCTTGGGCCGGGCGGTAGCGCGGCGCCTGTGGCCGCCGATACTCTCGGTTACAGGCTGGAAGTCCCCCCGGTTCCACGCCGGCGTGGTGTGCAGAGCCTCGGAAGAACCCTCGCAGCACCGAGATAGGTTGGCTTGATTCCACTAGCCGTGGGTGTGCGGAGCCCCCGGCTTCACGCTGGCGTGGCTGTGCAGGGGCTCGATTCCACCCGGCGCGGGCCTTGGCCGGCGTGCAAAGCCCCAGTCCCAGACCCGCGTGGGTGTGCGGAGCCTCGGTTCCACTGGCGCGCGAGCGTCCCGTGGAGAAGGCGGTTGTCGGCTGGATGCGGTGCTCAACTCCACGCTGGCGAAAGCGCCCTGCGCCGGCGAGGCCGCGCACAATTGGCGCAGTCTCGTAACACTTCCCAGACAGTCCGTGCGCAAGCCGCGCGCGTTTCTCGGCTACCCTCTCCCGAGTGGTGGGTGGGGGGCGGGTCGCCTCTACACGGCGGCTCGGCGTGAGGGCGCCGCGCTGCGGCTCGGCGGCGGCTTGGCCCCTCCACGCGACGGCTCGGCGGCGGCTTGGGCCCACCAGCCGACTCGCCCTCGGCTCGACCCCACACGCCACGACAGCCACATCGTCCCCTCCCCAAGCCGCCTACGCCGGCCGGGATCACCGCGAGATTCTTGCCGAAGGTCGAAACGCGCGCCTCCCCGCCCTGATGCTCGAGACGACTGCGGCGAGAGACGTCCCGAGAGACGTCCAGACCTGCACCCCCCGCCGCGGTCAGCGCGTGGCTCTCGATCGAGACACCCCTGCGGCTACCCCATTGACTGGCCGCCGTCGACGTTGAGGTTCTGGCCCGTGATCATCGCCGCCTCGTCGGAGGCCAGGAACGCCACCGCTCCGACGATGTCCTCGACCCGCAGGTTGCGCTTGATGGCCTGCAGCGCGACCGCCTCCTCCTTGGCGTGTGCGAGCTCGCGCTCGACGCGCTCGGTGAGCACGAGCCCGGGCGAGACTGCGTTGACGGTGATCCCGTGCTCAGCCAGCTCGTTGGCCACCGACCGCGTGAACCCGATCACGGCAGCCTTGCTCGCCGTGTAGTGCGCCTGGATTGGGGCGCCGATCCAGACAACCCCCGACGAGATGTTCACGATCCGGCCGTAGCCGGCCTTGCACATCCGCGCCGCGACGGCCTGCGTCACGAGGAACGTCCCCTCGACGTTGACCGCGAACAGCTGCCGCCACTCCCCCAGCGTCAGGTCGGCCAGCTCCCTGTGCCAGTAGACACCGGCGTTGTTCACGAGCACGTCGATCGTGGGGAAGCGGTCCGCCACCTGGGCGACGAGGTCGGCCACCGACCGCTGGTCCGTCACATCGAGCGCAACGGCCAGCGTCTCGGCGCCGCCGTGGGCGATCTCCTCGGCAGTCGCGTCGGCCCGGTCTGCGTCGAGGTCGGCGACGACAACGGCCGCCCCCTCCTGTGCGAGCCGCGCCGAGTAGGCGCGGCCAAGCCCCTGCGCCCCGCCAGTGACGATCGCGACCCGATTCTCGAACCTCCGCATGCCCGACCTCCTTTGGCCAACAGCGGCATCCTCGGCACTCGCGAGCCGCGTTGCAAGCCATCAGCGAACGCGGGGCGTCGAGCGGGGTCCCGGCTCGAGTGGCATCCCGATTCTCGTATGCTTCCCGCGCTGCGCGCCGACGGCCGTGTCGGCGAGCGGCCGAAGGAGAGGTGGAGCGATCGTGCACGAAAAGGTCGCCGTGGCCGTCGTCGGGCTCGGCTGGGGCGAAGTCCACGTCAAGCACTTCCTCGCGCGGGAGGACGTCGAGGTTGTCGCCGTGTGCGCGAGGCGCCAGGAGTCGGCCAACCGGATCGGCGACCTATACGACATCCCGCTTCGCACGACGAGCTACGAGGAGGTGCTCGCGCTCGACCGTCTCGACATCGTCTCGATCGCGACGCCGCCGTACCTCCACCACGACCAGGCGATCGGCGCGATCGAGCGCGGCTGCCATGTCCTGTGCGAGAAGCCGCTCGCGATGAACGCAGCGGAGTCGGCGGCCATGCTCGACGCCGCCGAGCGTGCAGGGGTCGTGCACGGCACCTACTACGAGTACCGCCTGCTCCCGAACTTCCAGAGGTTCCACCAGCTGCTTGCGGACGGGTTCCTCGGCGAGCTCCGCCACGCGACGATGCACTGGATGTCGGCCTGGTCGGCCGACCCGAAGATGACGTGGAGCTTTCGCAACAGCCGCGAGCTGGGCGGCTACGGGATTCTCGGCGACATCAGCCACTTCATGGACGACCTCAACTGGCACTTCGGCCCGATCTCGTCGCTCGTGGCCGAGCTCAGGACCTGGGTACCGGAGCGCCCCGACGAGCAGGGCCGGCCGCGTCTCAACGAGCTCGAGGACGGGGTGGCGTGGATCGCGACGTCGGCAAACGGCGGACAGGTCTGCGGCCACATCAGCCGCTGCGCTCCTAAGGTCGGCTACCGCTTCATCGAGTGCTTCGGGACGGAAGGCATGCTCAAGCTGACGATGCCAGCCGAGCTCGACGAGCTCAACACGACGCTCGAAGGTGCGCATGGCGACGAGAAGAGCCCGATCGATCTCTCCGTCCCCACGGTCGAGGCAGAGGTGGAGACGATCGAGGACCGGTTCGTCTCGGCGATCCGCGACCGGTCCGTGCCGGTGGTCGCGTCCTTCGCAGATGGGCTTGCGGCGATGGAGCTTGCCGACGCGATGAGGGAGTCGAGCGAGAGCCACGACTGGGTAAGCGTCGGCGGAGCGGGACCGCGCGCTCGCCGGCAAGGTCCTGACGCGCGCTCTGCCGGGCTCGCGTCAACCCTCGGGACGGTCAGCCAGGAGTGACCGCACCAGGTTCAGGCCGATCCGAGCCGCCATCCGCGCCGGCTGAGCTGCTATAATTGCTGAGCTGCTATAATTAACTCCATCAGTTCCATGGCCATCGATCAGGGCTCAAGCGAGACGTTCCAGGCGCAGGGCTACGTTCTTGCCAAAGCGCTCTTCTCCAAGGAGGAAACCGAGCGCTATGTCGCCCACTACATGGAGTTGCGCGCGTCCGGCAGCTACCTCGGGGATTCCTCGGGGGTGGATACGTCCGACGGCGATCCCCTCCTGGGCTATCCGCGCATGCTCAACATGCATCGCTGGGACTCGCTGAGCCTCGCCTGGATACTGGACAGCCGTATCAACGAGTGGCTGATGGCACTCGCTGGGCGCGAGCCGCTGGCCCTGCAGACCATGCTCTACTTCAAGCCGCCGTGCTCCCGCGGACAGGCGCTGCATCAGGACAACTACTACCTGAAGGTCCATCCAGGAACCTGCTACGCGGCCTGGCTCGCCCTCGACCCCAGCAACGAGGAGAACGGCTGCCTGCAGGTCGTCCCCGGCACGCACGACATACCACTGCTCTGTCCGGAGAGAGCCGATACCGAAGAGAGCTTCACGGACGACATCGTCCAGGTGCCGGACGACCTCCAACCCGAGCCCATCGTGATGGACGCGGGCGACGTGCTGTTCTTCAACGGCCAGCTCGTGCACGGGAGCTTTCCGAATCGCAGCACGACCCGCTTCCGGCGCTCCCTGATCGGTCACTACGTCGCCGGCGACGCGCAGCAGGTAGCGCGGTTCTACCAGCGCGCCCTCCGCATGGACGGAAGCGAGGTCAGTATCGAGGAGGCGCCGGGCGGAGGTCCGTGCGGTGCCTGGGTCGACCGCGCGGGGAACCGTGTGGTCGAGGTGAGCGGCCAGCTGCCCGAGTCGTGGAGGGGGCCGGTCCCGTGGGAGGAGCAGATACCGGAGTCGTGGAAGGAGCCTGCCCCCTCCGGAGAGCGGTGAGTCGCCTCTGAGCCGGGTCGCGGCCGGGCACTGGCAGGCGAATGACGGGGCGTCGTATAACGCCACGCAGAGTGACCGGCTTCGCGGCCCGCTGGGCTGTCCTCGGGCTGGCCCTGTTCGTGTTCCTGACCCCGGTCGTCTGGCTCGTCCTGATGTCGTTCAAGCCCGAGGATCAGTGGGTCTCCTCCCCGCCGGACTGGATCCCCAACGAGTGGACGATCTTCAGCTACCAGTACCTGTGGGATGAGGGGACCGAGGCCAGGACGATCACCGGCGGTGATGCCGCAGGGGGAGCCGGCAAGAACGCTCTCTTCAACAGCCTGATCATCGTCTGCTCGGCGACGGCGGCCGCGATGCTCATCGGCACGCTCGCCGCCTACAGCATGTCGAAATTCCGAACGGGCGGGAAGAACTTCGCCCTTTGGGTCCTCTCGATCCGGTTCCTGCCGCCGATCATCTTTACCGTCCCGTTGCTTTTGATCTTCAACGATATCGGGCTCATCAACACCTACCACGGTCTGATCCTCATCTACACGGTTTTCGCCATCGGCTTCGTCGTCTGGATGATGAAGGGGTTCTTCGACGAGGTGCCGCGCGACGTCGAGGAATCGGCCCGCGTCGACGGCTGCTCCTGGTTCGGGACGATGTGGCGGATCTCGTTACCCCTGGTCGTCCCCGGCTTCGTGGCCGTCTTGCTCCTGACGTTCATCTTGCTTTGGACCGAGCTCCTGTTCGCGGTCATCTTCTTGAATCAGGACAAGCACACGATCCCCGTGGAGCTGTTCGCGTTCTTCAGCGCCAGTCGGGGCATCGCATGGGGTCCTCAGGCCGCGTTGAGCATCATGGCCATTGCGCCCATCCTCGCCTTTGCGCTCCTCATCCAGCGCTACCTCATCCGCGGGATGACGTTCGGCGCGGTCAGGGAGTAGCGGCCCTGATCGGCTGATTCGTCGATCAGCTACAGTCGGCTCGCCGCACTGGACGGCGAGGCCGGCAGGGGTTGCGCGGACGACCGCTACCCGCGGGGCCCAGAGGATTCGGAAAGCTTGCAGGAAGGACGCTGATGACGACGGCCCCAACGACCCCCCAGGACCTGGAGAAGCTGAAGGTGCAGCTTGCCGACGACGGCTACGTCGTCATCGAGAACGTCATCCCCCCGGAAGAACTTGCGCAGATCAGGGCCACGACCGAGGAGCTCTTCGCGAAGAACCTCGAGTCGCAGTACGACCCCGGAGACGGGCCGGCTCACCCGCAGGACGAGGAGCTCGAGGCGTACATCACCGACATGTACCCGACGGTGGAACAGAGCGAGATCGACCGGGTGATGCGCATCAACCGCTACAACCGCCACCTCAACGCCGACACGCCGTGGCCCGTGCCCGCCGCCGAGGTCCCCAAGAACTTCCTCTACCTGCCGGATCTCTTCGAGGGCGGCTCTCTGCAGTTCGTCGGCAACCTCCCAGCCAAATCACCGATCTACGGGCCGCTGATCGAGCATCCCACGGTTTTATCGCTGACGCGGTCGATCCTTGGGGACGACTGCGTCTTGAGCGACATCTCGGCGACGTCGCTCGGGCCGGGGACGAAGGGAGGCGCCTGGCACGTCGACGCCCCGCTCGGTCAGTTCCCAGAGCCGCTGCCCGAGTTTCCGATCACGACCCAGAACGCCTGGATGATCGAGGACTTCACGGTGGAGAACGGTGCAACGCAGGTCGTTCCGGGCAGCCACAAGCTCCGCAAGAAGCCGCCGTGGGGCACCGGCACGCTCGAGGGAGAGATCTCGCTGACAGCGCCGGCCGGATCGGTCGCGATCTGGCTCTCGAACACCTGGCACCGAGCCTCGCCGAACTCGACCGACCGGCCCCGCCCCGCGATTCTCTGCTACTACACGCGATCGTGGTGCAAGCCCTACGCGAACTACCCGGACGGCATGGCGGACGAGCAGGCGAAGGGCTTCTCGGAGACCGCTCGGTACCTGCTCGGGTACTCGGCGAACGCCGTCGTCCGAGGCTAGGAGACGTGTCCGCGCAATCCATGACCTGAGCCGGTCATTCCGGCCAGCCGCGAGTTGCAGGGAGGAACGGATGGGAGCGATCGGAGTCAACCACATCAGCTTCACGGTCTCCGACCTGGAGCAGTCGATCGCCTTCTACACGGTGCTGCTCGAGCGTGAGCCGATCGAGCGAACGACCTTCGCCGATGCGACCGACGCCGCGATCACCGGCTATGACAACGTCCACATGGAGGCCGCGTTCTTCGAGCTGCCAGGCCTTCCGGCCGTGCTCGAGCTGTTCGAGTACCACAACCCGCCGGGCGCCCAAGTCGATCTCGAGAACTACAACACCGGAAATGCGCACATCGCCCTGTACGTCGATGACATCGAGCGAGAGTTCGAGCGGCTGTCCGCCGCCGGAGCAACCTTCCGCCATCCAAGGCCGGTGCTGATCGAGGGCGGCCGCTTCGACGGCGAGAAGTGCGCCTACCTGCGCGACCCGAACGGCATCACGATCGAGCTCGTCCAGCCTCCCCCGCAGCGATGAGCGCCGAAGCAGCGCTGCGCGCGATGAGCGGGATCACAGCAGGATGAGCGGACGCGTGGCCGGCAAGGTCGCTGTCGTGACCGGCGCGGGGACCGGCATCGGCCGGGCAACGTGCATCAGCCTTGCGAAGGAGGGCGCCGAGGTCATCGTCACCTCGCGCACGCCCGCCCACGTCGAGGAGACGCGATCGCTGGTCGAGGACGCCACAGGGCGCGCACCGCAGGCCTTCCAGCTCGACCTGACCGACCCCGCGCAAGTTGACGATGTCGTCGGCGCGGTGGACGAGACGTTTGGGCACATCGACGTCCTCGTCAACAACGGCGCGGTGATCCTGCATGACGATCCGGGCGTGACGGAGATAACCGACGAGGAGTGGGACTCGATCTTCGACGTGAACGTGAAGGGCATCTTCAGGATCTGCAAGGCGGCGTTGCCGCTCATGCGCCGCGGCTCAACGATCGTCAACATCGGATCAATCAACTCCCTGTTCGCGCAGCCGAACACGTCTGCGTACTCCGCGACGAAGGGCGCGCTGCTCCTCTTCACCCGGGCGCTTGCGGTCGAGTACGCCTCGCGCGGGATCCGCGCGAACCTCGTGTGCCCAGGGATCATCGACACGCCCATGAACGCCGTCTACCTGGAGCGCGCCGAGGACCCCGACGCGCTCCGGCGCGACTGGTGCGCCCGGTGCCCGATGGAACGCATCGGCCAGCCCGAGGAGGTGGCGAACTGCACCCTGTTTCTCGCCTCCGATGAGGCGTCGTTCGTCACCGGAACGACGCTGGTGGTCGATGGCGGCGCAACCGCCGACTACCGGTAGGCGACCGCGGTGGGCGGCGGCCCCCTCAGTGGACGCCCCTCGCGGAGGTGCCGGAGGCGCCCTCGCACGCCGAGCGAGTCGCTGCTGCATCTGAGCGCACGGCAGGATGGCCCCACGGGGCCACGGCAAGAGAACAGCGATGCCTGAGCGCGTGGCCTGGGGCGTGCTGGGGACAGCCCAGATTGCCCGTGAGAAGGTCATCCCCGCGATCGTGGCCTCGGCGAACGGCGAGCTGCACGCCGTCGGCAGCCGCTCACTGCGAGCCGCACAGGAGCTCGCGCGCAGCCATAGTGCCGCGAGCGCCTACGGCGACTACGAGGCGTTGTTGGCCGACAGTGCGGTCAATGCCGTCTACATCCCGCTGCCGAACAGCCTGCACCTGCCATGGACCCTCCGAGCGTTCGCAGCAGGGAAGCACGTGCTCTGTGAGAAACCCCTTGCGCTCAACGCGCAGCAGTCGCAGACGATGGTCGACGCCGCAGAGAGCGCCGACCTGCTGCTCTTGGAGGCGTTCATGTGGCGCTTCCATCCCCGCGCGCAGCGCGTCAAGCGGCTGATCGAGGAGGGCGCGATCGGCGAGCCACGGCTTGTGCGGGCGGCGCTCTGCTTCGCACTCGAGAATGCCGATGACATCCGCTTCCAGCCTGAGCTCGGCGGTGGCATTCTCCTCGATGCGGGCGCCTACGGTGTCAACGCCGCGCGGTGGTTCTTCGAGGCCGAGCCTCTCACGGCGCAGGCAGAAGCCGTCTACGGGCCAACCGGGGTGGATATCCTCATCGCCGGTATCCTCGGCTTTGGTGGCGGGCGGCTCGCGAGCATCGAGGCAAGCACCATCGCGCAGTGGCAGGGGACGTTCTCGATCGTGGGCTCCGAGGGCGCGATCGACCTGCCCTCGGACGCGTGGATTCCAATCCGGGCCGACCCCGCCCTGCACATCCGCACGATGAACGACAAGGAGGGCCGGCTTGAGGTCGTCCCGGGTGGCGATGTCTATCGGCTCATGGTCGAGCACTTCGCCGACGCGGTGCTCGGCCGGACAGACCTCGCGGTCTCCCCCGCCGACGCCGTCGCCAACATGCGGGCCCTCGACGCGCTCGGCCAAGCGGCCAGCGAGCGACGGCGCGTCGAGCTCTCCTGACCACGCCGACCTCCGACCTGGCCGCCTACGGCGCGGGGCGCGCCGCCATGCGCTCGGCGAGCTCCTGCGCGAGAGCGAGGTCGACCTCCCCGCCGGCCGATGTCAGGTCGATGCCGCCGATCAGCGTCCCCTGCTAGATCCAGACCGTGCTGGCGATGAGGCGCTCGTCCGCACCTACGCCTGCAACCAGCCCCCTGCTCGGGAGCGCTCCCCCAGCCCCGCGCTCGGACGCTCGCGGATGAGGGGGGTCAGCCGCGAGCTCCCCGTCCCGGGCCGCCGCGCACGCGATGTACGGTCTCCCCGACAGGCGCTTGAGCCCCCACGGCGCCCCGTGGTCGGTGCTGAACAGGTAGACGATCGAGTCGACCGTGCCGGCGCCGGCCTCGACGTCGGCGACGTAGGCATCGCCGTACACCACCCGCGGCTTGGCGCCGACCAGGCGAAGGAACTCGTTGCTGCAGACCGGGCCAGTCGCCTCGACGCGCTTCTCCTTCGCCCACCCCAGCGGGAGGTCGGACTGCTTCACGAGCGCCCTAAGCGCCCCTGTAACCGTGCGCTGCGCGGGCGGCTGGATGGGTGAGGGCTGCTGCAGCGAGGCAGCCGTGATGGCCGCATGCTGTGCCCGCTCAGCCACCGCGACAAAGAGCTGGCGTGCAAGCGCCGGGGCGAAGGGCTCCCCTGCCCGGGCGAGCCGCAGCCCAACCAGCGCCCCGCACGCTGGATCCACACGCGGTCGACCTCGGTCGGTCGAGCCTGGCCGGCTGCCGGCGGATACGCGAGCCGAACCGCTGAGATGCCCTCCTCAGCGGCTCCAACCGGACTCTCGAGCACCTCGCCAGGCACGAGCTGCGCGCCGAGCGCCTGCGCCTGCCGGCGAGCCTCCGCGACGACGCACTCGGCATAGGTCGGCGAGGAGACCGCGAGCCACGCCTCACGCGCGTCCTCGGCGCTCAGGTAGACGAACGCGTCCGACTCGACCGATGAGCCCTGACCGTCTGTGAGCCCCTCCCCGCCGTGGACCGCGAGACCGAGGTAGCGCTCGCAAGCGACGCGAGGACTGTCTCCGAGCACGTCACATCGTCGGCCGGGCGCGCAAACCAACCGTCCGGGAGATCGCCGAGATTGACGCGCACCTCGGCTGCACCGTAGGAGACCTCCGGAGGCGCCGGTGCAGGTACAGCTCCGGCTAACGGGTTCGGCTCCGTGCTCGGGGTCGAGCTGCCGCAGGCCGACGCCAGCAAAAGGAGAGCGACGAGACCCAGGCTGGCGTCCGCTCGGGACAACCGGAGCGTCAACCCATCCGTCACGCGGACACCGGACCGCCCGACTGTAGCAGCGCCTCGTTGAGCAGCAAGCCGCAGCAGGGCGGCTGTATCCGCGTCACGATCGCGCCTAGACTCGCACGCGTCCGGCGACCCGGTGACCAGCGCTGTGACCACAGTGAGGAGCGCTGAACGCTGACGGCTGTCCAGCTCGCGTATCACCGACCGACGACGGTCGAGAGGCCGTGGAAGCGCTCAGCGAGCACGGACCCCGGGCGGTGCTGCTGGCCGGCGGCGTTAGCCTCGGGCCCCATCGAGGTCGAGTTCGACTGCCGTTTCTCGGTGGTCGAGGACAAACCGGGGACGAGCGTGCGCGTCTCGGGAAGCGGCGTCTCGCCGCGGCTCGGCTTCACGGTCGACGCACTCTTCAGCGTCCGCCAGGCCGGCGAGGGCTCGGTCGTCGAGGTCGAGGCCGACGTCGCAGCCTCAGGCGGCTTCGCCGGCCTCGGTCAACGCTCGCTCGAGGAGCAGGCGCACCGCCTCCTCGTCGCCTACCTGTCGGGCTACGGGCGCCTGCCGAGGCGGTCGGGCCGCTCGGAGTCGCGTCGCCCGGTGGACTGAGCAGACTTTGGCGCTGACGAGGCGGTCGAGCCGCATGACGAGCAGAGAAGATCTCGGCGCCGACAGGGCTAGAGAAGCAGCCGGCCGCCGTCGACGACGAGCGTCTGGCCCGTCATGAACTCGCTGTCGTCAGAGGCGAGAAACACGAGGGCACCCTGGAGGTCGCCGGGCTGCTGGTAGCGGCTGACCGACTGGCCAGCGACGACCACGTCGGTGAGGTCAGCGTAGTCGCGTCGGGTCGTCTCCGTCTCAACCATGCTCGGTACGAGGCAGTTCACGTTGATGCCGAACGCGGCGAGCTCTCGCGACAGCGAGTGGGTGAAGCCAAAGAGCGCGCCCTTCGAGGCGGAGTAGTAGATCGCGCCGGGGATCCCGAGCGCGGAGATCACCGAGCCGATGTTGATGATCCTACCGGGTGTTGCGGCCTTCAGCAGCGGAAGCGCCGCGCGGGTACAGAGGAACGGGCCGCGGACGTTCACGCCGATCACCCGGTCCCACTCGTCCACCGAGACATCCTCGATGGTGGCCCGCGGGTAGATGCCGGCGTTGTTGAAGAGGATGTTCAGCCCGCGGTCGCCAACGAACTCGGCCACCGCTGCGACCACGGAGTCGACCTCGTCCTCGGAGGCGACGTCGCCCTGTGCGGCCAACGCGCGCCGGCCGAGCGACTCGATCTCGGCGACCACCGCGTCGGCGCGGTCAGCCTCGCGGGCGAAGTTGACGACGACGTCGCAGCCCTCCCGCGCGAACGCGAGGCACGCTGCGCGCCCGATGCCGCGCGAGCCGCCGGTCACGAGCGCGGTTCGGCCCTCCAGCTTCACGGGGCGTTTGTGGTGACCTCCGGCGGTCTCCCCTTCCATGCCAGAGCGTCGCGTGGACGTAAAAGGATGCGGGCCTCAGGCTCGCCGCGATCCTCCTGGGGCCAAGCGTCGCGTGCGCGGGACGTGCGCCTCAGACTCGCTCTGCTTCGAGACGGCCGAGACGGCACCCCGGACGGCCATCGCCGGAGAACCCAGTCGGATGGTCCTGCTTCGGGGCCCGGTGGCCCAGGTCTGCGCACCGGGCCGCCTGCGGTCCCTCGCCTCCGCAGAGAGCGGACCGCAATGGGCCGCCTTGCGCCCCGACACCGCCGTACCGGCCGCGTTTGCCCGGCACGGCTATAAGGCAGCCCACCCGGGGGAGGGTAGCCCAGAAAAGCGCACGGGCTTGCGCACAATCTGTCACAAGAGTGTCACACAACTGCGCCGACTCTGTCCCGAGAACTCCGCGCCGAGACCTCCGCGCGCAGTTGCGCAGAGCCCCACGCGGCCCCGCGAGCTTCCGGATCCAGCGCCGTGCCGAGGCTTCCTGACCCACTGCCGTCCTGGCGGCGGACGTAACACCAACCGCACCGACCCGTGCGTCCCGCAGCCTTCGAGTCGCACCCGGCCTCCCGGCGAACAGCCGGAGACATACCACGAGCCCGCGCGGCCGCGCGACGCCGGTTCGCAGCCCTGCACCCAACCGACTCCGAAGGCGCAACGACCACGGTGGGAGCGGCCGTCGGAGCAGCCACCCGTGGCTTGCCGGCGAGCTCCCGTCCGGGTCGAGCAGGCCGCAGACGTAGGAGCGGCCGTCCGCAGCCCCCCCGTGGGCGCCGTCTGGCTCGCCCCGCTGCACCTCCACGCCGCCTGGCGCGCGCTGCTACCTCGGTCGCGCCGCTCCCGCCCCTTCCGCACCGCCGCGCACAGTCATCCGGGTTCTCCTCGGAGGCCAGGCGGCCTCGTGCCCTCCCAACCCCCGAGGAGACCGAGTGGAACAACGCTCCGAGGATTCGCCCGAAGTTGCCACTACGGGAACGGCACCCACCTTCGCTCGTCCCACGCCGAGAGCAGGTTCGCCATCACGCCCGCCTCGGAGACCGTGAACAGCCTGTCCCCGATGACCAGCGAGCGACGCACCGGCTCCCTGCCCGGGTGCGAGACAGAGCCGACGCGCTCGATCCCACGGTCGCGGGCCACCTCTGCGCCGATTGCCGACGACGCCCAGGTCTCGCCGGCCCTCTCGTCGAAGCTGTACCCAGACACGGGCAGCACCGCGAGGCTGCGCACCGGCCACCACAGGAACGCGTGATGGTCGTACTCGACGTCGGAGTGGGTATCTTGCCCAAGCCCCCCGGCGTGCGGCCGGGTCGGATCGTCGAGGTCGCTGATGTCGAAGAGCGAGATCTGCGTGCCGCGAACCCGGCCCTGCCCGGTCGCGTCTTGGCCGACGCCCAGAAGCAGCCCGTCGCCCACAGGATGGAGGTAGGCCGAGAAGCCGAGGATCTTCAGCTCGCCGCGCACCCGCGGGTTCGTCGGATCCGAGAGGTCGACCGTATACAGGGGGTCGACCTGCCGGAACGTCACGACGTAGCTGACGTCTCCGATGAAGCGGACCGCGTAGATCTGCTCGCCCTTGCCGAGGCCGCCAACCCTGCCCACCTCGCGCAGCTCGTCCCCATCCTCGGCAAGGACGGTCATGAAGCTCTGGCTCTGCCTCGCGAGCTCCTCATCCCACCAGCTGGGCTGCTCGGTGCTCGCCACCCGCAGGTACCCCTCGTGCTCAGACATCGAGAACTGGTTCAGCAGCGTTCCGCACACGGTGCCGCTGGCCCGATACTCGGTGTGCCGCGGCTCCTAGGTCGCAAACTTGTGGATGACGGTCTCGATCCGTCCGGGGCCGCGCCCGATGCTCGCGATCTCCTCCCAGTCGAGCCACTGCTGCGTTGCCGTGTAGAGACCGGTTGTCGAGGCGTACACGAGCTGTCCATCGGTCATGACCGAGTCGGTGTCGACCGGCTGCACGCCGGACTCGACATCGAGCGTGAGCACCGTGAGCATGCCGAGGCCCGAGAACGTCTCAGGGTGGCGCACACCGTCGCAGTCGGCAAGACCGGTCGTCGTCTCCCCGCTGGACCGGTCGATGCACGAAGCCGGGAAGCCAGTCCTCAACGGTCGTGCGCCTGATCACGCCTCGATTCAGCGTGGTCGCAACGACCTCGCCGATCCTTCCCTGGCGCGCCGGCCCGGTGAACTCGAGCCCGGTTGGAACCGATGAGACGACAACCCGCACGCTCGAGCCGATCTGGCGCGCGTTGATGAAGACACCCTCGACCGCCAGCGTCTCCACCACGTGGAGCGCGCCGGGATCGCCGGCATCGATGAGCGTGATCGTGGTCTGCGGCCACGACGGTGGCAGGATTCTCTCCGCGGCAGCCTCCTCGTATGGCAGGAGGTGCGGGTCGGTCCGGGAGATCACGAACACGCGCTCGCCCGCGAGCAGTAGCCGGTGATCCCAGCCCTCGAGTGCGATCGAGTCAACGACGTGCGGGACCGTCGCCGTCGCCTCCAGGGCATACAGCCGTTCATGGGTAACGACGAACATCAGCGTGCCGTCGGTCTTGACGATGTCCGGCTCGTCGATGCCTGCCTCCTGGACGTTCGTGCCGGAGAAGGCGCTGTCGGAGGTCTCGACAACACGCGAGTCGCTCCCGCCTAGCGGTGCGACAGCGGCCTCAGGCATCGCGGCTGGAGCAGGCGCAGGGGCTGGGGCGAAGGCGGGACCGCAGCCGCGGCGGGCTCGGCCGCAAGCACGGCAGCGTCGCCGGCGAGGAACGTCCTGACGGCCATGCCGTACTGCGGCAGCCCCCAGGGACCGACGAGCTCGATCGCCTGGTCCTGAGCGTGCTCGAGGAACGCCTCGCAGCTCGGAAACGCCGTGAGCTCACGAAGGACAACCGAGGTCGAAACGGCTCGGCCGCCGGGAGGAGACACAGGCCGATCCTAGCCCAGGCCAAGGCCTCGCTCGACCCGACCGAGCTCGCCTGACAGGATGACCGGTGGGGACTCGACCCCGCCGGGAGGAGAGGCAGACCGGCCCTGATCGACGCCGACCCCCGCCGCGGTCTGCAGAGGCTCGTGCGGCCTGGCGGCGGGCTGCCGCCGGTCACGATCGCCGGCACGACCCCGGCAGCGGTCGCCGCTACAACCGCTATCGCCCCTAGTACAACAACCTTCGCCTGGCGCATGATCTCCCCCCTCGGGTCGCGTCTGTCATTGATCCGGTACCTCTTCGACAGCCGGTCGGGGGAGAAAGTTCCCGCGGCTCGATCAGGCGGCGCCGGTCTGCAAGGGGCGCGGTGAGCGCGCCGCACACACGCTGACCCGCGGGTCAGACCGGTTGGCTCGGGCGAGCCGCGGAGGCCGACGAAGCTCGACGTCAGCCGAGGAGATCTGGCCGGTCGACTGCATCGAGCTCGGCTCGGTCGCAGAGGCCGACGAAGCTCAGCTCAGCCCGAGGGCTTCTCGATGAACTCGAGCGTGATCCCGTCTGGATCGCGCAGGTACGCGATGCGAAGGCCCCGGTTGGGACCCTGCTGCAGCGTCACGGGCGGGCCGAGGGCGTAAACGTCGTCCGCTGCCGCGGCCGCGAGCGCCGCGTCCAAGTCGCTCACGTCGTAGGCAACGTGCGCGAAGCCGACGTCGCAGGGCCGCGGACGAATATGCACCCGGTCCTCCGGAGCGCGGTACTCGATCATCTCGATCGTGTGGCCGTGCCCACGGAGGTAGGCCACCATCACCTCCGCGCCCTCGACACCGGTGATTGCCTCGATCACGTCGGGGTCCCGGGGCTCCATCGAGACGAGCTCGAGGCCGATCACGTCGCGAAAGAACGCGACGCAGCGCTCAACGTCCGAGACCGTGAAGCTCGTGTGGTTGGTGTCGACAACGACCATCGGCAGGGTTAGAGCAGGCGGCGCCCGGCGTCAGGCGGTTATCTGCTGCTCGCTGGCCGTCACGTCCTCCTGACTGCCCGGGTCCGCCTTGGCCTCGTCGAGGGCGTCCGGATCCTCCCCGCGTGCGATCGCCTCTGCGCGCAGCTTCTTCGCCTCTTGGCGCGCGGCGCGGCGGCGGGCTTTCTCCTCGCGCTTCTCCGCCATCCTCTGCTCCCGCAGACGTTTCTGAACGCTCTGTACTGATTTCGCCATGGCTCTCGCTCCTCGGTTCGGACTGTGCGCTCGTCGACCCTCCGGTTCGCGGTTGATCTCTGAAGGATACGGCGTCTGGATGCAGGCCTGCGAACTAACTGTCCCCTCTTGGCATTCGCCTTCCTGGCCCACGGCGGTTGCAGCGGCGCGCCTGCAAGCCGAGGTTGCAGGATACGCAGCCACCGTGTAGATTTTTGGTATGCCGAAAGTATCATTCACCCGACGGCAACTTCTGGCATCGGCGGCCCCAATCATCGCGTCGGTCCCGCTCGTCAAGCTGGGCCTCGACAGTGCGTCGGCGCAGGATCTACCACCGCCTGACGACAACCTCGATCCACACGACCACATGCACGCGGCGCACATCGGCGCTGAGGTCCCGGCTCCAGGTGAGCCAAACGACACCGACGCCCTCCTCTACCCGCCGGCGGCGACCCCGTACCAGCCGGGCCGCCTTCAGAAGTACGACCTCACCGCGATCGACGTCGAGCTGGAGGTCGCTCCGGGCGTCTTCTACCCCGCGTGGACCTACAACGGCACCGCCCCCGGCCCCGTGATCCGGGCCACCGAGGACGACCTCCTCCGCGTCAACTTCGTCAACGCGGGAACGCACCCGCACACGATCCACTTCCACGGCATCCACCCGGCGAACATGGACGGCGTCTTCGAGGTGGTCGACCCGGGCGGGTCGTTCGTCTACGAGTTCCCGGCGCGACCCTGGGGGCTGCACCTCTACCACTGCCACTCGACGCCCCTGAAGAAGCACGTCGCCAAGGGGCTCTACGGCGCATTCATCGTCGACCCACCGGAGACTCGGCCGCCTGCGCAGGAGCTCGTGATGGTCATGAACGGCTTCGACACCGACTTCGACGGCGAGAACAACTTCTACACCGTCAACGGCAAGTCGTTCTTCTACGCCAAGTACCCGATCATCGTCCGCCGGTCGGAGACCGTCCGCATCTACCTCGTCAACATCACCGAGTTCGACCTCATCAACTCCTTCCACCTCCACGGCGACATGTTCAGGCTGTACCGGACCGGAACGACTCTCGACCACGAGCTCACCGACACGGTGATGCTCTGCCAGGGCGAACGGGCAATCCTCGAGATCGACTTCAAGAACACCGGCCTCTTCATGTTCCACGCCCACCAGGCCGAGTTCGCCGAGCTCGGCTGGATGGGCTTCTTCAACGTGGTCGACTAGACGATGGAATCCGCCTCCCCCACAGCCGGCTCTGCGACAGCGACGCGCGCGCCGCAGCTGAAGTGGCGCATCTGGGCGCTCGTACCCATCCTCGCGCTCGTCGCAGCGGCGTCGACCTTCGCCGCTGCGGGCGGATCGCTGATCGGCCTCATCGGCACCAACCCCCCTCCGGCCGACGAGTTCGACATCCGCCGGGTTGAGCTCAAGGAGGGCGAGATTCGCGTCAGGGTGACGAACCCCCAGCGCGAGGATCTGACGATCGCCTCGGTGACCGTTGACGACGCGATCGTGAACTTCGACCTCGATGGCCCACAGACCCTGGGCCGCCTCGGCTCGAGCACGGTGGTGATCCCGTACTTCTGGGTCGAGGACGAGCCGCTCGTCATCGGCATCACGAGCTCGACGGGTGTCGAGACAGCGACCGGCGTCGCCGCGGCCGTCACCACACCCACCGCGACGGCCGGAGGGTGGCTCGGCTACGGGATCATCGGCTTCCTTGTTGGCATCGTGCCGGTGGCGCTCGGCATCGCCTGGCTGCCCTCGCTGCGGAATCTGAGCGCGAAGTGGATCGCCGCGTTCATGGCGCTGACGGCGGGGCTCCTGACGTTCCTCGCGATCGACGCCCTCGAGGAGGCGCTCGCGCTACAGGCCCTCCTCCCCAGCGCCATCGGCGGTGTGGGGCTCGTGCTGGTCGGCGTCGCGGTCAGCTACCTCGCGCTCGCGTGGATCAGCAGCCTGTTCTCTGCCCGCAGCGCCGGTGAGCGCAACCCCACGCTAAGCGGCCTCTCCCTCGCGACGCTGGTGGCGATCGGCATCGGCCTGCACAACCTCGGCGAGGGGCTTGCGATCGGCTCGGCCTTCGCGCTCAGCGAGCTCGTCTTTGGGTCGTTCCTGATCGTGGGGTTCATGGTGCACAACGTGACCGAAGGGCTCGGCATCGCCGCACCGATCGCCGAGGGCGGGGCCAGGCCTCGGCTGTACAGGCTCGCCGCGCTCGTCGTCGTGGCCGGTGCGCCCGCGATCGTGGGCGCCTGGATCGGGGGGTTCATCACGAACGACGTCCTCGGCGTGCTCTTCTTCTCGATCGCCGTCGGCGCCGCCCTCCAGGTGGTCGTCGAGGTGGGCCGCTACGTGGCGAAGCGCGCACCGGGCGGCCTAAGCTCCGGCTACGCGATCGGCGGCTTCCTCGCAGGGATCGTGATCATGTACCTGACGGGCTTGCTGATCTAGATGGCTGAGTTCAGCCCCCGCCCGAGCCCATCACGCCAGCCGTCCGCCCACAAGGGCCGGCACGATGGCAGCGAGGAGCCGCGCCACATGCCAGCGCACAGCGAGAGCGAGGCGGTTCAGGACTACCTCAAGGAGATCTACAAGCTCCAGTCCAGCGAGGGTCGCGCCAGAACCTCGGCAATCGCCGAGGCGACGGGGGTTTCCCCCTCGTCGGTCACGGGGATGATCAAGAAGCTCGCGACGTTCGGCCTCGTCGAGCACATGCGCTACCACGGTGTCGAGCTAACGCCAAAGGGGGAGCAGATCGCCCTCGAGATCGTTCGCCACCACCGCCTGATCGAGCAGTACCTCGCCGAGACGCTCGGCCTTCCGATCGACCAGCTTCACCGGGAAGCCGACCGCCTCGAGCACGCACTCTCAGAGGAGCTCGAGGTTCACATCGATGCGGCCCTCGGACACCCAACGCACGACCCGCATGGCGACCCGATCCCCGACCCGCAGCTGAGCGTTCCCAGCGATGACCTCCGGCCGCTCTCGAGCCTCGGGGAGGGTGAGCAGGCCACCGTGCGGCGCGTTCCCGATGGGAACGACGGCCTGCTTCGGTACCTCACCGAGATCGGTCTCGTTCCGGGCTGCAGGCTGATCCTGACGACGGTCGCACCGTACGGAGGCCCGCTCACGCTGGCTCTCGGCGGCACCGATCGGGCGATCTCGCGCGAGCTCGCCACACAGATCAGCGTCACCTAGACGGCGTGCGCGTCTGCTGCTGGCCGGGGCCGTCGCGGCCGCGCTTGTCGCCGCCGTCGTTGTGGTCTTCGTTGCAGCGGCGCCTGAGGAGAGCGCGATGCCTTCCGAACCGCTGCGGCGCAGCCCCG
>JAPOVR010000093.1 GCA_026708005.1 Actinomycetes bacterium
CCCCCCCCCCCCCCCCCCCCCCCCCCCCCCCCCCCCCCCCCCCCCCCCCCCTCGAGGGCTGATTGGCTCGCATGGCTTACCGCCGCGCTCCTTGCGCTGAGGCGGCTCAGCGGCGGCTGGGCTTCACGGCGGCCTGGCTGCCTCCCCGCCTGTGGGTGGGGTGTGGGCCATCCTCGAAATGCGGGTGCAGATGGACTCCTGCCTCCTCGCCTGTGGGGTGGGCTCTCGATCAGCACGAGCCTGCCCGGGCCTGGCTCGCCTGTCTCCCCGCGTGTGGGTGGGCTCCCGTTGAGCCTGTTTTCAGTCCGAAAACGTCTGCCTCCCCGCGTGTGGGCGGGATGGGGCTTCTCTTCGACAGGCGGGTGCACGCGGCCTGGCTGGTAGCTTGGCGGGTTCGCCTGGCTCGGCGCTCACAGGGATTGCAGCGCGGGCCGCCGCCACGCACACGCCGGCCGGCTTGACCTGCTACTCACAACAGCCCCACTGGCCGGCAACCCCAACGCGGCGGCGGCCAGAAGCACCAAGACCGACCGGCTTGCCTTCGCTCTACGGCTGGCGCTGCACACGCACCGGGCTTCTCGCGAGACGAGCCCGCAGGGCGGCCGTGCCGATCGAGACGGGGAGCGCCCGAGCCACCCTGGCGCTGCCTATCGCCAGCCCGCGTTGGTGGCGACACGCCGCGAATGCGGCCAGCGCTGTCGCCACGATCACGGCGACCCAGAGCCAGTGCAGGGGCCACGTCGACGTGGGCTGGTCGAGGTAGTCGGGAAGGGCGCGGGCCCAGATTCGGTAGACGGGGTTCGACGTCTCGAAGAAGTCGACCACCCAGGTCAGCTGCCCGCGCAGGCCCTCGCTGAGCAGCCAGCCATAGCTGAGCATGCCAACCGCCCCAAGCACCCCAGCCGCTAGCCGGCGTGCCTGCGACGTGCCGATCCACCAGGCGATCCCGATGACGGCGGCCGGGAGGACGACAACGAGCTGCCGCCCTGGCCACCACCAGCCGTGCATCGTCAACGCGAGGAATGTCGCTGTGAGCCAGCCGGATGCGAGTGTGAGGCACAGTACGTCCCACCCGTCGGGTCGTCGGCCGAGCAGCGCGGCGGCGGCCGGTACCACGAAGAGCCATGCCGGCTGCCAGGCGGCCAGCCCGAACTTCTCTCCGACGAGCAACCCGGAGAGGCGCCGGCCGCGGCCGAGGTAGTTCGGGTCTGACCCGATGACCGTAAACTCGCCGCCGACGAAGTGGTCGCCGGCGGCGTACGGCGTCCACCCGCCGTACCATGACTGATGGGCGGCAAGGAACGCGGCCGCCGCGAGCCCGAGACCCATCCCCAGAGCGAGAGCTTCCCTGCGCTGGTCCCGGTGCAGGAGCCGCGCGAGGCCTGCGATGGCCAAGACCAGCGCAACGGGCAGGTACTTCGTTGCGAGCCACGGTAGCGCGACGACCGTCGCGGCCAGCAGAGCGGTCCCGTTGCGCTTGAGCCGTCCGGTCAGGGCGATGATCGCGATCGTCACGACGAGCGCCGCCGGAAGCTCTGGGTAAACCTGCGTGCCGTAGACGGCAAAGGGCACCGACGCACCAAAGACGAGGACCGTGAGCGTGGCGGTGGCGAGCGAGACGTCGAACCGGCGGACGGCTGTCCAGAGCAGGAGCCCAGCCAACAGGCCGGCCATTGCCGCCAGCGCCGCCTTGGCCGCGACCCAGCCCCCGATGGCGACCGGCGCGGCGAGTACTGCCGGCAGCAGCGGGTTGTGCGGGCTCACGCGGCTCCCGTCCGCGCGCGGCTCGGTCTGCTGAGGCAGCAGCACCTCGTGGAAGGATCGGTACCGTTGCGCCGCCAGCTCATCGCTGATGTCGAGGCTGCGGTCCTCTGCGATGCTGATTGCGGTCAGCAGGTACTGGGGCTCGTCAGCAGTGAGCTGAGCGCCGTAGGTCGCACGCATGGAGATCCCTGCCACGGAAGCCCCTGTCGCGGCTGCGGTAACGAGCACGATCGCGAGCCACAGGCGCGCACGCGGTGCCACGAACACTCGAGACAGACGCGAACCGTCCGCGTCCGTCCCAGCCGCACGCGCAGCGTCAGACCTATCGAATCGCAGTTGCACGCCGAAGGATCAAGACGTAGGTGAGGACGGCCGACACCGCGACGAGGACCAGCGAGGCGAGGCTCGCGTCGGCAAGGAACGCATCTTCCGTGGCATTCCATACCTTCGTCGCGAGCGTCTGGAAGCCGGGGGGCGCGAGCAGGAGCGTGGCGGGCAGCTCCTTCATCGTCGAGAGTAGCACGAGCCCCGCCGCAGCGAGGAGGCCTGGCAGCATCAGGGGTAGCTCAACGCGAAGAAACCGCCGCACGCGGCCGAGGCCGAGTGTCCGGGCGACGTCGGTGAGCGTGCGCGGCGTCCCGGCAACCGCGACCTGTGACGGCTGCATTGCGAGCGCTCCGAAGTTCAGGACGTAGGCGATGATGAGCAGAGGCGTCGTCTGGTAGATCACTCCGATGAAACCCGGTGCCCCCAGAGCCCAGAACACGAGCGAGAGCGAGATCACGAGCCCTGGTAGCGCGAAACCGCTCGTCACCAGCGCCCCCGCCGCCTCCGCCGCTCGCCTGCGGCCGCGAACCGTCGCGTAGGCGACAGGCAGCACCACGACGACGGCAGCGACGCCTGCAACAGCCGAGACGGCTGCGGTGTTGAGCGTCGGCTCGGCCATCGACCCGACGTCGGTGACGAGCGCGCTTGCGCGGGTGGAGCCGCGGATGAGCCCTCGGACTGCCCAGTAGATGAGCACACCAACGGGTGCGAGCAGCGCGGCCGTCACCAGCGCTCCGAGCGCGACGGTGGCGGGCAGGCGCCAGCGCCGCAGCGGCACCTGAAGAGCCCGAATCTCACGGCGGACGTCGATGCGCCGCTGCGAGCGCGTGAGCGCGCGCTCTGCGATCACGATCGCGAGCGCGACGATACCGAGCTGCAGACTCAGTGCCAGCGCGAGCTCTGGGTTCAGCAGCCGGGATGAGAAGATCGACCGGGTCAGCGCGTCGAAGCGGAGCAGCTGCACCGCGCCGAAGTCGCTGATCGTGTACAGGAACACGAGCAGCGACCCTGCGAGCACCGCGCCAGCAGCCTGCGGCATGACGACGCTGAAGAAGCTTCTCAGCGGACCGTGGCCCAGCAGCCTGGCCGACTCTTCGAGCGAGGCCGGCAGATGGCTGATGCGCGCCGCGACCGGGAGGAAGACGAGCGGGTACGTCAGGAGCGTCAGGACCGTGAACGCCGCCGCGAAGCCTTGCACCGGGGGCGGTGCGATGCCGAGTGGATCGAGCGCGCGCGCGGCGAGCCCGCCTGGCGCGAATGCGGCGAGAAGCGCGAATGCCCCGATGAACGAGGGAATGACGAGCGGCAGCGGCAGCACGATCAGCCACACGCGCCGCCACGGTGTATCCGTGCGCGTGGCAAGCCACGCAGCGCCGGTGCCGAGGGTCGCGGCAGCCCCCGATACCGCAACCCCCAGTGCCAGCGTTCGGGCGAGCGGCTCGAGCGTGCGCCCGGTGGCCCAGGTCGCAGCGAACGTGTCGACTGCCTGGACGTTGCGGATGACGAGATAGACGAAGGGCGCTGCAAACAGCGCCCCGATGACTGCGGCCGGCAGAGTCGGCGTTACTAGGGCGCTGACGAGCCGGAAGCAGACCCGCATGAAGCGACTGTAGCTTCGGTCGCGTCGCGCGTTAGCGGACGAGGCCGCACTCGGTGATCAGGGCCGCCGTCTGCCGGAGGTTGCCACCAAGCTGCTCGATGTCGTAGTCCGGGACGTCGAGGGACGCAAGCGGCGGCAGGTCGGCTGCGGGCGCAACACCCGGCACGAGCGGGTACTCGAAGGTCTCCTCCGCGAAGTAACGCTGTGCGTCCTCAGAGAGGAGGAACTCGATGAATTGCTGCGCCTCGTCGCGTTGATCGGTGTCTGCGATCACCGTCGCGGCGGAGACGATCATGAGCGCGCCAACGTCTCCCCGAAACACGTGGTTGCGGCTTGGGAGCTGCGGATCCTCGGCGAGGAACCGGAAGTTGTAGTAGTGGTTGACGAGGCCCATCTCGACCTCACCTCGACTGACCGCGGCAACGATCGAGTTGTTGTTTGCATAGAGCGGAGCGTCGTTGGCGTCCATGGCACACAGCCATGCCCGTGCGGTCTCCTCGCCCTCGAGCATCCGCATGGCCGTCACGAAGTCTTGGAACGAGGCGTTCTCAGGCGCCACCGCGACACGGCCCCGGTACTGCGCCTCGGTCAGCTCGAACACCGAGGCGGGTAGCTCGGACGGCTCGACGAGATCGCGGTTATACACGAGCACGCGTTGGCGGCCTGTCACGCCTACCCACAGACCGCTCTCGTTGCGCAAGCGTTGATCGACCGCGTCCAGCGCATCCTCGTCGATCGGCTCGAGCAGGCCCTCCCGCGCGAGGAACCCGACCGCCCCAGGGCTCTGCGAGTAGAAGACATCGGCTGGCGTGCGATCTCCCTCCTCGGCAAGCAGGAGCGCGAGATCGGCCGAGTTCCCGTACCGCACGTCGATGTCGATACCCGAGGATTCGGCGAACTGCTCGAGCAGCGGGCCGACGAGGTTCTCGCCCCGGCCGGAGTAGATGGTCAGCGCGCCGCGATCGCCGCCGCAGGCAGCGGCGGCGAGCCCGACGACGATAGTGCACAAAAGGGCAGCCGTTGCGCGCCCGCAGCTCATGGAAGCCCGCCTCCACATGTTAGGATAGGGTAACTGAACCACATAGATAAGGGAAACCTAACACATAGAGGATGGAAATCCTGCAACAACGAGGGGTGACCCAACTAGCCTCCCCCAGCCCGCGCACACGCACGCGGCAGGTGCTGTGGGCGGTCGGCGTCGTTTCGCTTGTGGTCAGCAGTGTGCTGCTCATCCCCAGAGTCGACGTTGGGGCGCTGTCGACGACCTGGGAAGCCATCGTCGACTCGCCGCTCCCAGGGGTGGCTGCACTCGCGTGCTTCGGGCTCGCCTTTGTCGTTCGGGCGCTCATGTGGCACCGCGTTCTGCCAGCGCTGCGCTTCTCGCAGGCGCTCGCGGCGATCCACGTCGCGCTGCTGGGAAACCACGTGCTGCCGCTCCGGCTCGGCGAGGTCCTGCGCGTAACGAGCGCGGTGCGCCGGGGCGGGCTCTCCATCAGCTCGGCGGCTGCCTCGACCGTCATGCTGCGCGGCGCCGACCTCGTGGCGGTTGTCGTCTTGGCGACGCTACTTGGGCAGCAGCTGTTTGCGGGGGCGTTGGGGCTGTGGCGGTGGGTGTTGTTGGGGGCCGCGATGTTGGGGATGGCGGCTGGCGTTGTGTGGCTGACGCGGGTTGCGGGTCGGCAGCGGCCGCGGCTGCGGATGGCGGGTGGCGTGGTTGCGGGCGGTGCTGTGGTGGCGTGGGTGCTTGAGGCCGGCATCATCCTGCAGTCTGCGCGGTGGGCGGGTATCGATCTTTCGCCGACCGATGCGATTCTCGTGACGGCGCTGACGGTGGCGGCGCAGGTTGTTGCGGTCGCTCCGGGCGGGTTCGGGACGTACGAGGCAGCCGCGGTGGGCGCACTCGTTGCGCTTGGGCACGGGCCTGGCGAGGCAATCGCGGCGGCCATCACGGCGCACGCGCTCAAGACAGCGTACTCGCTGCTCGTGGGCTCAGTCGCGCTCTTCAGGCCTGCGCCGGGTCTGCTCGGTCGCTTTCGGCTGCCTCGTGAGCGCGTTCTCGGCGCAGCATCCGAGGAGCGGGGCGCGGGTGCGGTCGTGTTCTTCCTGCCGGCCTACAACGAGGAGCGGACGGTCGCAGACGTGGTTCGCCGAGTACCGGCGGTCGCTGCGGGGCTTCCGGTTCGAGTCCTCGTAGTCGATGACGGATCGAGTGACGAGACGGCTGCACGCGCGGAGGGGGCGGGGGCCCGCGTGGTGTCGTTCGAGCAGAACCGCGGCCTTGGAGCTGCGGTCAGGCGCGGCCTGCGGGAGGCGCTCGACCCGGATGTCGCCGCTGTCGTGTTCTGTGATGCCGATGGCGAGTACGCGCCGGAGGAGGTTGAGCGGCTTGTGGAGCTGATTCTCGCGGGCGAGGCCGAATACGTCGTTGGATCGCGCTTCACCGGTGAGATCGCCTTCATGCGGCCTCACCGGCGCATTGGCAACCGCGTTCTCACGGCGTTGCTCGCGTGGGTAGCACGCACGCCGATTACCGACGGCCAGACGGGGTACCGGGCGCTCTCGCGTGAGGCGGCTCGGCGGGCGGAGGTCATCCATGACTTCAACTACGCGCAGGTCCTGACCCTCGACCTGCTCGACAAGGGCTTCCGCTATGCGGAGGTGCCGATCAGCTACCGCTTCCGAACCGAGGGAGAATCCTTCGTCCGCCTCGGTAACTACCTGCGGCATGTTGTGCCGGCCGTGCACCGCGAGCTGAACACCGCCCCCAGCTTTCCGCCGATGTAGACGGCCCGGTCTGGAACCCGGCTGGGTTGTTGGCCCTGGTGGTTGTCGCAGCCGCTGTGGAGACGGTGCGCAGCCAGGGCCCGTGGTTTGTCGTTCGGTGCTTGGTGAGCCTGCGGGCGTGGCGGGGCGCCTCCTCGGCTGCCCCTCGGTGGTGTTGCGCTCGCTTGGTGGTGTTGCAAGGAGCGAAGACCGAACGGATGGGCCATGCCGCCGTGAAGGGTAGCCCGCTAGCCACCCACACGCGGGACGCACCCAGGCCGCTGCGACGCTCGGCCGCTTTGCGCCTGCACGAGGGCAACCACCCCCCGCCCGGGAGAGGGTAGCTCAGAAAGGCGTACGGCTTGCGCACACTCTGTGACAGAAGCGTCACGAAAGTGCGCCGAATCTGCGCAGCGAGCCTCCTGGCCGGGACGCGGTTGCGGCTTGCGGCAGCGCCCTGAACAGACATGTCTCGCAAGGCCCAGCTCGGCGAGGTCTCGTGGCGGATGCCCGCGGCGGCGTCCGTCTCGTAACGGCCGCGGTCGCCGCCGGGTTGCGCGTGGCAGGGGTGTCTCCGGGGGCGCCCTCGTGGAGGCGGGCCGGGGCGCTTTGAAGGTCGCGTGGCAGAGCCCTCGGGGCGCCGGTCGGGCCGCTCGTTCTGCTTGCACTGACCACCGCGTTGCTGGGCGCCCCTGCTGTTTGTCCTCTGCGCTCTGGTGAGGGCCGCCTTGCCCGCCGTCGAAGCTCAGCTCGGGCATCCCCCTGCACCGACTGACCTCGACACGCCCACCTCCTGAGGACCCAATTGAGCGCGCGCTCAAGGTCTGCCCGCCGCGGCTTGCGTCGGCCGTCCCGCCCTCTGGACCGGCGCTCAGTCCTCCACGACGTGCTCGGCAAACCGCGCGCATGCCGCATCCCACGCCGCGTGGTCGAAGCCGCCGTTGGGTTGCAGCGCGTCCGTGGCAGCCCAGGCCATTGCCAGAGCGTGGTGCGCATTGTCGTGCGCGAAGAGACCTTGCCGCCCGAACGTGAGGAGATCAGGCTGTGCGCGGGCCCAGCCGGTCAGCGTGTTGAGCGCGTGCTCGAAGCCGCGATGGTAGATGGGGTAGACAGCGGGAAGGCGACGCACCGCGACCTCCTCAACTGGCGCCCCTGGGAGGCCGGCGATCGTCAGGGCGCGCTGGGCCGTCGTTCCAAGCTCGGTGTCGTTGGCCTGCCAGATCTTGTCGGTTTTGTTGCAGGGGATCTCGAAGCACAGCACGGTGCGGCCGTTCGGATCATCCCCGTCCCGGTAGTTCTTCGGCTCCGAGAACCGCGTTACCGGCGTGAATGACTCCGGAAGGTAGTGCGTGTCATGCGGTGTATAGCGTCCACAGCCCAGCACGAGGTACACGAGGAGCATCGCGCGGAAGCTGAGCGATCGGGCAGCTTCGAGGACGTTGGGAGGCGGCGGCGGGTCGAGGATCAGGGCGAGTCTCGTGAGCGGGATCGTCGACCAGACGCGGCGGCCCTCGAGGATCGTGCCGTCTGCGAGCTCCACGCCCATGCTGCCGCCGCGCTCCAGATGGACGCGCTCGGCCGCGGTCTCCCAGCGGAACGCTGCCCCGGCCTCGCCGGCAGCCTGCGCAAGCGCGGTGCTGATCTGTCCGTAGCCTCGGCGCGGGTACCAGTAGGTGCCCGTCTTGGCTCCCGGCAACAGCCGCTTGAGCAGCCGTGCTGGCGTGCCAGCCGAGACACGACGCCGAGCCTGCTCGGCGCTGATCTCGGCGGGCTCAAGACCCCACAGCTTGCGTGCGTACGGAAAGTAGAACCGCTCGCAGAGGGTTGGTCCCAGGCCCGCGAGCATTGCGCTCTCGAACGTGTCCTCGTGTGGGCTTCGGGTCCACGCGAGTGCAGCGTCTCTCGCGGCGGCGGCCGTGAACGTCCAGGGCAGGCGCCGCACGAGGTCCTTGGCTTGCAGCGGAAACGCAATCCAACGGCCGTCGAGCAGGATGCGGCCGTTTCGCGGGCGATGCTGGAGGTCCCCGCCGAGGAGCCCACGCAGCTCGGCGAGGATCGACGGGTCGGTTGCCGGATGGAGGCGGTGGCTGCCGTAGTCGACGAAGACGCCGCTGAGATCGAAGCTCCCGGCGATGCCTCCTGGTCGATCGGATCGCTCGACGACGACGACCTCGTGCCCACCGCGGGCTGCGTGCAGCGCGGCGCCGACGCCGGCTGGCCCAGCGCCGAGGACGATGACGTCAGCTGTCACACGGGGGCTGCTGCGTGTTCCCGGCCGGCGGAGCTCCAGCGGCGGGCTGGCTGGCCTCAGCCGCAGTTCCGCGGCCGAAGCCGCTTGCCGATGCGGCGGGAAAGCATGCAGCAGGAGGCCCGACGTAGCGAAGGGCAGCTCGGTCGCCTACGTTCAACTTGGGCGCCCCGAGAGCACGCGCCGTCAGCTCGAGCCCGGCGGGAAGACGCACGCAGTAGCTGGCGTCGTGGCCGTAGAACTCACGGTTGACGACGATGCCATCGTCTCCAGCCGTGAGCTCGATCCGTTCTGGTCTGACCACGACCTGCACCGGGCCGTGCGCTGGATCGAGGAGCGGAACGAGGCCAAACGCCGTCTGTGCACGCAGGCCATTCGCATGCCCAGGGAGGATCGTGGCCTCGCCGACGAACTCGGCCACCGCTCGAGAGCAGGGGCGCTCGTACAGGTCGAACGGCTCCGCCTGTTGCTCCACCACACCGTCGATCATCACGGCCACCTCGTCCCCGAGCTCAAAGGCCTCCTCCTGGTCGTGCGTGACGAACAAGGCAGTGATGCCAAGGTCGCGCATGAGCTCGCGAACATCGCGTCGGATCTGACCCCTGAACGAGGCGTCGAGGTTCGAGAACGGCTCGTCGAGCAGGATGGCGGATGGCTCGTGAGCCAGCGCGCGGGCCAGGGCCACCCGCTGCTGCTGCCCGCCTGAGAGCGTCTCGGGCGGGCGATCGCCAAGCCCGTCCAGTCCGACGAGGGCGAGCAGCTCATCGACGAGCTCCGAGCGCCGCTCGCGGCGGCTCAGCCCGAACCCGATGTTGCGCGCGACGGAGACGTGGGGGAAGAGCGCCCAGTCCTGGAACACCATCCCGACGCCTCGTCGCTCGGCCGGGATCTCGAGGTCGCCGGTGCGCACCGGGGTAGCTCCGAGCCAGATCTCGCCGGCATCGGGTTTCTCAAGCCCCGCCACGCACCGCAGCAGGGTCGTCTTTCCGCAGCCACTCGGCCCGAGCAGCGCGACGATCGCTCCAGCCGGGACGTGGAGCGAGGCGCCGTCGACCGCGCGCGTGTTGCCGAATACCTTCTCGACGCCGTTGATCGTCAGTGAGTTCGGCGCGATGTCAGCTGCCCGCCGTACGCGCTCAGCCAGCGGGCGGGGGGTGGAGCTGGGATGGGGGGCGTGAGCTGGCATGCCTCAGTGCAGTCGTAAGCATCACTTTACATCGCCGCTGAGGGCAAAGCATATGGACGAGGTCAGGAGAGGTGGGATCTTCATGCGATGGCTTGCTTGACATAGAGCCACTATCGCATACGTTGGTTGTTATATAACCCTTATATGATATGTAAGGTATAGTTGTATGCCCAACGCTCAGGAGCGATGGAAGGCGCTGCTGAAGCGGTACGACCTCAACCGAAGGACAGCACCATGAGCTCCTCACCCCGCACACCCGCACGCCAGCGACGCCGCCCAGCGAAAGCCGGAAGCGTGGCGCTGGTCGCCTTCGTGGCGGCGCTTGCAGTCCTGTTGCTGGCCGCCGCGTGCGGCGGGGAGGACGATGGCGCTGAGGTGCGCAAGATCGGCGGCGAGGGATCAGTGAGCGCCTCGGCGTCCGGTAGCGCCTCCGGCTCGGCGAGCGGCCCCGCCAAATCGGGCAGCCCCTCGGGTTCGGCGAGCGGCCCCGCGAAGTCTGGGAGCCCGTCTGGTTCGGCGAGCGGGTCGCCTTCGGCGTCCGTGGCGGCCGTGACCGAGGAGGAGATCAAGGCGACCCCGGCTGACGGTGCGTATGCCTACGCGTCGACCGTCGATACCCACCGGCTCGTCGTTGCCGACATCTGCAGGATCGGCACGTTGCTCGATGCCGAGGGCGGGATCGACTTCGCTGCGATTGAGACGATCTACCGCGAGGGCGAGGCCTCCGTCAAGAGCGACGGGTCGGTCAGGTCGATCGGCGGTTTCGCGGCCAGGGACGACCGGGGCCATGGCCTCGACGTCTACTACGGGACACCCACACCGCTCGATGACTTCATCACCGAGGCCTTGACGGGCACCGGCCAGTTCGAGGGGGAGGCCGACGGGGTCCGGTCCCAGGGCATTGAGAAGGGGATCCAGAACCAGGCGATGGTTGCCTGGGTCATCCACGAGTTCGCGGCTGCGCTCGGCAAGGCCGCTGACGGGAACTTCGCTATCGCCGACGGCGCTGTGCACAACTGGGACGAGGGCTGGGCCTTCTACCACGGCTCAGAACCTGGCTGTGCTCCGTACGCAACCGGAGACAAACGCGCAGGGAACTTCGGGACGCTTGCAGCCGACGGCGAGACGGCGCTCGCCAACGAGCGCATTGCAGCCGCGATGATCGACGGCCGTGATGCGCTCGTGGCGGGCGACGCAGCCCGCGCCGAGGCGGCCGCTGCGGAGGTCGTGCGGAACGTCGTGATCATCTACTCGCAGGCGGCGGTGCGGTACGCCACCCTCATCGAAGGAGACCTCGCCGGCGGCGACGCAGACGCAGCACGCGAGCACCAGGCTGAGGGTCTGGCGTTCTGGCGCGTCATCGAGGCGCTCGTTGCCGACGCCGGCGCTGACGTTGTCTCGATCAACACGTTCTTCAACCTTGCGAATCAACCGGCGCCAGGCGGCGGCGAGCTCGTCAGAGCGGGACTCGAGCCGGCGTGGGCAGCGCTTGGGATCAGTGACCAGGACATCGGTGAGCTCCAGTGAGCGCCGGCGATCGCGGGAGACCCCTTGACGGTGCATCGTGGATTGAGCTGGGCAGGCAACCGGCGAGCGAGGAACGACGCCCCACGGTGAACTGCCGCTGACAGTCGAGGCGGAGACCGCCGACATCAGCCGGCTCGCGCCGGGTGCGCCGTATCGGCGCGCGTGGTGCGAGCTCGGGCTGCGGTTGCTGGTCGCGTCGTGGGGTGCGGCTTGCTCGCCCGGGCTGGCCGATCGGCTCGCCCGACCTAGATCGTGATCTCGGCGCCGGGCGCCTCGAACCCGACACGCTTGTGGTTGCCGTCGCAGAACGGCTTCATCTCGGACTGGCCGCACCGGCATAGCGCGATCGCGGGCTGCTCCTTCGTCTCGCCGCTGTCCACGCAGTACGTGCCGCCAGTCTGGATGACGTAAGGGCCGTTCTCGTAAACCTTGATCGAGTCTGCCATCTCTCGGCTCCTTCGGTGTTCGCGTCGCGGTGACGCATTCGTCGCTCTTTGGGCGGCGCGAGCGTCGCCCGTCTTCTACCAACGAACCACAGACCCCGGCGCAGTCGGGATCCTCACGAGTGTACGCGACGAGCCCGCCGGCGCCTGTGCGCCTACTCAACCTCCGACCAGGGGACGCCGCCGGTGTCCCAGCCGACGAGGCAGTGCGCTGAGAGCCGCTGCGCGACGCGACCCAGGAACCTCTCGTCGGCCTCGGTCAGGGCGTGGGAGGGCGCCGTCGCGACGCGCAACTCGCCGACCCTGCTGCCGTCATGGATCACCGGCACCGCGAGGCTCCTTCCGACCGCCTCGTCGGCCGGCTCCTTGCCTCGCCAGGGACCACGCACAAGCTCGCCTGCCTCGACGAACGAGAGGTCCACGTACACGTAGCGCTCGACCGTACCAGCGAGCACGTCAACGGCCCTTCTCAGCACGACGTCGGCCTCGGGCTCCGTCTCGATCAGACGTTCGATCGTCTCAAGCACCCGGCTGAGCTGCTCGCGCTCCTGCACCATCACGCGCACCCGCTGCCCTTGAAGGCCGGAACGATCGCGGCGAACTCGTCCGGGATCGGCGTTGGGCGGCGCTCCGCGAGCTCGACGAGGACGAGCGTCTGCTCCGCCGTGCACATGAGCACGCTGTCGATTGTCCGGTAGGCCTCAAACCGTGTCGTCACGCTCGTTCGACCGATCCGGCTCATGCGGACGAACGTCTCGAGCAGGTCGTCGAACACTGCGGGAGCGTGGTACTTGATCGTGCTTGCCCGCATCACGAACTGCCGCGGACCGAGGTCGGCTTCGAGCAGGCCCAGGCGGCGGAGGTACTCGACCCGCGCGAGGTCGAAGAAGGGGAGGTAGCGGCCGTAGTAGACGATCCCCTGCGCGTCGGTGTCGGAGAAGCCAACGCGGGTGAACGCCGAGAAGCGAAACGGCGGCTTGCGTCGGTCAGCCCTGCGCTGGTGTGCGTCATGCTCGCATGATCGCCAATGCCTCGTCCCGCTTTCTCTCCATCAGTTCCCGTGAGCGTGCCTCGACGTTGAGCCGCAGTAGCGGCTCGGTGTTCGACGGCCGGACGTTCAGATGCCAGTCCTCTGACATGACAGACACGCCGTCGAGATGCGAGATCTCACCCTGGGGACCGAAGCGTTCCTTGATCTCCTGGACCTTCACCGCGATGTCGTCAACCGGCGTGTTGAGCTCACCGCTCAGGAAGTACCGCTCGCGCAGCGGCTGCACGAGCTGAGAGAGGGGTCGGTCCTCGCGTGAGATGAGCTCGAGCATGAGCAGCGCTGGCACCGTGCCCGTGTCCGCCTGGTGGAAGGCGCGGAAGTAGTAGTGGCCCGAGACCTCCCCGCCGAACGCGGCGTCCGTCTCGCGCATGCGCTGCTTGATGAACGCGTGGCCGACGCGGTTGATGAGCGCGGTGCCGCCGGCCGCCTCGACGAGATCGGGCACGGCCCAGCTGGCCCGTACGTCGTAAATCACCGTCGCTCCTGGCTCCTTCTTCAGCATGGTCTTCGCCAAGAGCGCCGTGATGAAGTCGCCGGGGACGAACTCGCCCTTGTCGTCGACGAAGAAGCACCGATCGGCGTCGCCGTCAAAGGCAAGGCCGAGGTCGGCGCCTTCCTCCGTCACCTTCTCGGCGACGAATGCGCGGTTCTTAGGCAGGAGCGGGTTCGGCTCGTGGTGTGGGAAGGTGCCGTCGGGCTCGAAGTGGCAGCACACGGCGTCGATCGGAAGCTGAGCAAGGACCGGCGGCAGCATCGCTCCAGCCATGCCGTTTGCCCCATCGATCACGACCCGTAGCGGTCGGATACTGGCAACGTCGATGAACGAGAGGACCCGCTCGGCCCAGCCGGGATAGACGTTGTGCTCGCTCCACTCGCCCGGGTCCACGGGTTCCCAGCTAGCGAAGCTGCACAGTGCTCGATCGCGGATGCGCAGGAGGTCGGAGCCACCGACGGGTCGCGCGCCGCGGCGCACGACCTTCATCCCCGTGTATTCCTTCGGGTTGTGCGAGGCGGTCACGGCGATTCCGCCGTCGAGGCCAAGCTCGCCGACCGCGTGGTAGAGCATCTCGGTTCCGATCATGCCGAGCTCGACGACGTCGGCGCCGCCGTGGAGGGCCCCTCGGATTGCTGCATCGGCCATCGCGGGGCCGTGCGTGCGCATGTCGCGCCCGACTGCAATCGCCTTCGGCTCGAACTCCTCAACGTAGGCCCTGCCGACGGCGTAGGCGCCGTCCTCGTCGATCTGCGTCGGGTGGATGCCCCGCACATCGTACGCCTTGAAGACTGAGGCCTCAAGCGCCATCGCCGAATCCTAGGCACCGGCTGGGGCTGCGGCCCAGCCACCGCTCCGCCTCCTCGTGGCCGGTCTCCGGTCGCGAATCTTCATCTGGTACAGAGCGGGCTCCTGGCACAGGTAGGATGGAGTCATGGGCAGCGGCGCCTGTGCCGCGCGGCTCAGCCGGGTGCAGCGAGCCCGCCGTCCGCGGGCCTGCCACCCGCTCGGTCGGCGGGCGCTTCACGGGCCCATCTCGTTGGCCGCTGCCCGCGCGTTTGCCGACTGCTCTGCTACCAAGACGCTGGCTGGCAGGCGCCTGGCCCAACGCTCCTCACGGCTGGCTGCTGCCGGCCCGACTTCCAGTCAGGCATCGACGAGGCGTCGCGGCTGTGGCAGGCGTCGTGGCCACGGCTGGCGTGCGGTCACGGCCGTGCAGAGTTGACGCGGTCTCGTGACTCTCTTATGACAGATCGTGCGCAAGCTGTGCGCTTTTCTGGGCTACCTTCCCCCGGTGGTGGGTGGGGGTGGGCTGCCCTTCGGGGCAGCCGAGCCAGAGCCGGTCGGGCCAGAGGCGCCGGCTATAGCCGGTCGGGCCAGAGGCGGCCTGGCCAGAAGCGGCGGGCCAAGACTGACAACCTGGCTGGCTGCTACTGCGAGCCCGGCCAAGCCGCGGCGAGCCGCGCGCGCGTCTCCTCCAGGTGCTGAGGCATCACCTTAACATCAGCGAGAACCGGCATGAAGTTCGTGTCGCCGGCCCAGCGCGGCACGACGTGGAGGTGGACGTGGTCGACGATGCCTGCACCGGCAACCCGCCCGAGGTTCCACCCGAGGTTGTAGCCGTGCGGGGCCATCGTCTCAGCGAGTACCCCGAGGGCGGTTGTCGTGAGCCGGTGTACCTCGAGGGCCTCCTCGCCTGTGAGTGCGCCGAGGTCACCGCAGTGGCGTGCCGGTGCAACCATGAGGTGCCCGGACACGTACGGGAACTTGTTGAGGAGCACGAAGGCCGCCGAGCCACGGTGGATCACGTACATCTCCGCCTGCTGCGCGCCGCTCTCCCAGGCGCGGCAGAACACGCAGCCAGGGTCGTCATCGACCAGCTCGATGTATTCCATCCGCCAGGGAGCCCAGAGATGCTCCATCGGTGGATTGTGCCGGTGCTGCCGGCGGGCCTAGTCGCCGATCTCGATGGGAAGGAAGATGCCGATCGGGCTGGCGTCCTTGGCGCTTCGCTCTCCGACGAACAGCTCGTATGCACCCGGATCGAGCTCCTCGATGACGAACGCCAACTGCCCCCACGCATCGATGTAGTCGTTCGTCGTGAAGCCGTAGCGGACATCGCGGAGCGTGCCGAGGTAGTCGGTCCCCGAGAACGTCGCGGCGACCGGCTGGCCGCTTCCCGATTGCTCTGCGATCGTACGCAGCTCGGCCGCGCCATTTGCATCGAGCGGACGCACGTAGCCGTTGATGCGTATCTCGGGCACGAGAGCCTCTCCGGGCGCCCCGCGACTCTCGATCTCGGTGATGGTAACACTTCGCCCGACGATCGGGCCTGGGCCGGGGCCTGACAGACCGGGGCATCTCGCAGGTCGATGACGAGTCGCGCCGGGTCGTGAAGCACCGCGGCGCTGAGGCGCTTCTCGGTCTCGAAGTGCAGCATGACGCTCAAGCCACCGCGCGTGTTTCGGGCGACGAAAGCCGCGCCGTCGTCGAGCCTGAGCTCGGTCGTGGTCGGCCGCACCGCCGCGATCTGGGGCGGCAGGACGATCTCAACGCCGCCCTTGTGAGGACGGTGATGCCGGTGCGGACGGCCGCTGCGAGCGAGTGCGGCCATGGCGGATCGTTTGCGAAGCTTCCGCCGGCGCCGAAGATGACGACAAGCCGGTCACACGCATCCCCGCGCCCATAGTCGAGCGCGAAGACGTGGTCTGCCGTTGAGCCGGCCTTGCCGGCGAGCTCCTTAAGGCCCTCGGCAAGGCCCTCGGTTAGGGTGCACGGCTGCTCGACCAGCGGCGCCCGCCAGGCGGCGGGTACGCGCAGGTCGCGTGAGTCAACCCATCCGGTTGAGCTATCCGCGAGCTCGACCTCCCAGAAGCCTGCCTCAGGCAGGCTCGGCGTCGCGGCCCCGGTGGTCATGAGCTGTGGGGCTTCGGGTCCCAATGTTCCAACCACCTCCTCCGTCAGGCTTGGGCCGGAGCGAACCTCAGCGCCGTCGCTGCCAACAGCGAAACCGACCGCGGGCAGCTTGGCGGCTCCGACGGTGGAGGCAGCGGAGGTGGTGGTTCTGGCGGTGGAGGCGGCGGCGCTATCGGTGGAGGCGGCGCCGCTGGCGACGGAGGTGGAGGGTGAGGAGCGGGTTCTGGCGTTGGGACAGGATCCGGCTCTGGGCCTGCGGGCTCCTGTACCGGTGGGGGCGGCTCGGGATCAGGCTCGGGATCAGGTGCAGCCTTCGGGCTCGATGAATCCGCCGCGCCGCGCATGCCGCGCTCAGCATGAGCAGCGCCGCGAGCGCCGCCGGCAGCAGACCAGAGAGGACAACGCGGAGCAAGCTCGGCAGCAGCGCCTGCATGGCCACGCATTGTGGTAGATGTGGGTGTTCTTTCGCTGCGGCTCCGAGCTGCGAATCCTCAGCATGGTGGTCCGTCGGGATCCCTTTGCAAGCCGGGGGTTGCCGGGGCCACGCAGGCTAGAGAAGACCCGGATGACGCTGCCCGGTGGCGCGGAGAGGCGCCCTCGTGCCATGTGTTGACGCAGCGCGTTGAGGAAAAGAGCTGGGGGAGCACGCCGGTGGCTCTCGCCAAGGGGCAACTGCCAAGGGCAACCCAAAGGACGAGAGATAAAGGCCTGGGTTGCCCGGTTGCCCCGGCGTCTGTATCCCGGCGGGCGAAACGGCTGAGCCGCGTTGGCAGAGCGTCCGAGCGGCGTTACGGAGTTGGCACAGTCTCATGACGCTTCTGTGACAGATCGTGCGAAAGCCGTGCGTTTTTCCGGGCTACCCTCCCCCGGGTGGTGGGTGGGGGCGGGCTGCCCTTCGTAGCGGCCCGGCCGCCTCGGCAGGCCCGGCCGCCTGCCGAGCCTCGCGCCCGCACTTGGCTCGGCGTCCGGGCACAGATCAAAGGGCGGCGGCGGCCGAGCGTTCGCCTGCCTCCGGTGCGTCTGCGGTCCACCACGGCCGGGCAGGCGCCGCTCCTAGCCCGCCCGGCAGCTGCACGCCAGTGGTCATTCGGCTCGGGTGAAATCGCGTTGTCCTCGCAGCAATCCCGCCACAGAACTCGCGAGAGTCGCTCGGACCGAACCCGCGCCGGTGGCCGCGACCCTGCGCGGGCTGAGGCTGAGTGACCTCAGGCAGCAACCGATATCGGACAGAACCCTCGTCGGTGGTCGCAGCACTGTCGCAATGGCTTTCGATGGCAGCCGCAGGAGCCGCCTGGACAGGCCAGCCGCTGGGCTCTCCGTGGCACTCCGGCTAGAACCAGCGGCGCCAGCGAAAGAACCCGACCATTCCGATCAGGGCAGTGACCATGACGCCGAGAATCGCCCAGAACGCCGCGCTCGTGCTCTCGCCCGGAAACAGCACGTTCATACCGAACACGCTTGTAACAAGCGTGAGCGGGAGCATCACGGTCGCGATCAGCGTGAGCATGCGCAGGACGTCGTTCTGCTTATGGGAGATCACGGACTCGTTCGTCTCCTCGAGCGCCTCGACAACCTCCTTGTAGTTGTCGAGCAGGTCCCAGATCCGCTCGGTCGCATCGACGATGTCGTCGAAGTAGACCTCGAGGTCCTCACGGAGGAACCGTTGCGTGTAGCGCTCGAGCAGGCGCACCGTCGAGCGCTCCGGCTTGATGATCTTTCGGTAGGCGATGACCTCCTGCTTGGCGTTCGAGATGTCGCGAACGATCTCCTCGGATCGGCCTTCGAACAGCTCGTCCTCGATCGCATCGAGCTTGTGGGCCATCTTGTCGAGAATCGGGAAGCAGTAGTCGAACAGGTCGTCGAGGACGTGGTACAGGAGGTAGCCCGATCCCTTCGCGAACAGCTCAGCTCGGAGCTCCTCGTCGTTCTCGCACCGGCTGAACAGGCGCGACACCGGCAGCAGCTCAACGTTGGGAAGCGTGACGAGGAAGTCAGGGCCGAGGAACAGGTCGACCTCGGCCGCATTCAGCCGCTGGATTGCCTTGTCGTACTTCGGGAAGTGCAGGACGACGAAGAGGTAGTTGGGGTACTCGTCGATCTTCGGCCGCTGTCGCTTCGAGAGGACGTCCTCGACGTCGAGATCGTGGAATCCGAACCGCTCGGCCAGCGCGTGCGCCTCGAGGGGGCCGGGCCGCTCGACGTGGATCCACGTGAGGTCGTGAGCCTGAAGCTCAGCGATGCGAACGCGCGGCTCGACCCCGGCCTCCGCCGGAACAGAGGGCCGTGCACGCCGGATGCGGGTGAGTGTCGGCCGTTCCATTAGTACTGAAGGGGTCGTCAATCCGCGCGGTCATTTCCCACCATCTTACCCCGCTTCTCCGCTACACGAAACCCCGCCGCCAAGCTCCTGCCTGCACCCCTGATGCGGCGGTCAACGCGAGGGATCAGCGCGGGGCGGCCAGCGCGCGGGGGGTCATGGCGGCGCGCCGAGCCCGGCAGACCCGGCCGGCGAGAGCTCTCGCGACAGGTCGGCGCGGGTGAAGGGCCTCACCGGCGCGACGGTTGCCGGCGCATCCCGCGCCCACGAGGGCTCGCCGGTAGGTGACGACGCCGCGGTCACCTGGCTTGACGCGCCCGGCAGGAATCGAACCTGCGACCTTGTGCTCCGGAGGCACACGCTCTATCCCCTGAGCTACGGGCGCCTGACACGGTTAGTCTACTGCCCGTGCAGCTGGCCTACCGAACCGTCACTGCAGCGCTTGGGGCGCCGTTTCGCATCTCTCGCTCGACGCGGGAGGACGTTGAGCTGATCGAGGTTGAGCTTCGTCACGGAGACGCCGTCGGCTACGGGGAGGGGGCGCCACAGGATCACTACGGCGAGAGCATCGGGTCGGTGCAGGCGTTCCTCGATGACGCGGCGTCCGTTCTGGGCGATGATCCGTTCGCGCTGGATGCGATCGAGCAGCGGCTCGACGAGCTTCCCGGAGAGTGGGCGGCGCGCTCGGCCGTCGATGCAGCGCTGCACGATCTGTGCGGCAAGCTCGCGAGCATTCCCGTGTGGCGGCTCCTGGGCGTGCGGCGCGTCGGCCCGCCGACCTCGTGGACGGTCTGGCTCGGCGATCCTGACGACATGGCCCGGCGCGCCGAGGAGGCGGCTCCGCGGTTCCAGCGCCTGAAGCTGAAGCTCGGCGGGCGCGACGGGCTCGATGTGGAGCGCGTGCGGGCTGTCCGGTCGGTGACGGACCGCCCCCTGATGGTCGACGTGAACGAGTACTGGAGCCTCGCCGAAACGCTGGAGTCGGTCCCGGCCTTGGCGGAGCTCGGGGTCGAATACGTCGAGCAACCTCTGCCCGCGGGCGATGAGGGCGGAGTCGAGCTCAAGCGGCGCTCGCCGCTTCCCATCTATCTGGACGAGGACTGCCACCGGCTCGGCGATGTCGCCGCCTGTGCCGAGCGCGCTCATGGCGTCAACGTCAAGCTGGCCAAGAGCGGCGGGATTCGGGAGGCCGTGAGGATCGCGCATGCCGCCCGCGCGCTCGGGCTCGGGGTCATGCTCGGCTGCATGATCGAGACGGGCCTTGGGATCTCCGCAGGCTGCCAAGTTGCGAGCCTCTGCGACTACGTCGATCTCGACGGCAACCTCCTGCTCGCACAGGACCCATGGCTCGGCGTGACCTTCCAGCAAGGCGTCCAGGTGCCCGGCGACGGGCCGGGCCTGAGCCTCTGCCGGACAGAGGTGGGCACCGATGGCTGACGACAAGCAGGCATCTGCCGGCACGAAGCGGGTCCTCGTGCTCGCTGAGGGCTACCTCGCGGATCCACACCATGGGAAGACGACGAGGGGCGTCGTCGACTACGCGAGCTTTCCGGTCGTGGCCCTCCTGGACTCGACGTACGACGGCGATGTGTTCAAGGGCATCCCGGTCGTCGACAGCGTCACCGACGCGCTCGCCTTCGACCCGACCACCGCCATCGTCGGCGTCGCACCCACGGGCGGGCGCCTCCCCGACACGCTGCGCGCGCACGTGACGGCGTCGATAACAGCGGGTCTGCACGTCGAGGCGGGCATGCACGAGTTCCTCGCAGACGATCCTGAGCTCGCGGCGCTCGCCCGCGACTGCGGTGTTGGGCTCTGCGATCTCAGGCGCCCGCCCGAGGGTCTGAGCGTTCCGACAGGGGCCAACCTGGAGCTCGACGCGACTGTCGTTCTGACCGTCGGCTCCGACTGCGCGATCGGGAAGATGACGATCGCGCTCGAGCTCCACTTGGAGTCCCTCCGGCGAGGGCGGCGAAGCGTCTTCGTGCCGACCGGGCAGACCGGGATCGCGATCGCGGGCTGGGGCATTGCCGTTGACGCGGTCGTGGCCGACTTCATCGCGGGCGCGGTGGAGCAGCTCGTGGTCGACGGCTCCGCACTCGGCGACCTGCTCTGGGTCGAAGGGCAGGGGTCGCTCATCCACCCGATGTACTCCGGCGTGACGCTGGGTCTCTACCACGGCTCGGCACCTCAGCTGCTCGTCCTGTGCCACAAGGCCGGCATGGATCATCTCGAAGGTCACGCCAGGCACGCGATCCCGCCGCTGCGGGAGCTGGTCGATCTCCACGAGCGGTCGGCGCTGCCGGCGTGCCCGGCACGTGTCGCCGCGATCGCGCTGAACACGAGCCTGCTCGACGACGATGAGGCACGGGCAGCGATCGCCGCCGCGACCGCCGAGACCGGCCTGCCGGCCGACGACCCCGTGCGTTTCGGTGCCGAGCGCCTCACGGACGCGTGTCTTGGGACCTGACGCCCTGGGCCGCTCGGCACGCCCCGGCGCGTGATGAAGCCGGCAGGGCCGAGGCACGCGTGGAGCGGCTGGGGAGGCACGCGGCGCTGTTCGAGCTCGGAGGCCGGTGTGCGCCGGGTTCGGTGCCCGGACCGGTAGGTAACCGGGTCGAGCCGTGTACTGGAGGAGGAGGTCTCTGGTAGACAGGGGCCTATGGTCGACTCGCGGACCGACCGGCTTGCCCGCCTGATCGTCGAGTACTCGCTCGACCTCGGTCCCGGGCAGGTGCTTCGTATCGACGGCAACGCTGTTGCCGAGCCGCTCCTTCTCGCTGCGTATCGGCACGCGATCGAGCGGGGGGCGCACGCCTACGTTGCTCCCGCCGTCGACGGTGTCGTTGAGGCTCTGCTCGCCGAGGGCAGCGAGGCTCAGCTCACCTACATCTCACCGGGCGCGCCGGCGGAGCTTGAACGGCTCGACGCGCTGATCACCGTGTGGGCTGAGAGCAACACGCGCTCGCTCAGCGGTGCTGACCCAGACCGCCAGCGGGTGATGGTCGATGCGAGGCAAGAGCTTGCGCAGCGCCGGATGCAGCGGATCTTCTCCCACGAGCTCGCGTGGTGTGGCACGCTCTTCCCGACCCAGGCGCACGCGCAGGATGCCCAGATGTCGCTCAGCCAGTACGAGCGCTTCGTGTACGGAGCCTGTCACGTGCTCGAAGGGGACAGCGACCCGGTCGAGCACTGGCGCGGCGTGTCCCACGAGCTCGCCGCGCGCGCCAAGGAGCTTCAAGCCGTCTCTCTGCTTAGGATCCTCGGCCCCGACACCGATCTTCGCATGAGCGTCGCCGGGCGCTCGTGGATCGCTGCGGACGGCCACCGGAACATGCCCGACGGGGAGGTGTTCACGAGCCCCGTCGAGAGCGCGACGCAGGGCGAGATCCGGTACACGGCCCCCGCGACCTTCCAGGGGCGGGAGGTCGAGGACGTTCGCCTTCGGTTCGATTACGGCGAGGTGGTCAGCGCCGAGGCCACTCAGGGCGAGGAGTACCTCAGGCAGATGCTGGCGGTCGATGGCGCGAGCGTGCTCGGCGAGGTGGCGTTTGGGCTCAACTACGAGATCGACCGGCTCACGGGAAACATCCTCTTCGACGAGAAGATCGGCGGCACGATGCACGTTGCGCTCGGAGCGAGCTTCCCTCCCACCGGCGGGACGAACACCTCGGCCCTGCACTGGGACATGATCTGCGATCTGCGCGACGATGGCGAGGTCTACGCCGACGGCGAGCTCGTCTGGAAGGCGGGTCGGTTCCTCCGCCCGCCCGCTGAGCTCGAGTCGTGACCGGGCTGCTCACCGAACGGCTCGCCGCCGTCCTGATCGACCACTCGCTGGGCGTTCGTGCGGGCGACGGGGTTCTGATCAGGGGCACGACCACCGCTGCGCCGCTCGTCCGCGAGCTGTATCGGGGCGTGCTGCAGGCCGGGGGCTATCCAGAGCTCCAGCTCGATCTCGACGGGCGGGAGGAGGCACTCCTCGAGCTCGGCGAGCCAGCACAGCTCGACTGGGTGAACCCGTCCGCCCTCGAGGCGGTCGAGCGGGTCGACTGCCGTGTCCAGCTCTTCGCCCCCCGGAACACCCGCAGCTTGTCGGGGGTCGACCCGGCTCGCCAGGCACGGCGCTCCCGCGCGGCCAAGCCGATAATCGACGCGGTCGACCGACGCGCGGCTGCGGGCGAGCTGCGGTCGGTGCTGACGGTCTACCCGACGGAGGCCCTCGCGCAGGAGGCCGGCATGTCGCTGGCCGACTACCAGCGCTTCGTCGCGGCGTCGGGGTTCCTCGACCGGGACGACCCGGCCGCCGAGTGGGGTGCGCTCGCACAGCGTATCGCCCGGCTGAGCTCGTGGCTCGAGACCGTGCGGGTCCTGCGCGTGCTGGCCCCGGGCACCGACCTGACGCTCGGTGTCGAGGGCCGGCGCTGGGTCCCGGCCTGCGGCCGCGAGAACTTCCCGGATGGAGAGATCTACACCGCCCCGCTCGAGGATGCCGTCGACGGAGAGATCTCGTTCGAGCTGCTGCTGCTCCATGGAGGCCGGCCCCTGCAGGGCGTGCGCCTCGCCTTTCGCGATGGCGAGGTCGTCGAGGCGACCGCGCGCCGAGGCAGCCGGGCGCTTGACGAGCTGCTGTTGCTCGACGCTGGAGCACGGCGTGCCGGGGAGTTCGCCTTCGGCCTCAACGACGCGATCAGCCGGTTCACGGGCGAGCCGCTCTTCGACGAGAAGGTTGGCGGCACCGTCCATCTCGCGCTCGGGTCCGCTTACGCGGAGTGTGGCGGAACGAACGACTCGGCGCTTCACTGCGACCTGGTGCTGGACCTTCGCCAAGGCGGTCTCGTCTACGCCGATGGCGAGCTCGTGTACCGGGACGGTGCTTTCCTTGGCGGCCGCTTCTGATCGCGCTCCTCGCCGAGACGCACCCGCCGCGAGGCGCGCGTGAGCTGCTGGCACGGCGCGACTCGCTGAGACGCCCTGGCGGGAGGCGCGCCGGAACCTGGCGCGGGCGAGCTGCCGGCGTGCACGCGGAGCTGTGACGCGCAGAGCGCTGCCGGGTTGCGCGGGAGTGGTGCGACATGCGCGCCGTAGAATCACCCTGTGGATCTCGATGTCGTCTTCATCGGCACCTCCGGCTCGACCCCAACCGCCCGCCGCGGCGCGCCGAGCCTGCTGATCCGGCGCGGGGGAGACCGCCTGCTCGTCGACTGCGGCGAGGGCACCCAGCGTCAGCTTCAGCGCTCGAGCATCGGCCTCCTGGATCTGCCCGACATCTTCGTGACGCACCTCCACGCCGACCACTATCTCGGCTTGCCCGGGATGCTCAAGACCTTCTCGCTGCGCGGCCGCGAGGCGCCGCTCACTGTCTACGGTCCGCCCGGGATCCGAGCGCTGTTCTCAGCGCTGCGGCAGGTGTTCGGGAAGCTCAGCTACGAGCTTGCCCTCGTCGAGCTCGAGCCCGGCGAGCGGATCGACCGCCGCGAGTACCGCCTGGGCACGTTCGCTGTCGATCACGACGCCACGGCGTTTGGCTACACGCTTGTCGAGGGCGCGCGGCCAGGGCGTTTCGATGTCGAGGCCGCACGTCAGCTCGGTGTGCCCGAAGGCCCGCTCTGGGGTGCTCTGCAGCGTGGCGCGGCTGTCGAGCTCGACGACGGGACCACGGTGCTGCCCGAGGCGGTCGTCGGTGAGGCTCGACCCGGCAGGCGGGTTGTCGTCACAGGCGACACGCGGCCTGCTCGCTCCGTGCTGGAGGCTGCGAAGGGAGCGCAGCTGCTCGTCCATGACGGCGGCTTCGGCGATGAGGAGATCGACCGGGCGAACGAGACAGGACACTCGAGCGCCACGCAGGCTGCACAGCTGGCGTGCGGTGCCGACGTAGGGCTGCTCGCGCTGAACCACATCTCGCCGCGGTACTTCGGCCCCGAGCTCGCGCGCGAGGCGCGCGCCATCTTCGCGAACACGGTCGTGCCACGAGACTTCGACGTCGTGGAGGTGCCGTTTCCCGAGCGCGGCACACCCCGCCTGATCAAGCGCGGCGCGGCCGTCGCAACCGGACCGAGCGGCGGACTCGAGCAGCCGAGCGCGCCAGCCGCAGGTGAGGAGTAGGAACGCCGGTTGACCCAGCGGCCTCGCGCGGCGATTCCCTCGAGCCTGCTCGTGCCGGAGCATGAACGAAGGGACCGCCCGGCGTCTCTTCGCCCGCGGCAGCCACCGGGCATCAGCTTACAGCAGCACCCGAACGAAGGGCCTCACCCGAACGCGCGCAGTACCTTGATCCCGCAGATCGCAGGAGCGGCGGCTCACCTCTTGGCCGAAGGCAGCTCGACGGCGGCTGCACTGTGAGCCGGTTCGTGGTGACGGGCTGCGCCGGCTTCATCGGCTCGCATCTGGTCGAGGCGCTGCTCAGCCGTGGCGACGACGTCGTGGGCATCGACTCGTTCACCGGCTACTCCGAGCGGGAGACGAAGGAGGCGAACCTTAAGGCCGTCGCGAGCGATGCCGGCTTCTCGCTCTCGGAAGCCGATCTCGTAACCTGCGAGCTGGACGAGATGATCGCCGGCAGCGGTGGGGTGTTCCACTTGGCCGCGCAGCCCGGGGTGCGTCAGAGCTGGGGCGAGCCGTTTGAGAACTACGTGAGGAACAACGTGCTCGCCAGCCAGCGCGTGTTCGAGGCGGCCAGCCGACTCGACCGCCGGGTCGTGTGGGCCTCGTCGTCCTCCGTCTACGGCAACTCCACCTCCTTTCCGACGTCGGAGGACGCTCTGCTCCAGCCGATCTCGCCGTACGGCGTGACGAAGGTGGCCTGCGAGTATCTCGCGCGTGCGTACGTCGAGAGCGGCGGGCTCGAAGCCGTTGGCCTGCGGTACTTCACCGTGTACGGGCCGCGGCAGCGCCCGGACATGGCGTTTCAGCAGATCATCGCGGCTCTGCGCGGTGGGACGCCGTTCAGCCTCTACGGGTCAGGGGGGCAGACCCGCGACGTCACCTACGTCGGGGACGCGGTCGCGGCGACCCTCGCCGCGATGCAGGTGGGGCGCTGCAGCGCGGTCTACAACGTCGGCGGTGGGAATGAGACGTCGCTGCGGGAGGCGATCGCGCTCATCGAGGAGCTCAGCGGGCGCCGTCTCGTCGTTGACCGCAAGCCCGCCGTGCGAGGCGATGCGGGCCGAACGGCAGCCGACACCTCCCGGGCGCGCGCCGAGCTGGGTTGGGCGCCGGCAACGACGCTGCGGGCCGGCCTGGCGGCCCAGCTTGACTCGATGGACGGCGGGCTGTCTGTCACCCCTCCGTAGGCGCGAGGCGCTGCTCTCTTCTCTGCAGCGGGGCGCTGGTCTTGTCTCCGAAGCGGCAGCGCACCGCTCTTTGCCGCGATCCATCCGGGCTGTTCTGCTAGGCTTGCGCGCACACCTTTAACTCGGCTCGGTGAGGCCGGAAAGGAGTTGTACGTGGCTGCGCGCGAGCTGCACGGCAAGCTGCTGCTCGATGGAGAGGCGCTTCGGCGCACCGCGGCGCGTATCGCCCATGAGATCGTCGAGCGCAACGTCCATCTCGAGCAGGTCGCGCTCGTCGGCATCCACACTCGGGGTGTGCCGCTCGCTCAGCGGCTGCGCCACCTGATCGAGGACTTCACCGACGTCTCGGTCGCGCTCGGCTCGATCGACATCACCTTTCACCGCGACGATCTGCACGTCCGCGCCGACGGGGCTCCTGTCGCCGAGCAACCCGTCGTCAAGGCGACGCGTCTCGACTTCGATCCCGAGGGCATGACGTGCATCCTCGTCGACGATGTCGTCTATACCGGCAGGACCGTCAGGGCGGCCATCGACGCGCTGTTCTCGTATGGGCGACCGGCGCGCGTGCAGCTGGCCTGCATCGCAGACCGCGGTCATCGCGAGCTGCCGATTCGACCTGACTACGTGGGCAAGAACCTTCCGACCTCGCGGGGCGAGCGGGTGCAGGTCCAGCTCGTCGAGATCGACGAGGTCGATCGCGTCCTTCTGATCCCGGAGGGAGAGACACGATGACCGAGGACAAGGACACCCGTGTGCGCCCCGTCCTGCGGCAGGAGCTGCTCCCGCCGCACGGCGCGGGACGGCGCCACCTCATCTCGATCGCGGCGCTCGAGCGCGAGGATGTCGTGCGGCTGCTTGGTCTCGCGCGAACGTTTGCAGGCACGCTCGAGCGTGACGTCAAGAAGCTGCCAACCCTGCGCGGCAGGACGGTTGTCAACGCCTTCTTCGAGTCCTCGACCCGGACCTCGTCGAGCTTCGAGCTTGCGGCCAAGCGTCTCTCCGCCGATGTCATGTCGATCAAGGCCAGCGGCAGCGCTGTCGACAAGGGTGAGTCGCTCAAGGACACGGCGCTCACGCTGGGCGCCTACGACCCTGACGTCATCGTCGTCCGGCATCCACAGATCGGCGCCCCCGCCTTCGTCGCCGCACACACCGGCGCCCACGTCGTGAACGCGGGTGACGGCAAGCACCAGCACCCGACGCAGGCGCTGCTCGACCTGTACACGCTGGAGGAGGAGCTCGGCGAGATCGAGGGGCTTCACGTCGCGATCGTCGGCGACGTTCTCCACTCCCGGGTCGCGCGGTCGAACATCCAGGCGCTGCTTCTCATGGGCGCCCGCGTCACCCTGGTCGGTCCTCCGGCGCTGATCCCGCGCGGCATCGAGGCGCTTGGGTGCGACATCTCGTACGACATCGGGTCGATTCAGCCAGCCGACGTGGTCTACGTGCTGCGAATGCAGCGGGAGCGCATGCTCGAGGGCGCGAACTTCGTGCCGTCGCTGCGCGAGTACACGGCCCGGTGGGGGGTGACGCACGCTCGGCTTCGCGCGGGCCAGAAGGTGATGCATCCGGGCCCGATCAACCGGGGCGTCGAGATCGACGCCGCGGTTGCGGATGCGGCCGAGTCGCTGATCGAGCAGCAGGTACGAAGCGGTCTGGTCGTGCGCATGGCGGTGCTCTACGACCTGCTGACGCGCGGCCCGGCCACCGCGGACATCGCGATGTTGAAGGAGGTTGCCTAGCGTGGCTGTTGCGACCAGGGCGCGAACGCTCCACTGGCGGGCGGGCGAGCCCGTTGACCTCGTCCTTGCCGGCGCGCGCGTCGTGGATCCGGTTGAGGGGATTGACGAGGCGCTCGATGTTACGATCACCGACGGCATCATCAGCGCCATCGAGCCGGCGCGCGAGACCCGCAGTCGGCTGCTCGTGGCACCGGCGTTCGTCGACCCGCACGTGCACCTGCGCACGCCGGGCGGCGAGCACGCCGAGAGCCTTGCGAGCGGCACGCGCGCGGCGGCGGCGGGCGGATACTGCGCGATCCTCGCCATGCCGAACACCAACCCGGTCGTCGACACGGCCGCGACGCTGGGTGCGCTGGTCGACCGCGCACGCACCGAGGCGGAGGTGCCGGTTGGCTTCCTCGCCGCGATCTCGATCGGGCTGAGGGGGGCAGAGCTCACCGAGATGGTCGAGCTTGCGGAGAGCGGCGCCGCCGGGTTCACCGACGACGGGAAGCCGGTCGTCTCGGCCGGGCTCATGCGGCGGGCGCTGCAGTACGCCGCGCTCGTCGGTCGGCTTCTGTCCCTGCACGAGGAGGAGCCGACGCTCTCCCGCGGCGGACACATGCACGAGGGGGCGGTGTCGGCGGAGCTCGGCATCGGCGGCTGGCCCTCGATCGCGGAGAGCGCGATGGTCGTGCGCGACCTCGAGCTCGCACGGCACGAGCAGCAGCCGGTTCACTTCATGCACCTGTCGGCTCGCGAGTCGGTGGAGGCGCTCCGGGCGGCACAGGTCGATGGCGTCGCCGCCACCGGCGAGGTGACGCCTCATCACCTCTGTCTGACCGACGACTGCGTCCGGTCGCTCAATCCGAACTTCAAGATGAACCCGCCTGTGCGAGCTGAGCAGGATCGGCGGGCCCTGCTCGACGGGCTGTGCGACGGCACGATCGGCGCGATCGCGACCGACCACGCACCGCACGCGCACCACGACAAAGACGTTCCCTTCGAGGCGGCGGCGTTCGGGGTCACAGGCCTCGAGACGGCGTTCGCCGCCCTCTACACGCGGCTCGTGCTCTCGCGTGAGCTCCCCTTGGAGACACTGCTCGAGCGCATGAGCGCCGGACCAGCGCGCATCTTTGGGCTCGAGGTCCCGCGCGTTGCCGTCGGCGAGCGGGCGAACCTCACGCTCGTCGACGTCGAGGCGGCGTGGCGCGCCTCGGAGTCGGGCTTCGAGTCTCGCTCGGCCAACTCCTGGCTTCTCGGCGAGCGCCTCGTCTCGCGGGTGCTGATGACGATCGCCGACGGGTGCCTCGTCCACGCGTCGTGAGCGGTCGGTCAGCGTCCGGCTACGTCCTCCTCGAGGACGGCACCCGGCTGCCAGGTCGCACGGTCGGCATCCGCGCGAGCGCCTTTGGGGAGGCCGTGTTCACGACGGCGATGAGCGGCTACCAGGAGATCGTCACCGACCCGAGCTTTGCGGAGCAACTGATCGCGTTCACGGCGCCGATGATCGGTAACTACGGCGCCAGCATCGAGCGCAACGAGTCCGACCGACCCGCAGCCCGGGCCGTGATCATGCGGCGCGCGGGGGGTACTGAATGGAAGCGTTGGCTCGTCCGGGAGGGAATCGTCGCGCTCGAAGACGTCGATACCCGGGCGCTCGTGCTCCACCTGCGCGAGCACGGGGCGATGCGCGCCGCCGTGGTCGCAGACGGGATCGACACGGCGACGACGCTCGAGCGCATCGAGGCGCAGCCGTCGATGTCGGGCCGGGGCCTCGTTGCCGGCGTCTCGACGAAGCGGCGCTATCGGCTCGGAGCCGGGTCAACCCGCGTTGCCCTGATCGACTACGGCTGCAAGCGGTCGATCGTTCGCCGACTCCTTGCCCGGGGCGCCGCCATCACCGTTCACCCGCATGATGCGAGTGCTGAGGCTGTTCTCGGTGAGAGGCCCGACGCGATCCTGCTGTCGAACGGGCCCGGCGATCCTGCTGCGCTCGCCAGTGAGACCGCCGTAGTGCGCAAGCTGATCGGGCGGGTGCCGCTGCTCGGCATCTGTCTCGGTCACCAGCTGTTGGCGCGAGCCGCGGGGTTTGCGACCTACAAGCTGCCCTATGGGCACCGGGGCGCGAATCACCCGGTTCGCGACGAGCGCTCGGGGCGCGTGCTCGTGACCTGTCAGAACCACGGGTTCGCCGTCGAGGGGGACGGGCCGCACGTGACCCATGTCTCGCTCTACGACGGCACCGTGGAGGGTCTGGCCTTGACCGACGAGCAGGCGTGCTCGGTGCAGTTCCATCCGGAGGCGGGCCCCGGACCGCACGACGGGTGGCCGATTATCGAGCGGTGGCTCGACGGTGTCGCCGCCTCGCGGCCGGCCGGCGTTACCGCCCTTGCGAGCTGACGTGCCGCGCCGCGACGATATCCACACCATCTGCCTGATCGGTGCCGGGCCGATCGTGATCGGGCAGGCGTGCGAGTTCGACTATGCCGGCAGCCAGGCGCTGAAGGTGTTGCGGGCCGAGGGCTACCGCACCGTCGTCGTCAACTCGAACCCCGCCACGATCATGACCGACCCCGGCTTCGCCGATCGCACGTACCTCGAGCCGCTCGACGCGGATGGTGTCACCGGCGTGATCGAGACCGAGCGCCCCGACGCGCTCCTGCCGACCCTCGGCGGGCAGACCGCCCTCAACCTCGCGCGGGAGCTCGCAGAGAGCGGCGTCCTCGCCGCGAACGGTGTCGAGCTGATCGGCGCCTCCCTCGAGGCGATCGTCCGCGCTGAGGATCGCAGCCGGTTCCGCGAGGTGATGAAGGGTGCGGGTCTGCGCGTGCCCGAGTCGGTTATCGTCACCTCGGCAGGCGGGCTGCCCGAGAGCCTGTCGTTCCCGGTGATTCTTCGGCCGGCGTTCACGCTCGGCGGGCATGGCGGCGGAATCGCCTCCAACGAGGTCGAGCTCTACGGCCTGCTGGCGCGCGGGCTCGCGGAGAGCCCAGTTGGGCAGGTGCTCGTGGAGGAGTCCCTGATCGGCTGGGACGAGTTCGAGCTTGAGGTCATCCGCGATCGCCGCGACAACGTCGTGGTGGTCTGCTCGATCGAGAACCTCGATCCGATGGGCGTGCATACGGGCGACTCGGTCACGGTGGCGCCGCAGATGACCCTGTCGGATGAGGCCTACCAGGAGCTGCGGGATGCGGCGGCGCAGGTCATCCGCGCCGTTGGCGTCGAGACCGGGGGCTCGAACGTGCAGTTCGCGCGAAGCCGCGAGACGGGCGAGCTGCGCGTGATCGAGATGAATCCCCGCGTGTCGCGCTCCTCGGCGCTCGCCTCGAAGGCAACCGGCTACCCCATCGCGAAGGTCGCCGCGAAGCTCGCGGTCGGCTACACGCTGGACGAGATCCCGAACGACCTCACGCAGACGACGCCGGCGAGTTTCGAGCCAACGCTCGACTACGTCGTGGCGAAGTTCCCGCGGTTCGCGTTCGAGAAGTTCCCGGGCGCTGACGAGACGCTCGGGACCCAGATGAAGTCGGTCGGCGAGGCCATGGGGATCGGGCGGACGTTCACCGAGGCTCTGCTCAAGGCGATGCGGTCCCGCGAGCTCGACTCGGTCGCCGCGACCCCGTGGCGAACCCTCGACGATCTCCCCCGCGGTGTGCATCCCTGGTTCGCTGGGCAGGTCCGCGATGCCCGCCGCGCCCTCGCCGACGTCGACGCATTGGGGGCGCTCGACGCGGAAGGCTGGCTCGAGCTCAAGCGGCTGGGCTGGTCTGACGCGGCGATTGGGGAACGTTGCGGCGTCAACGAGGCCACCGCGCGCAGCTTGCGGCATGCTGCTGGGGTGCGGCCAGCGTTTCGGCGGGTCGACTCGTGCGCGGCCGAGGTGGAGGCGCACTCCAACTACCTCTACTCCACCTGGGGCGAGGCGGACGAGGTCGACGCCGGCACGCGCCCCTGCGTCGTCATTCTCGGCTCGGGTCCCAACCGCATCGGCCAGGGTATCGAGTTCGACTACTGCTGCGTTCAGGCGGCATGGACGTTCGGCGGGCTGGGTTTCGAGACGGTGATGGTCAACTGCAACCCCGAGACCGTCTCGACCGACTACGACACCTCCGATCGCCTGTATTTCGAGCCGCTTGGAACCGAGGAAGTGCTCGAGATCTGTGAGCGCGAGCGGCCCGTCGGCGCCGTGATCCAGTTCGGTGGCCAGACGCCGCTGAAGCTCTCCTCCTCGCTCCAGCAGGCGGGGATTCCAATCCTCGGCACGCCGTTCGAGGCGGTCGATCTCGCGGAGGATCGCGAGCGGTTCGCCGCGCTCTGCGATGACGTCGGCGTCAGCGTGCCTCCCTGGGGCATTGCCGAAGGAGCGGCCGAGGCCGTTGCGGTTGCTGAGTCGGTCGGCTACCCCGTCCTCGTGCGACCTTCCTACGTTCTCGGAGGGCGCAACATGCGCGTCTGCTACGACGCGGAGGCCGTCGCTGCCGCGACACCGCCGCGCGGCCGGGTACTCGTCGACCGCTTCCTCGAGGGCGCGATCGAGATCGATGTCGATGCCCTGAGCGACGGCACCTACACCTACGTCGCCGCCGTGATGCAGCATGTCGAGGAAGCCGGGGTGCATTCGGGCGACTCCTCGTGCGTGCTCCCGCCGACCTCGCTGTCCTCAAGCGAGATCGAGGACGTCCGCGCGGTGGTGCGGGCGCTCGCCCGAGCGCTCGGCGTGGTCGGGCTCGTGAACGTCCAGCTGGCGCTGTGCGGCGATGCGCTCTCGGTCATCGAGGCGAATCCGCGGGCGTCCCGGACCGTCCCCTTCGCGAGCAAGGCGATCGGGGTCAACCTCGTCGAGGCGGCCTGCAAGCTGGCCGCCGGCGCCTCCCTCGACTCGCTCGGGCTCCCGCCCGAGGACGATCTGCTCTCGCAGGTCAGCGTCAAGGCCGCCGTCTTTCCGTTCAAGCGCTTCCCGGGTGCCGACCCTGTGCTGGGTCCGGAGATGCGCTCGACCGGTGAGGTCATGGCGAGCGCGCCCGACTTCGCGACGGCGTTCGCCAAGGCCGAGCGAGCCGCGGGCCGGCGGCTTCCCGAGAGCGGCACCGCGTTCCTCTCGGTGAGGGACGCCGACAAGCCCATGGCGTGCGAGCTCGGCCGCAGGCTCGCGCAGGTCGGCTTCCGGCTGCGGGCGACGTCGAGGACGGCCTACGCGCTCGCGGCCGACGGCATTCCCGTCGAGGTGGTGCGCAAGGTCACCGAGGCAGGGTCCGGGCCCACGGTCGTCGATCTCGTGCGCCGCGGACGCTGTGATCTCGTCATCAACACCCCGGCCGGCAGCGGAGCGAGATCGGATGGCTACCGCATCCGCGAGGCCGCGCTGACGGCGCGCATCCCGTGCGTCACGACGATCTCGGGTGCGCTGGCGTGCGTTGAGGCAATCGAGCGAGCTCAGGACGACGTGGTTGCATCCCTCCAGGACCGGCTCGAGTGGCGGAGCGCATGAGGCCCCGGCAAGAGCAGCTGGTTGTCGTCGGCAACGAGCCTGTTGGCTCCTACACGCTCCTTCGAGTTGCGCGGGGCCCCGTCGACCCGGGGCAGCCCGGCCAGTTCTTCATGCTGGCGACCCGCGAGCGGCTGCTGCCTCGCCCGATGAGCCTGTGTCTCGCGCCCGCCGGTGAGCTCGGCTTCCTCATCGATCCGATCGGACCCGGGACGCGCGGGCTCTGCGACGCGGCGAGGGGGGAGCGCATCACGGTCTTCGGCCCGTTGGGACACGGATTCCGTCTCGATGTCGCCCATCCGGTCATCGTTGGCGGCGGCATCGGCATGGCGCCTCTGCCGTTTCTCGCCGAGCGGCTGCCCGGCGCGCCCGCGCTGCTCGGCTTCCGCTCGCGAGAGCTCGCCGAGGCGAGCGCGTTGCTCCCCGGGGCGGAGGTGGTCGTCGAGCCCACGCTCGTGACCGAGCCACTTACCTCGCTCCTCGCGTCCGAGGGGGATATCACCCCGTTTGCCTGCGGTCCGGAGCCGATGCTCCGCGCCGTCGGAGCGCTCTCGCCCAGGGCGCGGCTGGCATGGGAAGCGCCTATGGCGTGTGGGTACGGCGCCTGCTTCGGGTGCGCGGTCGCCGTCGACGGAGCGCTCGTGCGGCTCTGCGTCGAGGGACCGGTGCTCGAGGCGGCGCGCGTCGAGGTCGCGGTGCTCCCGGCCGGCGGGCTGCGCTCCCCGAGCGGCGCGGCGAGCCTCGCCAGCAGAGGGAAGGCAGCCGCATGAGGCTGCTCAACGCCTCCGGCTGCCTCGACGCCCTGACCGCGCCTGAGGTTGCCGCCGCGCTGGACGTGTTCGTGACGAAGACGGTGACGCCCAAGCCCCGCGCTGGCAATGCCCCGGTGCGCATTGCGGAAACCGACGTCGGCATGCTCAACTCGATCGGTCTGGCAAACGCGGGCCTGGACCGCTTTGTCCAGGAGACGCTGCCCCGGCTCTCCCGCCTGCCCGTTCCGGTCTGGGTCTCCGTCGGCGGGTTCTCGGCCGAGGACTACGCGGCGTCCTGCGCGGTGCTCGATGCCTGCGCCGAAGTGGCGGCGATCGAGCTGAACGTCTCCTGCCCGAACGTCGAGGCTCCGTGGGCGAGCGCCTGGGAGATCGTTGCGGCTGCGAGGCGTGAGACCGGGAAGGAGCTCTACGCGAAGCTCTCTCCGTCCGTGCCGGACATTGCGACCGTCGCTGTCGCGGCGTCGGAGGCAGGCGCGGATGGCCTCTCGCTCGTCAACACGATGCGCGGCATGTCGCTTGACCCGCGGACGCTCCGACCCACTCTCGGAACCGGCTCCGGCGGCCTCTCGGGTCCCGCGCTTCGGCCGATCGCGTTGGCGGCCGTCCATGCGTGCGCCCAGGCAACCGACCTGCCGATCGTCGGAATGGGCGGCGTCAGCTCGGGCCGCCACACGCTCGAATTCCTCGCGGCGGGGGCCTCGTCGGTGGCTCTCGGCACCGTGCTCTTCAGCGATCCAGGCGCACCGGGCCGCATTCGCACGGAGCTCAGCGCCGAAGCGGACGAGCTTGGCCTTGCCAGTATTGACAACGCGATTGGCGCCGCATTCCGCATGCCCGCTGGGGTTCTCGAAGGTGCGGCGGTCACAAAACCGCCCAAATCGAAAAACCGGTCGATTAGCGGGGCCATTCTGTCTTGATTCGGGGGACCAGCGTTGCCTAGAATGCCGCGCGGTGACGGTTACCAAGTCACACGCGCAGGCGCCTTCCCGCTCACTCGATCAGCGAATGGAGGCGCTGAGCCGCGCGAACGAGATCCGCGTTCGGCGCGCGCGGCTGAAGAAGGACCTGAAGGCCGGCAGGGTTCTCCTCGACGAGATCCTCGACGAGCCGCCAGACTACGTCGGGACCGCGAAGGTGTTCGACATGCTCCTCGCTGTTCCGAAATTCGGCCGCGTCAAGGCGACGCGTTTCTTGAACCAGTGCCGAATCAGCCAGTCGAAGACCGTCGGCGGCCTGTCTGATCGGCAGCGTGCTGAGCTCGTCGGGCTGCTCCGCCGCTGAGGACGGCACCGTCATCTGACGACCGAGCCGTGCCCGGCGGGGCTGGCCGGCTGTTCGTCATGACCGGGCCGTCGGGAGCCGGGAAGGGAACGGTGATTCAGTGGCTGCTCGAACGCCGGCCTGAGCTCGCCGCCGCCGTCTCGGCCACGACGCGGCCGCTCCGGCCAGGGGAGATCGACGGGCGTGAGTACCACTTCCTCTCCGAGGCTGAGTTCGACCGGAGAGTCGCCGAGTCGAGATTCCTCGAGTACGTCGCCTACGTCTCCGGGCAGCGGTACGGGACGCTGCGCGAGGAGGTCGATCGAATCCTTGCGGCCGGCCAGAGCTGCGTGCTCGAGCTCGAGACGGAGGGCGCGAAGGCCGTTAAGGCCGCCGTGGCAGATGCGGTCACGGTGTTCATCGCGGCGCCGACGTTCTCTGAGTTGCGCCGGCGGCTCGTTGACCGGGCGACCGAGAGCGCGGGGGAGATCGACGAGCGGCTGGAGCTCGCCCGCCGGCAGATGACCGAGGCTTCGTCGTTCGACCACGTCGTCGTCAACGATGAGCTGGAGCGCGCGGTGACGGAGCTGGAAGGGCTCGTCGTGGCGCACCTGGGAACGATCGGTACACTCAACCGGGTATGAACGCACCCCGAGTAGACCGGCTCGTTGCAGCCTCGGAGGGCTCGCGGTACGCGGCTGTCATCATGGCGGCCAGGCGTGCGCGCCAGCTCAACAATTACCACCATCAGCTGGGCGAGGGGACCTTCGACGAATCCCCGCCGCCGCTCGTCGAGACACGATCGAAGAACTACCTGACGATCGCTCTCGAGGAGATCGCCCAGGGCAAGATCCAGCCCGCCAACCGCTAGCTGAAGACCTCAGCCGGGCTGTTCGGTCCGGGTGCTGCGGCGCGGGCCCCGCAGACGGCTACCTGTGCCGTCGTCGTTGGTTGGCGCAGACCCCAAGCTCGTGGGGCTCCACGAGCCGTCTGGGATTGCGGCACGCCGGCTGGGTGCCGGATGTCGCCACCGGGCACAGGCCACCCGTGGGACGGCCCCGCCGGGGGAGAGCCGCAAGGGTGAAATGGTATGCTAGCAGAGTCACCGGCGGAGACCCGGGCTAGGACTGCCTGCACGGTTGGCGTGGTGTGAGGAGCGAGCGTTGCATGCTCGCTTACTGTTTGGCCCGCCACGTCGTACCATGAGTTCTGTTAGATGGCACGCGTCCTGCTGGGAATCACCGGGGGAATAGCCGCGTACAAGGCGTGTGAGCTCGCGCGCCTGCTCGTGAAGGCTGGGCATGACGTCGTGCCCGTCCCGACGCCCAGGGCCGAGAGCTTCGTGAGCCGGGAGACGTTCGAAGCGCTCGCCCGCCACCGTGCTCCGGCTGAGCTCTACCCGCATCTGGAGGAGGCCGACCTGCTCGTGATTGCTCCGCTCTCGGCGAACACGCTCGCCAAGCTCGCGGTCGGTGCGGCCGACAACGTCCTGACCCAGCTCGCGCTTGCGTATCGGGGGCCCACGCTCGTTGCGCCGGCGATGAACACGCGCATGTGGGAGCATCCCGCCGCGCGCGCGAACGTCAAGACGCTGCGCGAGCGGGGCGTTCAGATCGTCGGGCCTGAGCACGGCGACCTCGCAGAGGGGGAGGTGGGCACCGGGCGCATGAGCGAGCCGGCGGCAGTCTTCGAGCGGGCCGTCGAGCTGCTCGCCCACTCGTCCTGCGCAGCGCTGCACGGGCGGCGCGTGCTCGTGACGGCGGGCGGCACGCGTGAGCCCATCGACTCGGTGCGCTTCATCGCCAACCGCTCGAGCGGCCGCATGGGCGTCGCGATCGCCGCCGAGGCGCAGCGCCGTGGAGCCGCTGTGGCCCTCATCGGCGCCAACCTCGCCGTGCCGCCCCCGTCAGGCGTGGAGCTGGTTGAGGTGGAGAGCGCCGCCGAGCTTGCGCGCGAGACCGAGTCGCGCGCCGATGCAGACGTCATCGTCATGGCTGCTGCCGTTGCCGACTACCGGCCCGCCGCTTCCCTCGAGCACAAGCGGGCGAAGGGCGTGGCGATCTGGCAGCTCGAGCTCGAACCGACCGACGACATCCTCTGCCGCCTCGGCGAAAGGCGGCGTAAGGGGCAGGTGGTCGTCGGCTTCGCTGCGAACGAGGGCGAGGGTGGTCTTGCGGCCGCGCGGGAGAAGCGAACGGCTAAGCGGACGACCCTGATGGTGTTCAACGACATCTCGCGAGACGATGTCGGCTTCGACAGCACCCACAACGAGCTCGTGATCATCGGCGACGGTGGCGAGCGGCCGGTTGGTCGGCGCACCAAGGAGGAGTGCGCTGTGGCTATCCTCGACGAGGTGACTGCGCTTCTCGGAAGCCGGTAGTGGACGACCTCGTCTCAGACCTGGGGCAGCGCACACGCCGCGCCGGCAGTGTTGCGGCCAGCGCGATCGTCGGGCGGATCGTCGACAACCTCGCTCGGGCGGTGCATGCGCCCGATCAGTCGCTACGGCTCGCAACGCTGTGCCTGATCAGCGAGGGCCACCTGATCATCGAGGACGTCCCGGGCGTTGGCAAGACGACGCTGGCCAAGGCGTTGGCGCGTTCGGTTGGGTGCTCGTTCTCGCGCATCCAGTTCACGCCCGACCTGCTTCCGTCTGATATCACGGGCGTCAACATGTTCAGCCGGCAGACCGGGCAGTTCGAGTTTCGGCCGGGCCCGGTCTTCACGAACCTCCTGCTGATCGATGAGATCAACCGGGCTTCACCGAAGACGCAGGCCGCGTTGCTCGAGAGTATGCAGGAGCTCCAGGTCACGGTCGACGGGGTCTCGTACGAGCTGGCACCGCCGTTCATGGTGATGGCAACACAGAACCCGATCGAGTATGAGGGCACCTATCCCCTGCCGGAGGCAGAGCGCGACCGCTTCACCCTGCGCGTCTCGATCGGCTACCCGCCCCTGCTTCAGGAGGCCCAGCTGGTCGACACCCATGCCCAGGCGACGCCTCTCGACGACCTCCAGCCTGTCGCGAGCGCCGAGGACGTGCTGAGCGCGATCGCCGAGGCCCGCGCTATCTACGTGGATCGCAGCCTGGCCGAGTACGTCGTTACGATCCTGCACCGCACCCGCAGCGACGCCCGTCTCTGCCTGGGCGCGAGCCCCCGTGCGGGCATCACGCTGCTCAAGGTCGCGAAGGCGCGGGCGCTGGCGGACGGCCGCAGCTACGCGACGCCGCACGACGTCAAGGCGGTGGCGGTCCCTGTGCTCGCCCACCGCCTGATCCTCGCCCCGGAAGCGCGCGCAGGCGGTCTCGACCCTGACCGGCTGGTCGCCGAGCTCGTCGAGCAAACGCCCGTCCCGGTCTAGCCGCATGCAGCAACCCCGGGTCTCCCCTCGCGCGTGCTCGCCCGCGAACTGCCCAGGGCTGCTCAGGCACCGAGCAGCGCAGCCGCAATGCTAACCGACAAGGGCGGCTTCGTGCTCCTACTCGGCGGGCTCACGTACCTCGTCGGGTGGCTGTTCGGCTCGGACGCGCTCTACCCCGTCGGTATCGGGATGGTTGTGGCTGTGCTGGCCGGCTTGCTCTGGGTGCGATTCCTCGCCCGCCCCACCTACCTTGCTCGCTCGCTGGACGGCACGAGCCATATCGATGGCGACGACGTTCGAGTCGATCTGGCTGTCGACATCGACGGCCTCGTGCCACCCGGGAGCATCAGGGTCGTCGAGACGGTCGCGGAGTTGGGCCAGCATGAGGTCGGGCTTGCCCACACACGCTGGCGGCTCAGACGCCGGCAGTTCGGTGGCTCGTACGTCTTTGCGCAGGTGGCTCGGGGCCGGTACGGCATCTCGCCGGCCGTCGTGACGGTCGAGGATGCCTTCGCCCTGGCGTCCCGCCAGACCGAGTTCGCGGTTCAGGGCGCTCTGCTCGTCTACCCCCGCCTCGTCGAGCTCGATGCCCTCTTCTCCGACGGCGGGATGCACTTGGCCAGCGGAAGGCGGCTCCTGATCCAGCGCCAGTCTGGTTTCGATTTCCACTCCATGCGGGAGTACGAGCAAGGGGAGTCGCTACGGCGCGTGCACTGGCCGTCAACGGCACGGCGCGGCAAGCTGATGGTGAAAGAGCTCGAGGACGCCCCGCGTGAGGAGGCGCTCGTGCTGCTCGACGCGTGTGCGTCGACCGTCGTCGGGGAGGGCAAGGACAACACCTTCGAACTCGCCGTGCGCGCGGCGGGGTCGCTGACCCGTGCGCAGGCGGCCCGTGGACGGCGCGTGGGGCTCCTGCTCAACGACCAGGCGCGTTCCTACCAGGCGGTTCACTCGCTGGAGGGCGACTGGGCGCGGGCGTTCGAGTTGCTCGCGTACGCGAAGGCCGACGGGCTGCACCCGGTGGCCGGTCTTCTGACTGAGGGCGCCGGGGTCGCCTCACAGGTGCTCCACGTCACGGTCGTCACGTCGGGGCTCGACGCTCGCCTCGCAGACCGGCTCGTCCAGCGTACAAGAGGCAAGCGCGGCACGGCGCTCGTGTACATCGAAGGCCTGAGCTTCTCCGTCTCGGGGGCGTCGGCCGATCGGCCCCCAGCCATCGTTCACGGTCAACTGACGCGGCTCGAACGGGCCGGAGTACCGGTCGCGGTGCTGCGCCGGGGCGACGACCTCGCCGAGCGCCTGGCGTTCCAGCCCAGCACGACCCAAGCGGCGAGCGTTGGCTAGGGCTCCGGCGGAGCAGGGCGTGATGTCGGCCTGGACACGCCGGCTTCTGACCGCCGGAGCGTTCGTGCTCGCTGCGGCGCTCATCGCGGCCGCGTGGCTGCGGTTGCTCACCGACCGCCCGCCTGCGGAGGACGTGCTCATCGTAGTCGGAACGGCAGCGCTCCCCGCGCTGGCTGTCGGGCTCGTACGGGGCTGGCTGGCGGCTGTCGTCTGGCCCGCGAGCCTTGCTGTCGCGCTCATGCTGGCTGCGGGCCAGGCATTCGGCGTGCCGGTCACCGAAGCGCGGCCGCGGGACCCCGCGCGGGACTTCTTCGGGCCGGTGGTTGAGAGGTTCGAGCTCGGGCTGCGCGACTTCTACACAGCCGCGCAGCCCTTCGACCGCATCTCGCATCCTGAGATGACCGGCCTCGCCCTCTCAGGCCTGTTCGTGTTCGTTGTGATCGCGGGCATGCTGCTCGGGGCCCGTCAGCTGACGGCGGCCTCAGCGGTCGTGCTCGTCGCGGTCGGCTGGCCGGCGACGATGATCGCGAATGTCGACCCAGACGCGCTGGCTGTCGGAACGGTCCTGCTCGCGGCCCTCCTCGTCTTCCTCTACCTCGCGCGCAGCGGCCGACGGCCCCTCGGCGGCGTCGTGCAGGCAGTCGTGCTCGGGGCTGCGGTCGTGCTGGTCGGTGTCGGGATCTCCGCCTCGAGCGCGGTCGCCAAGCCGGCTGTGCTGGACTGGCGCTCGTGGTCGCCGTTCGACCGGGTTCAGCACACGGTCGGGCTGCGCTACGTCTGGAATACGAGCTACGCGGGCATCCACTGGCCGGAAAACGAGACCGTCGTCCTCGAGGTGCGCGGGCCGACGAGGAGCGTGTACTGGCGCGCGACTTCGCTCGACGAGTACACGGGCATCGGCTGGGTTGAGTCGCTGGAGCGCGGTGACGTGACGACCGAGGCCCAGCTCGACCTCTATCGAGACCCGCTGCTCCCCCGAGCCGCGCGCAATGCGGACACCTGGCTTCAGCAGGACGTGACGGTGGCCCACCTGGCCGACGAGCACCTGATTGCGGCAGGTCAGCCGGTTCGCTGGCAGCTCGGCGGCGGACGGGCGGTTCAGCCTGCGCAGAGCGGTGTGGTGTTCGTGCCTGATGGCTTGCAGCCCGGCCAGGCGTACACGGTGTGGAGCTACACGCCTGAGGTCTCGCCCGACGATCTGATCGACGTTGAGCCAGCCAGCCGGCGGATGGTGGCCCGCTACCTCGAGGTGCTGCCGGGAGCCGCGGTTCCGCGGTTCGGCGTGCCGACGCGCGAACAGCGCCTTCAGCGGTTGCTTGCGCGGCAGGAGGGCACCCCGAGCGAAGTGATCTGGGCGCCGCACGAGCGGCTCTACGAGCAGGCGCTCAGGGTTGTTGGCAGCGCGCCGACGCCCTACCTCGCGGTCGTCGCCCTCGAGCAGTGGTTCCGCAGCACCGGCGGCTTCACCTACAACGAGTTGCCGCCGAGGCCCTCCGGCAAGGAGCCGCCCCTCGTCGAGTTCGTCCTTGAGACTCGCGAGGGCTACTGCCAGCACTACGCGGGCGCGATGGCTCTGATGCTGCGGATGCTGGGGGTGCCGAGCCGCGTTGCGGCGGGCTTCGTGAGCGGGGAGCTCGATGAGCGCACCGGCGTCTGGACGGTGGTAGACCGCGACGCCCACACGTGGGTCGAGGTGTGGTTCCCGAGGTTAGGGTGGCTTCCGTTTGACCCGACTCCCGGTCGCGGCAGCCTCGGCGGAGGATACAGCGTCTCGTCGGAGACATTCGATCTGAGCGCCGAGGGCGACGGCCGTGAGACCGGCGCGGCTGTCGCGGACAACCCGGGCCTCGCAGAGATCTTCGAGGAGGAGCTGCTGGGGCTTGGTCTGCTCGGCGCCGACGGCGCGGGACTTTTCTCGGGGGTCGAGCTTGGAGGGGGTGGACCCCCGGCCGTCGAGGCCAGCTCGGGCGGTGTCCCGGCCTGGGCGATGGCCATCCTCGCCGTCTTCGCGCTGCTCGTCGCCCTCGTCCTTGCGAAGCTCGTCTCGTGCCGCGCCCGGCTTCGTGCCCATAGCCCACAGCAGGTTGCGCGGGCCCTACGGCGGGATGTCGTTGGCTTCCTGGCCGATCAGCGACTCCAGCTGCCCGCGAGCCTCACGCTCGAGGAGTTCGGGGCGCAGATCGAGGCCGCCTACCGCGTCGACGCGACGGCGTTTGTCCGGGCGGCTTGCGCTGCGCGCTTTGCCAAGCCGCAGGAGGCTGAGCCGGCTGCCGAGGCGGCCAAAGTCGAGCACCGTACGCTGATTCGAGCCTTGCGCGGCGAGCTCGGGGGCCTCCGGCGGGCACGCGGCCTCTGCTCGGTACGCTCGCTGTTCCCCCGTGCGCGCCCGGGCCTGCCGATGCGGCTCCGTCAGAGTGAGCCCACGACTCTGCAGCGCGCCTGATGGGGAGGGCTCTGGCGGTGGATGGGGAGAGAGCGCGCCTGATGGGGAGGGAGAGCGCGCTGAGCTCTGCTCCCGCACGCGTGCGCCTGGTCTCAGGTAGCGGCGTTCCTCGGGCCCGATGAGCGACTTCGAGAAGCTCGCCGAGCTCGGCCTGCAGATCGATTCCTCCCGGCTTGAGCGGGCCGAGGCGTCGGTCTCCAGCGACTTTGTGCGCGTGACGACGACGGTCGTGCTGGCGGGCCAGGGGTACGAAGGGCGTGGGGAGGACGTCACGTACTACGCCGACGATCACGAGGTCTTCCCGCGACTCGAGCTGGTAGGCGCGTGGACGCTTCGGTCCTTCTCCGCATCGCTCGAGGGGCAGGAGCTCTTCCCGGCTGGAGAACCGTTGTTCCCGGCTGCCCGAGACTACCGGCGCTGGGCCATCGAGAGCGCCGCACTCGATCTCGCGTTGCGCCAAGCGGGCGCCTCGCTCGGCGAGGTGGTCGAGCGCACCTATGAGCCCGTGCGCTTCGTCGTCTCGACCCGTCACGACCCTCGCGACTGGCTCGCGCTCGAGCCGCAGCTTGAGTTCAAGCTCGACCCGACCGGGGAGTGGGACCGCGAGTTCATGCGGGCGCTGACCGAAACCGGCCGCATCCGGGTGCTCGACCTGAAGGCCTACTACGAGACCGACGCGCTTGAGGTCTCGCGCGATCGCCATCTCTATCAGGCGGCCGTTGAGCTCTTTCCGGATGCCGTGATCGAGGATCCCGCACTGACCGACGAGCTGCGCGGCGTGCTTGAGCCGGCCGAGGCGCGACTGAGCTTCGACGCGCCGATCCACTCGGTCGCTGACGTCGAGTCGCTGCCGGTGTCGGTACGCCATTTAAACATTAAGCCCTCGCGCTTCGGCTCGCTCGAGCGGCTCTTCGCCTGCCTGGCCTGGTGTGGCGAGCGGGGCGTGTCGATGTACGGCGGCGGTCAGTTCGAGCTTGGCGTTGGGCGGTCCCACATCCAGACGCTCGCGAGCCTCTACTACGCCTCTGGCCCGAACGACGTGGCTCCTGCTGAGTACAACGAGCCCGAACCTCGCGCGGGCCTTCCGCGCAGCCCGCTGCTGCCTTCGACCGCGCCGGTCGGCCTGTCCTTCAGCTAGATGGCCGAGGCCTCTTCAGCCTGGTACGGCACCTCCGGGGGGGGGCGGCTGATCGGGACTCCGCTACCGCGGTGCGCTTGCGCTGGGCAAGAAGCACCTCAACCGACGCGAGTTCTTCGCTGCCTACGACGCCTTCCGTCGGGCGGCGGCCTGGGCAGGCGGGGCGGGTGGGGCGCGCTACGAGCTCGCGCGCGGGCTCGCCCATCTGGCCGCCGCGGGCTACCGGGACCTCAACGACGACGCGCGTGGGTGCGCACGTCAGCTCGCACACGCCCAGCGGCGGCTCGCCCCGTTTGGGTCGAACTACGAAGGGCTCGATCTCGGCGCGTTGCTCCGTCAGGTCGAGGAGCGGCCCGGTCCAGGGGCAGCTCCCTCGGGGTGTCCTCAGGGCGGCCCTGAGCGCGTCTTATCGGCGGTTTAGGCGTGCCCCGGGGTGTGGTGCCGAGATGGGGTCAGGCGCCGAGACGTCGCCAGGATCATGGGCGCGGGCTGTGGTTGGCGGACGGGTCGCTGTGCCCGGTGCGTGTCAGCCGGTTTGTGGGTGTGCGGGCGGCTGGAGGGGCGGAGGTGTGGCTCCGTGAGCCACGCAGGCTGCGGCGCAGCCGGTGAGCTTCGGGTGGGGCGGATGCTCAATGCGAGTGCGCAGGGAGGTGCGCTATCCGCGCGGAGTCTTTGGCCGGAGGGTGAGGCACGGAGCCGTTGGCGAGGACGGCGCAGGGGCGGCGGACGGCAGCAGGGGGAAGGACGGGCCGCAGGCCGGTGAGCGCGAGGGCTGGTGAGGCTGCACAGGGACGGCGGCAGAGGGCGAGGCGGGGCTGCGCAGGGCCACTGCGGGGGAAGAGACGGGCTGCATAGGGGGCCAGCCGCAGGAGCGACGGATGGCTGCGTGGGGGGCCGCAGGGGTGGCTCGCCGCCGGCCACACGGGGACGGCCGCGCGGAATCGTTGCAGTCTCGTGACAATGTTGTGACAAACCGCCCACCCCGGTCGGCTACCCTCCCCCGGGTGGTAGGTGGGGGCAGGCTGTTCTTTGGACGGCTGGGCGGTCTGACGGCGGCTGGGGTGCTCCAAGCGTCGCGGCCCCGCGGGGCGTTCCGCGGCTGAGAGGCCTGACGACGGCTGGACCGGCTCCGAACGGCCCCACACGGCCTGGCGGCCCCGCAGGCGTCTCGTGGCTGCTCGCGCGCCGCCTCAGGCAGGATCGCGGGGCGAGCGCAGGCGCGGGGTTCGAGCTGAGCCGCCCTCGCCGGTGCACAGCTCGAGCGCGGCTCCGTGCAGGAGGTCCTGCACACTGACCTCGATCTCGTCCAGCCCCGCAAAGCGCAGCACCTCTTGCACGCACAGCGCGCCGGCTGCGATGACCGGGGCCCGATCTGGGTGAAGCCCCCGCAGGGTGCGCAGCTCGGCGGCGCTCGTGGCGGCGAGCCGGTCGACCTCGCTCTCGACCCGTGAGAGCGAGAGTCGATGCCCCTCGACCGCCATCGTGTCGTCGGCATCGACCCTGAGGTCGATGGCTGCGAGCGTGGTGAGCGTGCCCGCGACGCCGACGGCACGCTGCGGCCGAGCCGCCGGCAGGTCCGTTCCCACAAGTGCACCGCGGATCACGGCGCCGGCCGCAGCGACTTCCTCAGGCAGCCGCGGGTCTGAGCGGAGGCAGCGCTCGGTCAGCCGAACCGAGCCGACCTCGATGCTCGCCTGGAAATCGACGGCCGCATCGGTGCCGACCGTGAGCTCGGTCGACCCTCCGCCGACATCGACGACGAGCGTCGACTCTCGGAAGCCCCGACCCATGCGAGCCCCGTGGAACGTCAGAAGAGCCTCCTCCCGGCCGCTAAGCAGGCGCGTCGCGATGCCGAACTCGCCGCCCAAGCGCTCGAGAAACTTGGGTCCGTTCGTCGCGTCTCGGACGGCGCTCGTGGCGACTGCCACCGACTTGCAGGCCCCGAGCTCGCGGGCTGTGGTGAGGTAGCCGTGCGCGCACGTCCTGACGCGCTCCATCGCCTGGTTCGTCAGCCGTCTCGTGGCGTCGACGCCCTCGCCGAGGCGCGTGATCGTGACGGCGTACGCAAGCTGGTGCAGGCTGCCCTTGCCGCGGGGCTCGGCGACCAGCAGGCGGGTCGAGTTCGTTCCGAGGTCGACGACCGCGACCCGGGTCAACGGCGCGTGACCGCGCGCCAGAAGCCGAGCGCGTCCCTCGCTTCACCGAGTGCCCAGGAGAGAACGCCCATCTTCGCGAGCGCATCGCGGAGCTCGGCGACGCGTCTCTCGGCGTCGGCGGCGCGGTCTGAGGCCTCCTGTGCCCGTGTATCCAGCGTCTCGAGCCGAACCACGAGCTCCTCCAGCGGCATGCCCACCGACTTCTCGAGAGCGTTAAACCGCCGCCATAGCCGCAGGCCATGCACGACGACGAACGCCGTCGTCGACACCGCCAGCACGAGGAACACGCCGGCCGACGTTCCCACGAGAACCCACACCCACAGGGGCATCGAGCAAGCCTAGCTGTTGCCAGTCGAGAGGTTGTCGGCGGAGGGGGTTGCCGATCTGAGCCTGTTCAGCGGAGCCGATTGCAACCCTCCCCCGCGGCGTCCTCGCTGCTCGGCCCTTCGGCACGCCTAGGCGTGCCGGGGTGGCTTTAGCAGGTTGGGGGCGGGGCGCTGGTTGAGGTCGCCCGGACGAGGGGGCGCGATGAACGTGGGATCCTGCCGGCCGACACCGAAAGCCGAATGGACCCCTACGGGAGTCCTCCGGGACGCCGAAAGCCACATGATGCGCACATCATCGTGCTGGACGGACAGCCCCCATCGATCCTGGCCGTCCTCGCAAATTCACGCGGAAGCGGCTCCATCGGGGCGTTCCCGGCTCGCCCCATGCGGAGATATAGATCGAGGACTATCGGGTCAGGCCCTCGACGTGGTCTGGGTGGGAAGGCCAGGGCTGGCGAGCCTCGAACGAGACCGGCAGCGTCTCGGTGATCTCGTAGCCGAGCCGATCGAGATGCTCCCGCAGCCACAATTCCCGCGACAGTCTCTGCAACTCCCACCGTAGTGCACACTGCCCCGGTGGCTCTTGTGCGATCCGGCATGGGGGGAGGGGGTCGGGATCACTGCCTGCGGTCGCACGGATCAGGGGGCCGATGAACGCGAGCTCCCGTTGGCTGACGCCATCGAGTGGCTTCAGGTTGCGTCGGTCATAACGGAAGGGGGCTTCAACCCAGACGCGGGCGTTCCCTGAGGCCGACAGCCAGGTGATATATGTGTGATCGTGGTGGACAGGTATCCCGTCGATCTCGACCGTCTCGTACTCGAGCATGTATTCATCAGGGAGGGGTGGTGTGGGGTATCTGCCCCGGTCGCCCACACAGAGACCAGCGGCTCCAGCTGCTCGTGCAAGGTCTACGGCGTGCGGACCTCGAACGCGTCCACCAACGTCCAGGTGATCTTGTAGCCGAGCCCGTCCAACACCCCTCCGTGTCAACGACCACTGGCCCGGCCCCGGCCGCATCTGCTTCCGGAAGTGCCGGTGTGGTGGTGCCCTCGGCCGCATTCCGGTTGGGGCCCGACGTAGTCGCGGTCTGCCGGGCTGGCGGCGGCCCCGGCCGCATTCACCTCGGGGGGCGGTCGCGCCGCCCTCGTCTGCCTCCTCGCCACACGCCGTCAGCGCAACCACCCCGAGCAGGAAAACAGCGGCGGCAAGCGCGGCAGAGCAGCGCACACCAATCCCCTGCACCCACTGTAGCGACCATCCTCCGACCCTCCTGTGGCCCCCAAGCCGCAGGCAACGCGGCTCCCTGGTTACTGGCGCCTCAACTGGTCATGGCTACCCTTCCCTGTTTCTCCGGGAACAAGGTGTCCCGATGTCCCGGGCATCGGCCCGCTGCTGTTGTTCTCCATCCGCTGTTGGAGTGCTGGTCGCCGGCCTGGTTTGGCCGCGGCGGCAGATGTGGAGCAGCCGGGTGGTCGGCGCACGCAGGCTAGTCCCCTAAAACCAGGCCGGGTACGTCTTCGTCGGGCACGGCTGCTTCGAAAATCAGGGTCTGGCCGTCTTGCCGAATCTTCCCGACGGGTCCTTCGGTAGGCCAGTCTTTGGCTTGCTCGGTGGCTTGCTTGGCCTGGGCGGGCGTCTCGAAGTCGCTGTGGAAGTAGATTGTGCTCGGTTCGCCCTTGTTCAGGAAACCTGCCCAACCGAATAACAACGGGAACGACGCCTCGGGCTGATCGCCCCAGGTTTCGGTGCCGGCGTCGACGCCGGCAGCAAGCAGGTCGAGCCGGTAGGCACCCAGGAAATCGATGCGCTCCATGTGGCGCTGCGTGCGACGAAGCAAGCCGGCCAAGGGCTCGTCAAGCTCTGCGCCGTTCAGGTGCCGGTCGATCATCTCCTCGAGCAGCGGGGCGCTTGTGGCCAACAAGAGCGTCTCGGCGTCGGGGGGCGGTAACAAAGAGATCGTCGTACCCGGGAATCACCCCGGGGAAGACGAACGGTTCCATGCCCCAGTAGGGGTCAAGCGCTCTCGAGGGGCCAGAGCCGCGATCCGTGTTCGTGCTCGAAGGCGCTTGCTGGAGCAGCCTTGGGAAGCGTTCGAAGTCACCCGAGACCGAAGTCACCCGAGACGACAGCGGCACCTGAACTTCCGTTCGCGAGTCCAAACGCGGCGCTTGTGATCTCCACCGACGCCAACAGCTCCACGCTAAGCACACCAGCTGTTCTCTGAGCCAGTATCTCATGACCGTGCTCGATCTCTTCCTTCAGCGCGGGCCGCTGTCCTATCAAACCAGCCTCGACGAAGAAGACCGCGGTGCTGTCCACTGGCAGGCCGCGTACCACCGGCAGCGGATCGACCGACGAGGCTTCGGTGGCGGGCTGATCCCCACAGCCCACAAACCCAGCCGACGTCGCAACCACCAGGAGAACCACCAGTCCCCAAGCGACGCGGGGCTTCACCCACCCGATCTGTTCCCTCAAGACCGGCGTTCTCCCTTCACTCTGCCCGGTCGCAGCTACCAACCCAAGCACCAGCCAGACCTCTGCACCAGCGTACACGCGACGGCCGAGACCTCGAACGCGCGCATGGAACCCATCACTCCGCGACCCTATCGAGGCGACCTTTCTGCGGCCGCCGCGCCACGACGAGCGCGGCCGCCCCGGTCATAGGCACCTGAAGCTGGTCGCGGCGGATCCCTTCCCGGTGCTCCGAGCACATGGTGCCCCAACGGCCCCGGCGTTGCACCGCTGCTCCCGTCTGCGTCCCCACGAGACCTCACCCGCACAGGGGCAGTGACCAAGCCTCACGCGGTATACTCGTCGGAGCGACGCGGGGTGGAGCAGTCAGGTAGCTCGCCGGGCTCATAACCCGGAGGTCGCAGGTTCAAATCCTGCCCCCGCTACTTGGGAAACTACTGCAAGTAGTGGGTTTTGGTGTTTGTTGGCTGGGGCGGGACCGGGGTTTTGTACCAAGTGCTGGTGGCGGGTCGGCCGGTTTTGGCGTCTTTGCGGGTTTCGCGGGGTGTTGGTTGGGGGCCGTGCGGCGACTTGGTGGCCGGGTTGGGGCGGTGGAGGCTCACCAGGGGCTGGTGGTTTCCTGCGGAGTAGGCGGCGGGGCGAGTTCTGACGGCAACGACAGGCCCGGCCCGGGGTTTCCCGGCGCTGCTCTTTCGCTGCTGGGGTGGGTGGTTGTCTCGGTGGTTGTGACGGCCGTGTTGTCTGGGATAGCGTGGTGGCTGTTTGGCGGGGTTGTGGTTGGTGGGGTGTTCGTGTGGCCGTTCGCGCTGGCGGCTGTTGCCTGGTGGCTGCGCCGGCGTAGCGCCCCCCCTTAAGCCCTTAGCTGTGGCCGCTCCCAGCTCTGGGGCCGACTGGGAAAACAGCTCTTGCCCCCGGCCGTCGCAACGCAACGGAACCCCGGGTCCATCCACTCTCCCCCCTGTTGAGTCGTCGGTGGCCGCGTCCTGTCGAGATCGACCCCACGGGACGCCTCGCACCGTGATCACACCGGCCAGGGGTTGCTCCGCTGCTGGCCCGGGTTTCTCGCGTGGGGGCCTGGCTGGTGCGGGTCCCGGTCTCGACGACCGGCCCTCAGCGCAAGCTAGGGTGGAGCAAGCGGGACAGGCCCGCGGCAGCGGCTCAGCTTAGCACCGCCAGCCCGGCTGGAACAACCCAGGTGCCACAGGCGCACTGGCCGAGGCGCACTGGCCGGCCGTCTCAACCCATCCGCCCGGCGACCGCTTCCACCAGCATCTCCTCCAACGCGGGATCGGGCTGCGCGAAGAGGCTTCCGAAGGACACCAGCGCCACCACACGGTCGCTACGCACAAACACGAAGTCGACGAGCACGGGGGGGGCGCTGAAAACTCGCTCTCCGGGTCTTCGAACTGCATGCGCACGCCTACGCAGTGGACTCGTCACCGAAATCAGGGAACTCCTGCCGGACAGCAGTCGACACCGGCTCGACTAACCCCCGACCGGGGTATTTCGTCACACCCTCCTAGGGCTGCCGGGTGAGGGGCGGGCGGGTAACCGGTCGTCGCTGAGCCAACCAGGCTCGGCCCGGTTGGTGAAACCTGGGACGGGTTGTCTTCGCACGGGTGCACGGGAGGCCCATAGGCAATCAAGCAGCCCGTGGAGTCTTGAGGCACATCGTCGGCCAAGGGATGTGTTGGGCCACCCCGGTCGTCAGGGCGTTTGCCGGGATGTGCCTCACCCCGCCACGGCCGGCAGCACCGAGGGCCGCTGCGGTGGGTTCGGGCCGCCAACCAGACCGGGTGAACGCAGACGTGAGCTACGGGGGGACGAGGCGCATCCGGAGACAAGAGTGGCCGGTCAGCCACAGGCGGCCTCGCCCTGGGTTGCCCTGTCGGCGCCGCTGGGGACACTCCTGCCGCCAGACGCGACCCCCGCCTGCAGCTGGGCGCCCAGCCCCCAGACCTGGCGGCAGGGCAGCGACCCGCCGGCAGCTGTTCCGCGCCAAGTCGATAACCAGCCGCGCAACTCAGAGCTCTGAGGCGTCACTGCGGTAGTCCAGCGCACGAGCACGGTAGCGCCCGATAGAGCCGGCGCTGGCCCAACATCCGGCAGGCCCACACCGCCGGGACCGCCAAGACGCCCAGCCGCCTGCGTAACGGCTCCCCGCCGACACGTCCGGCCCACAATGTCCCCTCGGCCGCTTCTGCCAGAGGCCTGGTCGGCTGTGGGGCTCCTGCCGGCACGCGGTTCCGCCACTGTCCGTCTTGGCATAGCAAGAATCGATGAGGGGCCTCCAGTGGGCGCCCGGTCCTGCCCCTCCATCTGCCTGGTGCCGTTTGGTCTGGGCGATCCGCGCGCCCCCGCATCTGCTTGCGCCAACGTCTTTACGTCCATCCCCGCAACCCTGCTGCCCACGATTCCCGCTGCTGACTGTCCTTTGGCCAAGGCCGCTTCGGCCTTAGGCAGTTTGCTGGCGACCTGCCGCAGCGTGTCCGGGCCGCCCACCGCGCTTCCACTTGGCGCTATCCCGGGTGTTGACCGGCCTCGAGTGCGGTAGGTGGGCCAGAAGGGGGTGGCGGTTTAGGGGGTTGCGGGCTGTCTCTTCTGTCCTTGTGGGTCGCCATGGGGCATGCGGTAGCCGACGCGGTGTTCGGTGTGGATGTAGGTGGGGTTGTTGCTGTTGTCTTGGAGTTTGCGTCGGAGGCTGCTGATGGCGGTGCGCATGGGACGCAAGTCGTTGGCGTGTTCGTGGCCCCAGACCCGCAGTAGCAGGTGCTGGTAGGTCAGCACCCGCCCTGGGTTGGTTGGGAGCTCGACGAGGGTGCGGTACTCGATCGCGGTCAGCGGGACCGGGCGGCCGGCCAGGGTGACGCTGCGTTGGGTGTAGTCGATTGTCAACTCACCCAGGGTGTAGGGCTCGGTGGGTTCGGGAGTTTCGCGTTTGCGCAGGGCGGCCCTGATCCGGGCTGCGAGCTCCGTTGGCGAGAACGGCTTGACGATGTAATCGTCGGCGCCGGCGTCGATCGCTTGGGCGATCGTCTGGTCTTGGCCGTAGGCGGACAGGAAGATGACCGGCACCTCCGCTGTGTCCTGGATCTTCTTCATCAGCTCGATCCCGTCTGTCCCGGGCAGCATCAGGTCGAGTAGCGCTAGCTGGGGCTTCTCCTTCAATATGAGACGAAGCGCCTCCTCGGGGTCGCCGGTCGCGATTGGCTGGTAGCCGGCCTCGGTGAGGGCGTCGCGGATGTACGGGAGCAGTTGGGGGTCGTCGTCGACTGCGAGCACACGAACCCGCTCGGCCTCTGTCTTCGAGGAGCGGACGGGCCCGGCTGGAGAAACATGCCTACTGGCTTCTTCGGCGACGGAAACGGTGAAGGTGAACCGTGAGCCCCGGCCGGGCCCGTCGCTTTGGGCCCGGATCCGGCCGCCGTGGGCTTCGACGATGCCTTTGCGGATCGCGAGACCCCCTACGATCTGATCCACGAGAACGTCGGCTGCAAGCTGTTTTGGGGCGGCCTTGT
>JAPOVR010000060.1 GCA_026708005.1 Actinomycetes bacterium
CCCCCCCCCCCCCCCCCCCCCCCCCCCCCCCCCCCCCCCCCCCCCCCCCCTCTACACCCCCCCCCCCCCCCCCCCACACACCCCCCCCTCCCCAACCCCCCCCCCCCCCCCCCCCCCCGCCCGCTCCCCCCCCCCCCCCCCCCCCCCCCCCCCCCCCCCCCCCCCCCGGTGGTCGGTGGGGGGTCCGGGCGGCGATCCGCGGCAGGGCCGGGCGGTTCGACAGCGCGGCAGCTCCGCTTGGGGAGGGGCCCCGAGAAGGGCTTGGGAGGGGTCTGGAGAGGAGGGCCTAGAGAAGTCTCCTGCAGGGGTGGTTGGAGGCGCCCGGGTGGCACCTAGGAGGGGGCCTTGTGGAGCTCGCGCGATCGGCGGATACTGGATTGCATGGGCCAGATAGTCGAGCAGGCAGCCAGGGCCCGCCTCGTCGGGGTGGGTCGTTCGTCCGCGCCGAAGCGCTGTACAGCACCCCCCGGGCTGACCATCGGAGTTGCGCTCCGACCGTTCGCTCGTGGGGTCCCGCGTCCTCTGATTCGACACCAACCCGCCGGCTCCTTCCCGGTTGATCACCCGGGCTGAAGGAACGAGGAATGCTGCGAAGGGTTGTCGTCGTCTCTGCGCTTGCGGCCGGGCTCGTTGCGGTGTCGGCTGCCCACGCCTCCGGGCAGAAAGTCGCAGAGCCGAAGGTCGCAGAGCCGGGTAGCGCCGAGCGCGGTCAGGGCGCCCACTGGGTTGCCGCGGAGATCGAGAGGGTGGTCGCCGCCGGCCTCATGGCCGGGAGCGTCGAGACGTTCCGGCCTGACGAGCTCCTCACCTGGGGTGAGCTTGCGACCGTGCTCGCGGATGTCGGCGGCAGGCAGATCACGGTGAAGGACCCGGCTCGCCCGGTCACGCTCACCCAGCTCAACACCCAGCTCGTGAAGGCGCTCGGCATGTCGAGCGAGATCAAGACGGTTCGGCGTGCGCTCGCCGCCGCTCGTCTGAGTGCACCCCGCCGAGCAGCGCCCGAGACGGTTGCCCGCCTGCTTCGCCTGCGCACCGACCGCGAGGACGACGCCCGTGAGCTGCGTCCCGGCGATCCGGTGACACGGGCCGAGGCCGCCTACTCGATCGCCCGTGTTCTCAGCATCCAGCCGTGGGAGCTCGAGAGGGTGCGGCAGCTGATCCAGCCGTTCTCGCTTCCAGAGCTCTCGGAGCTCCAACGCAAGATCCTCATGCGCGGTGTCCGCGTGATCGGGTTCCCGTACGTGTGGGGTGGCACGTCGGTCAGGCAGCAGGCGTCCCTCGGCGGCCAGCTCGTTCCAGGCGGCTTCGACTGCTCGGGTCTTATCTGGCACGTGTACAAGTCCAAGCCGTTCGCCGGCGCGCCGGGTCTCGGCGATGTCCTCCACGGACGCTCCACGTACGCTCTCTCCGGCGAGGTCGGGAACGAGCTGCGGATCACGCGCGACGCGATCGAGCCCGCCGACCTCCTCTTCTTCGGCCCGCGCGGGCCTGGCTCCAGCCCCGATGAAGTCGGACACATGGGTATCTACCTCGGCGGCGGCTGGATGATTCACTCCTCCACCTTCGGAGCGACAATCATCCCGCTCACCGCCTGGTACGAGAACCGCTTCGCCTGGGCTCGACGCCCGCTGGCGGAGGCCGGGCTCGCCTAGCCTCGTCTCGCCTTCGAGAGCGCGTAGGGTGCCGTCGATGACCGCCAGGCCTCTACGTCTCGGCCGCCGGTGAGCTGAGGAAACGGCGTGTCGAACGCGGTGCCCCGCTATCTCGAGCCGGGTCGCATCAGATCGCTCGCGCTCAAGAACCGCCTCGTGCGGGCGTCAACGTCGGAATCGATGGCGACGGTGGAGGGCGAGGCGACCGAGGCGCTTGCCCGCTTCTACGGGGAGCTTGCGGCGGGCGGTGCCGGGTTGATTCTGACCGGCCATATCTTCGTCGAGCCGCGAGGCCAGGCCAGCGCCAATCAGTCAGGCCTCCATCGCCACGACTTCGTCCCTGCAGCCGCCCGCATCGTCGATGGAGTCCACGAGCGGGGCGGCGTCATCTTCGCTCAGCTTGGGCACTGCGGCAGCCAGTCGATGGTGCCCGGGGCTGCCACGATCGCGCCGTCGATGGTTCCGGACGCCATGTACGACGTCGAGCCGCGAGAGATGACCGAGGACGACATCCACGAGTGCATCGATGCTTTCGGCGCGGCGGCGGGCCGGGCGAGAGAGCCGGGTTCGACGGGGTCCACCTCCGAGGCGGGAACGGATACCTGATCGCCGAGTTCTGCTCGCCTCACACGAACACGCGCGACGATGCGTGGGGCGGGGACGCGCAGCGGCGGAGCAGGTTCTTCGTGGCGGTGGTCGAGGCCGTTCGAGCCGCGGTCGGTGCTGACATGCCACTGACAGCCCGGATCGGCGTCGAGGATTCGCTGCCGAACGGCGTCAGCCGCGAGGAGTCGGTTGAGCGCGCCCGCCTGCTCGAGACGGCCGGTATCGACGGTCTCGAGACGACCTACGGGATCATGCGCAGCTACCTCGAGAACATCCGCCCGTACGTGGCCGTCGGGGCTCGCCAGACGGCCAGCGAGCTTCTCGTGCAGCGGGTGCTCAAGCCCAGAGGTGCTGAGGCCTACTACCGCCCGTTTGCCCGAGCGATCAAGGAGGCCACGGGTGTGCTCGTCATCCTCGTCGGGGGGATCCGGACCACCGACGCGATGAACGACATCATCGGCTCGGGCGATGCTGACTTCCTCGCCATGGCGCGGCCGTTCATCCGTGAGCCCGACCTTGGGAACAAGCTGGCGGCCGGGCGAACCGGGATGGTGGAGTGCGTTTCCTGCAACATGTGCCTCGCCCACGACGGCTACGACGCGCTGCAGTGCTGGCGGAAGAGCCCGCGCAGTGTTGCGCGGCCTCTCGCCGGGCACCACTGGCGAACCGGCGAAGACGCTGATGCGGTGGAAGGCGGCCTTGCACCGCAAGCTCGTCTCGAACCGGTCCCTAGCCGGGCCGTTCAAGCGCAGGTCTGATTCACGGAATGGCCGGGTGTGATTCAGGCGGCGCTTGAGCGGGCGCCAGCGCGGCCGTGGACGTCGCCCATCGCGCCCTGACGGCGCTGAGGCGGACGCGGGAGGAGAGGCGCCGCTGCGTCTTGACACCGTCGGAGACCCTCTGGTAAAAGGTCTGACCTTATATGGCTGAGGCCCGAGTTTCACGCAGGCTCACACTGCCAGATGCAGGACAGGAGGCACCACCGTCCGGCGATCAGGATTCCGAATCGAGCGTTAGGCAGTGAGAGCGACCGGGCGTCCGTGGCGTGTTGGCATCGATGTGGGCGGTACCTTCACCGACCTCGTCGCGCTGAACGAAATTACCGGCGAGCGCCGGGTTCACAAGACCGCGTCAACGCCGCGCGACCCCTCCGAGGGCTTTATTCGCGGGCTCGAAGAGCTGCTGGCAGAGCTGGGAGCAAGCGCTGACGACGTCTCGTTCCTGAGCCACGGGACAACGGTCGCGACGAACGCCATCCTCGAGGCCAAGTACGCACGGATGGGGCTGATTGTCACCCGCGGGTACCGCGAGATGCTCGAGTGCGCCCGTCAGACGGTGCCCGGCGACTTCGGCGACTACACGTGGTGGCAGAAGCCCCCCCGCGTCGTACCGCTGGAGCTCATCCGTGAGGCCAGCGGCCGCCTCAACTACCGAGGCGAGGAGCTCGATCCGATCGACGAGGACGAGGTGCGCGGGCTCGCGCTCGACTTCAAGGGGATGGGCATCAACGCCATCGCCGTCTCGCTTATCCACTCGTACCGCAATACCGCGCACGAGGAGCGCGTGCGCAAGCTGATCAAGGACGTCTATCCGGAGTGCTATGTGTCGATCTCGGCCGATGTCATCCGCGAGTACCGCGAGTACGAGCGGACCCTGAGCACCTGCCTGAACACGGGGCTGATGCCCCTGTTGTCGGCCTACGTCGAGAGCCTCGACGAGCGGCTCACGGCGGCGGGGGTCGCCTCGCCGCTGTACGTGATGAAGTCGAGCGGGGGCATCGTCCGAGGCCCTGAGATCATCACGCAGCCCATCGCGGCTGTCCTCTCGGGACCGGCCGCCGGTGTGATCACCGCTGCGCACTACTCACAGTTGGGCGAGCGGCCGCGAATCATCACGCTCGATGTGGGCGGAACGTCGAGCGATATCTGCCTGATCGATGACGGGAAGCCCCACATGCTCACCGAGGGGCGGATTGACATCTTCGACATCAAGACGCCGATGGTGGACATCCACACCGTTGGCTCAGGCGGCGGCTCGATCGCCTGGCTGACCGCGGGGCGAAGCGTTCGCGTTGGCCCACAGAGCGCGGGAGCCGACCCGGGTCCTGTCTGCTACGGAAAGGGCGGTACCGAGCCGACCGTGACCGACGCCAACCTCCTTCTCGGCCGGATCTCGCCGTACCTCCTCGCGGGCGAGATCGAGCTCGATGTCGACGCGACGCGCCATGCGATCGCGACCCAGATCGCCGAGCCGCTGCAACTCCGGCTCGAAGAGGCGGCGAGCGGCGTCCTCGAGATCGCCAGCGCAAACATCACGCAGGGAATCAACGTCGTTTCCGTCAAGCGCGGCCGCGATCCGCGCGACTACACGCTCTTTGCCTTCGGTGGCGCCGGCGGCCTGAACGCCTGTCTGGTCGCGGAGATGCTTCAGATCGGCACCGTTGTCGTGCCGCCGTCGCCGGGTGTCACCTCGGCCGAGGGCCTGCTATTCACCGACGTCAGGTCTGATCACGTGATCACGGATGTGCAGCGCGAGGACCTGCTGGATGTCGAGCGTCTCCAGCAGGAGTACGAGACCGTGCGCCAAGCCGTCGTCGCAGGCCTCGCGCGCGAGGGGTTCTCCGACGAGACGATCGCCGTCGATGGCTTCGTCGATATGCGCTATGCGGCGCAGGCGTACGAGCTACGTGTCTCGATGGAGCTCGCGGACGGGACTGTGACCGAGTCGGTCCTCGCCGATGCTGTTCGGCGCTTTCACGGGCTCCACGACGATCGGTACGGCTATTCCTACGAGGGTCGAGAGCTCGTCGAGGTCGTGAATATCGGCGCCACGGGTCTCGGCGTGTTTGCACGCCCCGAGCTTCGCTCGCTTGACGCCGAGGGCTTGACGTGGGACTCGGCGCGGACGGCCACGCGGTCGGCGTACTTCAAGGATGCCGGCGGCTACGTCGACTGCCCGGTCTACGAGCGGTCGCGCGCGCCGGTTGGAGAGCGGATCGTTGGTCCGGCCGTGATCGAGCAGTACGATGCGACGCTCGTCGTCGAGCCCGGCTGGTGCGCCGAGGTGGACTGGCTCGGACAGATCACCGTTTCGCGAATGGGGAACGAAGGTGGATAACCCGATGCCAGCTGAGCACACGTCGCGCTTCCTCGTCGACGAGACGAAGTACCGACCCCCGGAGTACGAGCCGTTCCGCTTCCGAGCGTTTCCGAGGGACGACCCGGCCTGGGAGCGCATCAAGCAGCTGAAGGACGAGCTCGACGTGCTGACCGTCGACGTGATCGAGTGGGGTATCGAGGCTGCGATCGAGGAGGCCGAGGCGGCCGTCGAGCGGACCGCACGGTCGACGATCATCCGTGAGCAGCATGACTATCGCGCCTCGCTGAACACCGTCGACTGCAACAGCGTCAGCCACGTATCATGGGCGGCGACCGCCGACCCGATCCGTGCCCACTTCGAGCTCGAGGACATGCACGAGGGCGACGTCTTCCTTTTCAACGACGTGTACGAGTCGTCGGGCACGATCGGGCACCTGCCCGACTACTGCGTGGTCGTCCCCGTCTTCGGAGGCGGTCGCGTCATCGCGTTCTCACAGGTCTTCGGGCACTGCAACGACGTCGGCGGACGCCTGGTCGGCAGCTGGCCAATCACCTCGACGAACATCTTCGAAGAGGGCCTGCTCTGCCCCCCGATCAGAATGTACAGCCAGGGCGTTCTGAACGAGGACGCCTACAAGATCGTCCTTCGCAACAGCCGCTTCTCCGAGGAGCTCCGCGGCGACATCGACGCGTTTGTCGGTGCCGCTCGTATCGTCGATCGTCGCGTTTGCGACCTCTCCAAGCGGTATGGCGTCGACGTCGTCGAGGCTGCCTTCTATCGGATCATCGATCGCTGCGCGGAGATCGCGCGGGAGGTCGCGCTCCCGCATATCCCCGACGGTGAGTACGTCGGGGAAGACTTCGTCGAGAACGACGGGATCTCATACGACGTGCCCGTGAAGATCCAGATCACGATCCGCAAGGACGCCGAGAAGATCATCGCGGACTTCGCCGGAACCGATCCGCAGACCGAGGGCCCGATCAACTGGCCGATGGACGGCCGCCACTACGCGAAGTGGCTGTCCGGCCTGCTGAAGGCGCAGGTGCCCGGCTTGATCGTGAACGAGGGCGCCATGGAGGTCTTTCGCGCGTACCTGCCTCCGCGGACGGTGCTCTCACCGGAGTACCCGGCCCCGGTGGTCGACCGGATGATGTGCATGCTCCGGATGATCAGCGCCTACATCGTCGCGATGTCCAAAGCGTTCAAGGGCCAGATGATGGCCGATATGCAGGGCATCGGTATCTACGGTCTCTTTGGGCACGACGACGACGGGGAGTTCTTCCTGTACCGCGAGATTTTCGGAAGCGGGACCGGTGCGCGCTGGTACGCCGACGGCGAAGATGCGATTGACTACGTTCCCAACTCGCGCAACCTGCCCGCCGAGTTCATCGAGCAGCGCTACCCGGTGATCGTCGATCGGGTTGGGCTCCGGGCCGATGCGGGCGGGCCCGGCCAGTTCCGGGGCGGCATGGGCTACATGAAGGACCTGCGGATCCTCGTGGATGGCTTCCTGCTCACGGATGTCGAGCGCACGGCGTTCGCGCCCTTTGGTCTGAACGGCGGGATGGCGGGCATGCCCGGCGCGGTGAAGGTCAACCCGGGCACGCCGGAGGAGAAGCACATCCAGTTCAGCCACGAGGCGATTCCGGTGCAGGCCGGCGATCGGATTCGGATTCTGACCGGTGGAGGCGGCGGCTGGGGCGACCCGCTGAAGCGCGACACCGAGGCGGTGCGGCTCGACGTGGCGCGACGGATTGTCTCGCGGCAGAGCGGCGAGCAGAACTACGGCGTGGTCCTCGAGGAGGTTGAGGATCAGACGCGCGTCTACGAGGTCAACGAGGAGGCGACCAAGGAACGCCGGGCCGAGATCGAGGCGAGCCGGCGGCCGCTGCGGCTCATCGACCGCGGCGAGTACGCCGAGCGGCTGATCGACGAGGGGCGCATCAGCGTCTGTGACCTTGATCTGCCGGCGTTCGCGACGTCTGACTCCTAGTGCGAGCTCGGACCCCTCGGCCGCCGCGGCATGTCGCTTCACAGCCACTGATCTCCGGTTGCGGGCAGAGAAGGGGGTAGTCACGACGCGGATACGAGAGCTTGGAGGACAATGTGACCCGTTGGCCATGGGAGATAGGACAAAAGCGGAGGACTCGAAGAGGAGCATGATGAGAAGACATTGGAAACTGCTCGGTATCGCCCTCATCGCGCTTGCCATCGGTGTGACGGCAGCGTGCGGTGGGGATGAGGAGGAAGCGGCACCACCGCCCGCGCCAGCACCGGCGCCTGAGCCGGCCCCGCCGCCTCCACCTCCACCGCCACCGGCGCCCTCGCCTGAGCCGGCCCCGCCGCCTCCACCTCCACCACCACCGGCACCCTCGCCTGAGCCGGCCCCGGCACCGCCGCCAGCTCCGGCGCCTGAGCCGGCCCCAGCGCCACCGCCCGAGCCTGTCGGGCCGCCGGTCGCGGTTGCGGATTCCATCCTGGACGTCACTGTCGTCAACGACGACCTCTGGGTGGTGGGCTTCGGCGTCTTCGACCAGGACTACCCGGCCGAAGGCCCCATCTCCGTGCCGGAAGGCCTGCAGTTCACGCCCCTCGACGTCGTCAAGCCCGAAGAGGTCACCGGCGACTGGACAATCTGCTACTTCCAAGACGGGCTGAACAACATCTGGCTCGAGCAGACGAAGAGCGGCGCCGAGCAGGCCGGCGGGTACCTCGGAATCGAGGTCATCTACCAGGATGCCGGGTGGGATGCGGCCCGCCAGCTGAACCAGATCGAGAACGCGATCGCCCAGGGCGGGTGTGACGCAATCGTTGCGCAGATCATCGACGGCAGCGTGGTCTGCAAGGTCCTCAGCCAGGACGCCGGCGAGGCGGGGATCCCGGTCGTGGTGACCAACACGGGCATCTGCGGCAACGACGACTGGACCGAAGGGACGGTGTCGTTCGTCGGCGCCCAGACTCGCGCGTACTTCGAGCAGATGCTCTCCGTGCCGATGCAGTGGCTCTCGGAGCGGGGTGGCGGCGAGGTTGGCTGGGTGCAGGGGCCTGCCGGCTGGAAGGGAACCCTGCTTGCCGATGAGATCATGGCTGGGCTCGAGGCCGCCTACCCGAACGTCGACGTTGTCCAGCGGATTCCGGGCAACTTCACGGTTGAGGCTGGCCTTGAATCGGCTCAGGTCCTCATCAACACACACCCGGATCTCAGCATGATCCTCTCGCAGTACGACGCGATGACGCTGGGCATCATCCAGGCGCTCAAGGATGAAGGGAAGGGCCCCGGCGAGATCATGATCGGCGTCACCGGCGGCGGCGACCGCACCGCCTTCGAGGCTGTGCGAGACGGGTGGGTGCTCCAGGGCGGCATCGTCCAGCCGCTCGAGGAGTCGGCCCATGGAATCGAGATCGCGGTCGCACACCTCGAGGGATACAAGGTCCCGAGGGTTGTCGACCAGGGCGGTGAGTTCATTACGAAGGAAACCCTGAACGCGTTCATCGTCGAGGCGTAGCCACCACCCAGGCGGTGAGCGGAACGGACGGATGACGGACGACGCCGTTCACACGGCAGAGGCTGGGGAAGGCGCTCTAGCAGCGCCTTCCCCCGTCCTGCTCGTCGAGGGGGTCTCGAAGACCTTCCCGGGCGTCAGAGCCGTTGTCGATATCAGTCTCGAGGTGCGCCCCGGGGAGATTCGCGGCCTCGTCGGCGAGAACGGGTCCGGCAAGTCGACGCTCATGCGCGTGCTGGCCGGGGATCTCGTGCCGGACGAGGGCGGTCGGGTGACGATCGACGGAAACCCGCTGCCGTTCGGCAGCCCGATCGTCGCCCAGCGCCTAGGCGTCGGCCTGATTCCGCAGGAGCTGATGATCGCCGAGGCTCTCTCGGCGCTCGAGAACGTGTTCATGGGGGATTACCCAAAGAGGGGGCCGTGGGTCGCCTGGCGCCGCATGAGCCAGGAGTTCGCTCGGCTGTGCGAGTCGCTCGACGTCTCCCTCAACCCGCACGCGGTCGCCAGCGACCTGTCGGTTGCCGATCTCACGATGGTCGAGATCATGCGGGCCACGCGCCGGGAGGCGAAGGTGCTGCTCATGGACGAGCCCACCGCGGCGCTCGGGCGCTCTGAGCGCGAGAAGCTCTACGGGCTCGTTCGGCGCCTCGCGGGTCACGGTCGAACGGTCATCTTCATCTCGCACGACCTCGACGAGGTCCTCGCGTTGACCGACGTGATCACGGTGCTCCGCGACGGTCGGCATGTCGCGACACAGCCCGCCTCGGCCTGGACGAAGAGGGCGCTCGTCGAGCGGATGGTGGGCGACGCCAGCGTCGCCCTCGGCTTCGAGAAGGCGCCCGCCGAGGCCTGCCCTGAAGCTGCGCCAACGGCGTTCCCGGCCGCTCAAGCGCCCGACCAGGACGTTGTGCTCTCTGCTCGCAATGTGACGGTTCCGGGGAAGCTGGCCGGCGTGTCCTTCGATGTTCGGCGCGGCGAGATCCTCGGTATCGCCGGGCTCGTGGGCTCGGGGCGCTCGACGCTCTTGCGGGCGCTCGCTGGGCTGCTGCGCCAGAGCGACGGCGAGCTCCACATCGCCGGGAAGCCGGTCAAGTGGCCTCAGTCGAGCCGTCAGGCCCTGCGGCTTGGGATCGCGCTCGTCCCCGAGGAGCGACGGCGCGAAGGGCTCGTGCTCGGCATGCCCGCCTACGACAACGTGACGATCACCGATCTGCAGAAGGTGGCGCATCTGGGCATGTTGCACAAGACGCGCAGCATGAACGGCTCCGAGCAGCCTCTCGAGCAGGTGGGCTATGGAGGCCAGCCCGGTACGGTCGCGGGGACCCTCTCGGGGGGAAACCAGCAGAAGGTCCTGCTCGCGAAGTGGCTGTATGCGCCGCCGCTCGTCTTCCTGATCGACGAGCCGACGCGCGGTATCGACGTGCGGGCCAAACAGGAGGTGCTGACCGCGATCCGCCAGCTGGCGGATGCAGGGAACGCGGTCGTCTTCGTGTCCTCGGAGTTCGAGGAGGTCGTCGCGACGTCCGATCGTGTGCTCCTGATGGCGAGGGATGGGTCGGTGCGGGGCGATCTCACAGGCGACGCGATCAGCGTCGATGCGATTCTGGGCGAGGTCTTCGCGGTGGAGAAAGCGGGCCAGCAGCGTGATCTCGCCGCCGGCGGCGCAGTGGGCCGAGATGGCTGACGCAACCGCCGACGCCAGCTCCCGCAGGCTCGACACCGTCCGGTCGAAGGCCCTGAATCTGCTGCAGGGCTACGGCATCCTGCTCCTACTCGCAGCCCTCGTGGCGGCGGTCGCGATCGGGGAGCCGGCATTCCTCACCTCCCGGAACCTGCTGAACCTCCTCCAGCAGTGGGCGCCGATCGGGATCATGGCCATGGCCGGGACGTTCGTCATGATCGGCGGCGGGTTCGACCTGTCGGTGGGCGGCATCTTCGTCCTGGCAGGGGTGATGTTCGCTGGGCTGGCGCGGGATGGGCTCTTCGAGTTCGGGGTGCCCGTCGCGCTCATCGTGGGTCTCGGGCTCGGGATCGCGAACGGGCTGATCATCACGCGCGCCGGCGTGAACGCGTTTATTGCCACGATCGGCATGGGGCAGGTGGCGCGGGGCTTAGCGCTGATCTACTCGGGCGCTGCCCCCATCATCCTGACCGACAACGCCGCCTTCGGTGTGCTCGGGCAGTCGCGGGTCGGCCAGCTGGCCTGGTCGGCGGTGATCCTCGTCGGTCTGTTCCTGATCGGTGGCGCTGTGCTCTCGCGGTCGGTGTACGGCCGCACGGTCTATGCCGTCGGGGGGAATCCCGCGGCGAGCCGCCTGTCGGGAATCGCTGTCGAGCGCGTTCTCGTTGGCACGTACGCGATCTCCGGGATTGCCGCGGCGCTGGCGGGGATGATCTTCTTCTCGCGGCTGGGAATCAGCCAGGCCGACGCGGCCGTTCTGATCGAGGTCGATGTGATCATCGCGATCGTGCTGGGCGGAACCGCGGTCGGCGGCGGCGTCGGAGCCATGTGGCGCACCGCGGTCGGCGTGGCGATTCTGGCCGTCATGGAGAACGGCTTCGACACGCTGAACCTGGGCTCGTTCTACCAGGATGTCATCAAGGGGTCGATCCTGGTCGCAGCGGTCGCCTGGGACGTGTGGAGCAGGCGCAGGAAGGGTGCGGCCGCTGCGGCTGTCGGCGGAACGGACGTGGGCACGCGATGAGCAAGGGCGCGAGCCATCGAGGCGCTGGTCCCGGCCGAACCGGCTTCGGGCGAGGCGAGCGCGGCGCCTCTGGGCGCAAGGGCCTAGCTGCCAGCGGGGTTGAGGTGCTCGAGCCGCGCAGCCCTAGCCGCCGCGCCTACGAGCAGGTCGCTGATCAGATCCGCGCGCGCATCGACGACGGAACGCTCCAGCCGGGCACGCGCCTCCCAACCGAGGAGGCGCTTGCGGAGCAGTTCGATACGAGCCGCTCGACGATTCGGGAGGCGCTTCGCCTGCTGGAGGCTTGGCACCTCGTCCGCGTCGTGGTCGGGCGCAACGGCGGAGCGTACGTCGCCAGACCCGACGTCGCCCATGTCGCCAACGTGATCGGTGGCAACGTCGCGCTGCTCACCTCGTCGGAGTCCGTCATGCTCGAGGCGGTACTGGAAGCACGCCAGCTGATCGAGGTACCCGCTGCCGGTCTCGCCGCCGCGCGATGCACGGACGAGGCGGTTGAGGCGATCTCGGCCGCGCTTGTGACCGATCCTTCGGCGCAGTCGGCGGACGAGCAGTTTGAGAAGGACCAACGGTTTCACATCGAGGTGCTTCAGGCGACCGCCAACCCAATGGTCGTGATCGCGACCCAGCCGCTTCTCGACGTGATCAGAGCAAAGGTCGAGCGCCTGCCGCGGCGCCGCGACTTCCGCGAAGCGATCTGCCGCGACCACCTTGCGATCTACGAGGCACTCGCAGGCCACGACGCCAAGCGGGCGTGCAGGGAGATGCAGCGCCACCTCGACTACCTGCGGCCCTTCTACGCGAAGGCAGAATCGGTCGGTGCGTTGCAGCGGGCACGGGCGTAGGAGGTCGGCCAGCTCATGAGCGAGGCCGGTGGTCTGGCAGTCGAGCGAGCGCAGCAGCTCCATCGCGAGGCCATCGTCATCGATGGCCTCCAGATCGATGACTGGGGCCCGGAAATCTTCGAAGAGATGCGCAAGGGGGGTCTCACCGCCGTCAACTGCACGTGCTGCGTGTGGGAAGGCTTCCGGGAGACGATCGACAACATCGCCTCGTTCAAGGCCTGGTGCCGGGCGAGCGACGGCCTGTGCCAGATCTTCACGGTCGGCGACATCCAGCACGCCGCTCAGAACGGCCAGGTTGGAATCATCCTCGGCTTTCAGAACACCTCCGCGCTCGAGGACAACCTCTCGTACTTGCGGATCTTCCACGAGCTCGGGGTGCGGGTCATCCAGGTGACGTACAACACCCAGAACCTGATCGGCGCCGGCTGCTACGAGACGACCGACTCGGGTCTCACAGACTTCGGCCGCGAGGCGCTCGCCGAGATGAACGAGATCGGGATTCTCGCCGATCTTTCCCATGTCGGGCCGCAGACGAGCCACGACGTGATCACCCACTCGACCAAGCCGGTCGTCTACAGCCACGTCGCGCCGGCCGCGCTCAAGCCGCACCCGCGCACGAAGTCCGACGAAGAGCTGCGGTTCATCGCCGATCACGGGGGCCTGGCGGGTGCCTGCCTCTTGCCCGCGTTCATGGCGGCCGGCAATGACGCAACCGTCGAGGACTACGTGGATCTGATCGGGCACATGGTGAGCACCATGGGGGAGGATCACGTCGCAATCGGGACCGATTTCACCCAAGGCCACGGCAAGACGTTCTTCGAGTGGCTCCTGCGCGATAAGGGCTATGCGCGGATGGTCACCCAGCAGTCGCTCAAGGAGCTGATGGAGCCCGTGCTGCCCCGTGGAGTCAGCGAGATTGCGGAGCTCGGAAACGTGACCGAGGCGATGCTCCGGCGCGGATGGCCTGAGCCCCGGATCCGCAAGATCCTCGGCGAGAACTGGCTTCGAATCTTCGACGAGGTCTGGGAAGGGAGCGATGATGGACGACACGGCGCGCATTGATGCAGCCTGCGGGCTCGTCAACGCGATCGGGAACAGCGACTGGCAGGGGGTGGCAGCGCTCCTTGCCGAGAACTTTCGCTACATCGAGCTTGGTACGGGCCGAACGCTCGACGGCCCTCAGGCGTTCATCGATGCGATGAGCGGGTGGAAGGGAGCGTTCCCGGACGTGCGAGGCACGCTGACTAACGTGATGGCAAGCGGTCAGACCGTGGCCGTGGAGCTGGTGTGGGCCGGCACGCATGAGGGAGCCCTGGAGGGGTTGGGTCGAACGATCGATGCGACTGGCATCCATCAGTCCACCGCCGCCGCGCTCTTCGTGGTGTTCGACGACGACAGGATCACCGAGACCCGCCAGTACTTCGACATGGTCGGCCTCTACGAGCAGATCGGGGCGCTCCCGTGACGGCCCGAGCATCAGCTGACGAGGGCGGAAGGGGCGACCGGCGGTTTTCACCGTGGCTCAGGGGTTTCACCGTGGCTCAGGCCTGGCCGCGTCCCGCCGAGCGATGAGCCGCGCTGACGAGACGGCGACTGCCGCGGCAGCAGAGCTCGAGCGGGCTGTCCTCGCCGACATCGAGGCCAACGAGGACGCGCTGTTCGACCTGCTCGCGACGCTGGTCAGGTTCCGCACGCCGAACCCTCCAGGCGGGAACGAGGCGGAGGCCCAGAGCTGGGTCGAGTCGCATCTCCGCGGGCTCGGGCTTGAGGTCGATCGCTGGGATGTGCTCCCCAACCGACCGAATGTCGTGGGCGTGTGGCGGGGAGCCGGCGGGGGCCACAGCATCACGCTGAACGGCCATATCGACGTGTGCGAGGATCGGCTCCTCGAGCAGTGGTCGAACGACCCGTACGACCCTGTCATCGACGGGCGCGACCTGATCGGCCGCGGCTCGTCCGACATGAAGTCGGCCAACGCATCGTTCATGTTCGCAGTCCAGGTGCTCCAGCAGCACGGCGTGCAGCCGGAAGCCGACGTGATCGTTCACAGCGTCATGGGTGAGGAGGCGGGGGAGCCCGGCACGCAGAGCGCTATCAAGCGCGGCTATGGTGGCGACTTCGCGATCGTCGGCGAGTCGAGCTCGGGCCGCGACCTCGTCGCGTGCATCGGCGTCATGAACTGCCGGATCTCGATCACCAGCCCGAAGAGCCTGCACCTGTCGGCGCGGAAGTTCACGATGAACGCCGGCGGCGAGCTTCAGGGCGCCAACTGCGTGGACAAGATGGCGCTGCGGATCATCCCGGCGCTCACCGATCTCGAGCGCCAGTGGGCGGTCTTCAAGACGCACGATCTCGTCCCGCCGGGGGCGGGCAACATCAACGTCTTCCGGATCGACGGAGGCACCAGCACGTTCATGCTCCCGGATCGCTGCGACGCCTACGTCACCGTGACGTACCTTCCCCATGAGAGGAAGGACGACGTCATCGCAGAGGTCGAGGAGCAGGTTGCCCGCGCAGCGCTGCTCGACGGCTGGCTCCGCGAGCATCCCCCGACCATCGAGTGGAACCCGCCTGAGTTTCCCGTCGAGTTCATGCCGTCCGACATCGACCTCTCCTCGGAGGCCATCGCGACGCTGCGCGAGTCAGTCCGTGACGCCTCTGGCCTGGAGCCGCGGATCGGCGGGCGAGGAGGGATCACCGATGCGGGCTGGTTTGCGCAGGCCGGCATTCCGGCGGTCGTGTTCGGGCCAGGCGACGTGAGCTACGCGCACCGCATCGACGAGCGCGTGCACCTCGACGAGGTCGTCAACCACTGCAAGGCAACCGCGCTCTTCCTGCTGCGGTATGGGGGCAGACGGGCGCAGGCCGCCTGAGCGCCGAGCCGATCGGCCAGGCGCCGCCGGGGCAGCCCGTCCCCAGGCCGGCCGCCCCGAGGCTGGCCGCCTCGAGGGCGCCCACCCCCACCCACCACCCGGGGGAGGGTGGCCCAGCGGAGCGCACAGAGACCCTGGCACAAAGACTGGGGCAGGTCACTTCCAGCTCATGAGCAACGTCGGCGCCGTCCGTGCGATAGGTGAGGACCCTGCCCATCCCCAATTGCCACATGTGTTGGTCAGCCTATGCGGCGGACCTACGGGCGCGGCTCGGTGCGTGAGCGGGCCGCCACCGCGCCAAGCCGAATGGTGAACGTTCCGCCGACGTCGGCGCCGGCCCGTCTCATGCCGGGCCGCGGTTGGCTCTGTCGATGAAGCGACTCGTGGCCGCTGCGCAGTCCTGCCAGTGCGTCAGCGCGGCGCCGTGCATCGCATCGTGCAGGTAGACGATCTCACCGAACGGGAGGGCGCGATGGAGCGCGCGAGCGCTCTCGAGGTTGATGAACGGGCTGCCTGCCGGCGCCAGCACCAGCACTGGCGTGGTCAGCGAGGGCAGCACGTCGGTGAGATCGACGGCTTGGAGGCAGCGGACGAGCCCGGCCACGACGCGCGGCTCGAGGCTCCGCTGGGCTTCGTCGACCCAGTCCGCGATGCGGCCAACGCTCGCGGCATCGAAGCGGCCGGCGCTGATCTCGGCCGACCACTTCGCCATGCCGTCCTCGCTGAAGACGAGATCTGGCCAGCCGCCGATGTTCGAGATGGTCGCGCCGCGAAACGCAGTGGAGCACAGCGTCAGCGAGCGGATCCGCTCGGGCCAGCGAGCCGCCACCACCAGGCCCAGCGTCCCGCCGAACGACTCGCCCACGTAGTGACACCGGTCGATCCCCGCGTGGTCGAGGACGCTGACGACGTCGGCTGCGAGCTCGTCCTCTCCGTATGCCTTCTCCTGCCACGCGGCGGCCGACTCGCCGTGGCCGCGCAGGTCGGGCAGGAGGACCCGGCCATGCACGAGCAGCTCCCGTGCCCAGGGGAGCCACATCTCGCCGTGGAGACCAAGCCCGTGCTGAAAGAGGATCGGCGGCCGGACGTCGTCGCACCATGGCTCGCCGATCGCGAGCGTTCGGTACGCGATCAGCCTGTCTGAGCGTTCGACCACAGTCGCCATCGAGGAGCGCCATTGTGGCGCGAACGACCCGGGCGGATCAAGGCGGCGCCTTCCCGCCGGTTTACTGCCGCGGGTGAGGGCCCGAGCGAGTCCGTCCCCGGCGTCTGAGTCCCTCTCCGCAGACGCGCGGCCGCCTCGACATCGACCTCGCCCGCTTCGGCGAGGACCACGCCGTAGACGGACTCGGCCCGCTCACGGGAGACCCAGCCCTCGACGACGTCGTGGCGAACGCGCTCGGGGTCGCGCTCGGTCGGAGGGACAGAGGTGGTGTCACCCGCGGCCCGTTCGCACCTCCGACTGGGGACAACGACGTCTTCGCCAGACCGAGCGGCGTCCTAGCCCTTGCCGGGATAGCATCGGCTGGAGCTGCGAATGGCGTCGGCTCATCCTGATGACAGAACGGAGGGCAGCGCGAATGCACGCACCGAAGGATCAGGTTCCGTTGGTGGCGGCGGGTGACGGCTTCGAGTCGCGTATGGAGGAGTAGGGCGACCTCGTCGTCTCGTTCGAGACAGTCCCGGCCGGAACGGATTCGGCTCCTCTCTTCGAGGGCCTTCCGGGCGAGAGCTGTCAGTGCCCGCACTGGAGCTACATCTTCAAAGGCAAGATGGTCGTGCGCTACGACGATGGCGAGGAGACCATCACCCCCGGTCAGGCGTACTACATGCCTCCCGGGCACGTGCCGCTCTTCGTCGAGGAGACCGAGGTTGTGGAGTTCAGCCCGAAGGCGGGAAGGAAGCCACAATCGAGGCTGTCCGGGAGAACCTCGAAGGCGGCGCGGGCTAGGCCCTCTCTACCTGCGTCCGTCCCCGCAGACGTGCGGTCGCCTCGACATCGACCTCGCCCGCTTGGGTGACGACAACACCGTAGACGGACTCAGCCTGCTCACGGGAGACCCAGCCCTGGAGGATGTCGCGGCGAACGCGCTCGGGGTCGCGCTCGGTCGGCGGGCCATAGCCGCCGCCACCTCAGGAGGCCGAGATGATCGTCTCACCCGGCTCGAGTCGGGCCCGCTCGGGGCTGGCCTCGACGAGATCGCCCGAGACGAGTCGCTTGTACTGGGTTGCCCGGGGCCCCGGCCTGCCCGCCTCGCACGCCCTGCGCCGGCGTCACCGTTCCATCGCTCGTGTACATGACGTCGATCGAGCAACCGACAGGTCCGTACTCGACGGTGGCTCCCGGCGCCCCCTGAACCGTCCCGCGCCCTCGCTGTCCCTGATGATCCGCTGGTCCTCGATCCGAATCGGATGCCGTCGCTCGTCCATCTCCAAGCTGTCATGCAACACCGCCCCGGACACGATCGGTACGGCGTCCAGCAGCTAGCCGTCGCCCCCGGCATGCCCGCACCGCCCGTCACCGCAGGCAGGATCGCCTGGTTGATGAACGACGTGCCTCCCGTGCGCGGGTCGTCGCCTGAGAGAACGCCGAAGGCCGGCGGCATGTTCACGCCCGCCTCCGCCATGCCGACGCCCTCCCCAAGCTCGGCGATCACGCGTGCGATCGCATTGATGACGCGGTCGGTCGGGCTCATCCCGCACGAGCAGCACGCCGGGTGGCGCGGGATCCCCGCCACACAGTTCTCCCGTAGGAGGACGTTGACGCGCCGGAAGCTCCCGGCGTTGGGAGGAACCGGTTGCGACAGGCTGTTGAAGACCGCGATCAGCGCGGCGCCCCGCGCGTAGGCCTCGGTCATGTTGAACCCACAGGGCATGCAGCCGGGGTTGTCGCGCAGGTCGACCTCGACGAGCCCGTCGTCCGGCCGGATGTCGACTGTCACCGAGAGCGGGATCCCGTCGGGGATGGCCGGAAATGGGTCGTGCGCGGTCGTGGCGACGATGCGCCCGCTGGGCAGCTCTCAAACCGCCTCGACCATGCGCTGCTCGCTGTAGCCGAACCAGCTTCGCGCGTACGCGTGGAGCGTCTCCCAGCCGTACTCGTCTCCCATCTCGAGCAGGAGCCGCTCGCCGATTCGCGCGGCGCCGATCTGCGCGAGGTAGTCGCCGCGCCAGTCGTCGGGCACGCGAATCTGCATACGGCACATGCGGATGATGTCCTCGCAGTCCGTGTAGTCCTCCTGGATCCTCGTGTGCGCGAAGATCAGCGTCCCTCGTCGTAGACATCCCGCGCCGTCGAGGAGTAGGTGGTGGGCCGCGACGCCCCGCAGTCGGCGACGTGCGCCTTGGTGAAGACCGTGAAGTAGTGCGTCCCGTCCTCGTCGATCACGGGCACGAGAATCGAGTGGTCGGCGGGATGCGTGTTCCCGCGGTAGGGCGAGTTGTTGAGGAAGACATCGCCGAGGCGAAGCTCCGGATGGAGCTCGTGCAGCGCGCGGGCAGCGAGGTCGCCGCCGAGCACGTGGATCGGCAGAGACTCCGCCGCGGCCAGGAACTCGCAGTCTCTTGTGATGATCGCGCAGGAGAGGTCTCGCGCCGTCGCGAGCACCCCGGAGCGGCTCGTGCGGAAGAGCGTGTTGATCATCGCCCGTACCACGCCCTCGAAGCGGTTCGAGAGCACTGCCAGGTCAACGCCGTCGAGCTCACGCGTCATTGCGCACCGCCGGGAAGTATCGAGAGGCTCCCGCCGGCCGTTCGCTCCGCCGCGGCGCCGGCTTCGAGCACGACCGTCGTGACCGGTGACTCGATGATCGCCGGCCCGCGGAGCGTGTCGCCCGCCTCGAGACGCTCGAGGAGGGCGGTGGTGGTGCCACCATGCCCTCGCCGGCGAAGTAGGCTGAGCGCCGCCCGTTCGACTCGCGCGGTCCGGCGGCCACGGGAGGCAAACTGCGGAAGGCTGACGTCACGAAGCCTGCAGCTGACGCGAGCGTGCCAGGTGACGAGCTCGATCTCGGAGGCGGGGTCGTCGACGGCGAAGAGCTCTGCGTGAGCCGCGTGGAAGTCCTGGCGAAGCTGCTCGACGTCGGCCGGCGAGCCGAACCGCGTGACGCGCACTGGCACAGCGATCTCCCAGGTCTGGCCGACGTAGCGGCCCTCGACCGACAACTCGATGTCGGTCTCGGCGGCGTCGGCCGCGGGTCCATCCTGGAAGTTGCGGCACTCGTCGGCAAGCTCGGACAGCACCCCGTTGACCGCCTCGACGTCGAAGTCGCCGGTCGTGGTCAGGCAGGTGCGCGAGAACTCGCCGCTCAGGTCGGACAAGAGCGCGCCGGGCGCACTCAACGCCGCGGCGGGCTCGGGAATGATAACGCGCACGCAGCCCAGCCGCCGGGCGATCGCGACCGCATTGAGGCCGGCCGCGCCGCCGCTCACTAGCGCCGCGGCCCGGGGATCGATCCCCTGGTTGGCTGTGATCTCCTCGATCGCGCGCGCCATCCTCTCGGTCACCAGCCGCAGCACGGCGGCGGCGCCCTCCTCGAGCCCAAGGCCGAGCGGCCTGGCGACATGCGCTCCCAGCGCCCGCTCAACCACCTCGACGTCGAGGCGCATCGCCCCGCTGAGGAGGTAGCCGGGATCGATATAGCCCAGGACGAGGCGGCGTCCGTCACCGTCGGCTGCATCCCGCCCCGCCCGTAACAGGCCGGCCCGGGCTCGGCCCCTGCGCTCTCCGGGCCCACGTGGAGCAGGCCCCCCCGAGTCGACACGCGCCAGGCTTCCCCCGCCCGCGCCGATGCTGCGGACGTCGATCGACGGGAAGCCGGTCATGTGGCCGAAGAACGGGTCGCCGAGCCAGGTCTCCTGCGTGAGCGGGATCTGGCCGCGCCGTACGACGCTGACATCGTAGCTCGTGCCGCCCGCGTCGGTGACGACGATCGTCTCGGCAGCCGCCTCGGCGCGCGCGTACTCGCGTCCGGCGACCGGTGACATCGCCGGGCCGGAGCCGATCGAGAGAATCGGCTTCTGGGCCATGTCGTCTGCGTCGACGAGGCCGCCGCTCGGGGTGACCAGGAGCACCCGGCTCTCGGGCGGCAGACCGGCGTCGCGAAGCCGCTCTGCCAGGCCACGCAGGTACGAGGTCATGACCGGCTTCAGCGAGGCGTCGATCGCGGTCGCCGACGCGCGCCGGTACTCGCGGATGGTGGGGTTGAGGGCATGCGAGAGCGTGTACGGGGGGCACCTGGCAACAGCTCGTCGAGCAGCGCGCCACGCCGCGCTCGTGCTGCGGGTTGACGGTCGACCACAGCAAGCAGATCGGCACGGTCTCGACACCGCCGGCTCCCAGCTCTCGGGCGATCTCCGTTGCGGCGATCTTATCGAGGGCACGGAAGATCTCGCCATCGGCCCCGATGCGCTCGGGCACCTCGTACGCGAGCGCGCGGGGCACGTAGAGCTCCGGGTAGGGCCGCGACCAGTCGAAGATGTCGGTGCGGCCGCCCTCGCGAAACAGCAGGATGCCGGGATGTCCGCGCGTGGTCAGGAACGCGGTGCGCGCCGTCGTGCCGGTGAGGATCGCGTTGGTCGCACGGGTCGTGCCGTGGAGAAAGAGCTCAGCCTGGCCGAGCAAGATCCGGCGATCGGTCCCGAGATTCCGCGCCCCTCGCTCGAGGGCGTCGAGCACACCCTGCGTGGGATCGTCCGGCGTCGTAGCCGCCTTGAACAGGTGGAACCGCCCCTCGGCGTCCTCGACGACGAGATCGGTGAATGTTCCACCCGTGTCGACCGCGAATCGCATCGCCACTCACCCGCCCGCCCGCGGTCGGAACCGCTCAGTCCTGCGTCAGGAAGTCGACGGTGAGCTCGGTCATGCGCTCGGGTGTCTCGAGCAGCGTTGTGTGTCCCGCCCCCTCGATCACCTCGAGCCTCGCGTTCGGGATGTGCTCGGCGATGTAGCGCATCCCGGCACCGCTGGGCGCCTGCACGAGCGGCGTATTGTTGTCGAGCTCCCCGCAGACGACGAGCGTCGGCGACTGGATCTTCGGCAGATCGTCGCGGAGGTCTGCCTCGGTCATCGCCTCGCAGGCGCTGCACCAGTTCTCGGCTGTCGTCATCTGGCCGAGTAGCCGTGCCACCTCCTCGACCATCGGCTCGCCACCGGCAGGCGAATCGAGGTACTCGGCCGAGAGCGCGATCGTGACGAGGTCGTACGCAAGCGGCTTGGCGTCGACGCCGTAGGCCCGGGCGAGTGCCTTTCGCACCTCGAACTGGGCCTTGCACATGAAATCGAACTTCGCCGCAGTCGCTCCTAGAATGAGCCGATCGACCTTCTCGGGGTACCTTGACGCGAGCCTGATCGCGATCATGCCACCGGTCGAGGACGAGTGGACGTGCGTGCGCTCGATGCCGATTAAGTCGAGGAGCTCAGCGACCTCGTCGGCCCACGAGTCGATCGTGTACTTGCGCTCGGGCTTGTCGCTATGGCCGTTTCCGATCTGATCCGTGTCGATCACCGTGAAGTGCTTGCCCATCTCGTCGGTGACCCGGGTGAAGTTGAGATGGGCGAAGCCGGCGCCGCCGATCTGGAGCACGTGTGGACCCGAGCCCTTGATCTCGTACCACATGCGGTTTCCCTCGATCATTGCGTGTGGCATACGTCCTCCTCCTTGGGCGTCGGTCGCTCCGTGTGCGAGGCCGGTCTAGGCACTCCGTGGCTTGATGTTCTGCTGGCCTGTGAAGAAGTTCGTCGGGTCGTACTTCGTCTTCACGTCGACGAGCCGCGCGTACTTCTCCTCGCCGTATGAGCCTCGGATCCTGTCCTCACCTTCCTCGCCGAGGTAGTTGACGTAGGCGCCGCCGTCGGAGTACTGCAGCAGTGCCTCCCAGAGCTCGGTGGCCCACCTGATCTGCTCCTCCCGATCCCCGGGCTCCCTCCAGACGGTGAACGTGCCATGCAGGTACGGAGCGCTTCGGTGCCCGACGGCGGACTCGTCGTCGCCGACGCGCGAGATGGCGCCCTCCATGTGGCCGATCTCGAAGAAGCAGGTCGGCTGGATCGAGAGCGCGTCTGCGTGACCGGCACCTGCGGTTGGTGCCTTGAACCGATCGCAGTGGTTGACGATGACCTCGATCGCCTCGTCCGGCAGCTCGCGCAGGTAGTCCGACTTCCAGTAGCGGCCGAATCCCGGCTGCCACGCCTCGTCTGAGCCCTTCTGCAGATCGACGTAGGAGATCCGGTCGACCGTGTCGACCACCGGCTTGCCGAACTGGCGCAACCGATCCATCACCCGCTCGCCCTCGCCCAGATCCCCTGACCAGGCCGGGCAGAGCGCCACCGTGCGGGCACCGTGGAGCTCCCGAGGAAGCTCGGGCGCCTTGGGCGCGTTCAAGATGATCACGAACGAGGTGAGCTCCTCGGGCTCGTCGGCCGCGAGCTCACGGTAGAAGCGCAGCATGTCGGTTGCCCGCTCTCCCGAGTACATGAGGAGCCCGGCGAGCAACGGACCGACCCGATGCAGCTGATACTCGAACTCGGTGACGATCCCGAAGTTGCCGCCGCCTCCGCGCAGCGCCCAGAGCAGGTCGGGGTTCTCCTCGGCGTCGGTTCTGATGAGCTCGCCCTCGGCGGTGACGACGTCGGCCGCGACGAGGTTGTCGCAGGCGAGCCCGTGCTTACGCATGAGCCAGCCGATGCCGCCGCCGAGCGTGAGCCCGCCGATGCCGGTGATCGAGTTGACCCCGCCGGTGGTGGCGAGCCCGAACGCCTGCGCAGCGTGATCGACCTCACCCCAGGTGCATCCGCCCTGTGCGCGGATGCGCTGGGCGACCAGGTCGACGCGGGTACCCCGCATCGGCCCAAGATCGATGACCAGGCCACCCTCGCACGATGCGGCGCCGGAGATGTTGTGGCCGGCGCAGCGCACCGAAGCCCGAACGTCGTGCGAGCGCGCCCACTTCACGCATGCGATCACATCGGCGACATCGACGCAGCGTGCGATCACCGCCGGGTAGCGCTGGATGTCCGCGTTCCAGAGCTGGCGGACCTCGTCGTACGAGGCGGCGTCCGGCTCCAGGAGCTCGCCTCGAAGGTGTGCGCGAAGCTCGCTGGCCGTCGATGCCGAGATGGCCCTTTGTGTGATCGCAGCGCTGCTCATCCCTCTCCTCGCCTATGTTCAGAGATTGAGCTCCTTGCCTGCGCCCAGGCCCCCGTCGACGGGGAGCGCGACCCCCGTGACGAAGCTTGCCTCGTCGCTCGCCAGGTAGACGAACGCGTCGGCGATGTCGCGCGGCTCACCCAGCCGACCCGCAGGTGCGAAGGTCGTCGCTGAAGCTCGTGTGGCAGCCGGGTCGGGCTGGTGGTTGAAGATGCCGTCTAGCATCGGCGTCTGGACCATGCCCGGGCAGACGCAGTTGGCGCGGATGCCGTGCGGCGCTCCGTCGATGGCAAGGCACTTCGTCAACATGACGACACCCGCCTTCGCGGCGCAGTAGACGGCCTGCCCTCCGGTCGCCATGACACCGAGGATCGAGGCGGTGGACAGGATCGCGCCACCGTACTCGACGAGATAGGGCCAGGCCGCCTTGACGGTTAGGTAGACGCCGGTGAGGTTGGTTGCGAGCCCGTCGTCCCACTCATCGAGCTCGACGGTATCCAGCGTCCCGAGGACGGGCCGTCCTGCGTTGCACACGACGGTCGTCAGACCGCCCATCCGCTCGGCGGCCGCCTGCACGGCGGCCTCAGTGCTCTCGCGCGAGCGGACGTCGAGGACGACGTCGCCGCCTGCGAGGTCGCCCACGACAACCTGCGCGCCTTCCTCGGCGAAACGGCGCGCGACGGCTTGCCCGATCCCCGAGGCTCCGCCGGTGACGAGCGCGCGCTGCCCGGCTAGTCGCCCCATGCCGACCTGCTGCGCGTGCACAGCTCGTCTCCTTCCCGTTCGCCGTCGCTTGCGCGAGAGAATCTCACCATTGGGGTCGCGCTGTCAACAGCCTCACGCGCCGCTCATCGCGGCGTCGGTGACGGCGATCGCCTCGATCTCGATCATGAGCTCTGGAAACGCCAGGGCCGACACCTCGATCATCGTCGATGCCGGGTACGGCGGCGTGAAGTACTTCGCTCGGAGCTCGACGATGCTCGAGAGGTGGGCGATGTCGGTGAGATAGATCGTGACCTTGATGATGTTGTCGAGCTTCGAGCCGTTGGTCTCAAGAATGGTCTGAATGTTCTCGAGGATCTGTACCGCCTGAGCATCGAAGTCCCCGGCCCCGACGACGTCCATGTTCGAGTCGACGGCGACCTGTCCGGACAGGATGAGCACGTCACCGATCTTCCAGCCTGGCGCGATGCGGTTCGGCTCGAACGCCCAGGGCTCGACGGTGAGCTGGCTGATCTCAGTCTTACCGGGCATGCTGCCTCCTCTGCTGAGCTGACGCTCTGCAGGCTACTCGCGCACGCGATGGCAGTCAGGGCCGCCGGACGGCAGGTCGGCGAGTCCGTAGGCCCGCTCTAGGTTGCCGCGGAGCAGCAGCTCCCTGGTTTCCTCGTCGAAGCCCAGCTCGTCCACCTCGGCTGGGCCTTGCTCGAAGGCGAGGCACAGGTCGTTCGTGCCGAGCATGGCCTGCTCGCGCCCTTCGCCCTCGATGTACTCGACGAGCTCGGGCGCCCAGCGGCTCGCCGGGACGCTGTCGGCGCCGGTGGAGACGTTGGCGTTCTTTCACGCCACCGCGACCAGCTCGCGCTCCCAGGGGTAGCCGGTGTGGGCACCGATCAGTTTCAGCTCAGGGAACGCGACCGCGAGCTCGTCACCGCCCTTGTCCAGCAAGGGCTGTCCCCCCGCCGCGGCCGTATCAGCCTGCCCTGAAACGAGGCGTCCCCCCAACAGAGCTCGCCCGCAACACCGGCCGCACACGCCAAGCGGTCACCCTCGACACCGACAGCCACGTAATCACGTCCACGACGACAACCAGCCCCTCGCCTGGGAAGCACACGGGCCCGCCACCAAGACGAACGCCCCTGTGCGGACACACCCCAGCCAACACCGAAACAGGATCAGGGAACCCCGTAAACCAGAACCCCGCACAAAAGGAGAGACTACGCCGATTCCGTCTTAGGCCATCCGGCTCGCCCGGATTGAACCTTTGGATCGCCGGTGGGACCAGCCGCATGAAGAGCCCTCTTCACCAGCCCCGGCGACCCTTAAGGTACAGTCGGTCCCTCACCCACCACCAGGAAGTACATATTTGTATTGACTCCGGTTAGGCGCTCTGATGCTGTCGTGTGGGTGTGGAACCGACGCCGGGCACTGGTGCCTATCCCTGACCTGTAGGGAGGCCGATCCTCACCAGCAACTCGGCGATCGACTGCGGCCGCGCCGCCGCCAGCTCGCGGCTGTCCCGGTCGTCGCGCAACCGGTGCGGGTTCCGCAGCAGCTGGCGCGCATACGACGCTGCCGTCTTGTGCGGTTGCTTAGTCTACTTCGTGATCCTGGGCTGCCTGGGCTCTGTTAGCCGCCTCACCTCCGCCATCCTCTGTCTCGGCATACGCAACGGCACCACCGGAGCCCGGCCGCACCGCAGGCCACGCACCCACACACAACTGTACAGCCGGCCGCCCACAAGGGCCCCGGCGTTGTTGCCAAGGTCGCCCATCTCCCAGCGGCCGTCGATCGGCTCCAACGGTCTGCGCACCGCCATGCCCCACACGATCATGCCGGCCGTCACCAGCACGCTGGTCAGCACCGCCGGCACCATCAGCGGCACCCACAGCGCGCACAGCAGCCACAGCCGCGCGTCAGGTGTCATCTCTTGCGGGGGGAGCGTATTTAGCCGTTCCACTACGGAGCCCTTGAGGCCGCCTGCCCACCAGGAGGCCTCGCCGATTCTGCCCGCCGAGGACCTACAGGATGCGGACTGGGCTACGCCGTCAGCTGCTGGTAGCTGAGCCGGCCCGCCATCCCAGCAACCACAGCCGCCATCTGATCCACCGTGTCCGGGCCGCGCATGTTGCGGCGGCCCGCGAACGAGCCCAAGTAGCTCTGTAGGTGCTTGCGGCTGACCCGGTGGTAGGTGCCCACGATCCCGCGCTTCAGCATCGACCAGAAGCTCTCCACCGAGTTCGTTGTCACGCCACCCCAGGTGACGTGCTCCCCCGCCTCGTGGTTGACGACCAGGTGCTCAACCCCCGGAATGCCCTGGTAGCCGGCGTGCGCGTCCATGCAGATCGTCGCCCCAGCCGTCGCGTGCTGGCCGACGAACCAGTGCATCGTCGCCCTGTCAGTATTGTGGAGAACCTGTACGGAAGCCCGGCCGGTCGCCCGGTCACGGGCCGCAGCCACAACCGCCTTCGCTGACATCGCCTGGCGTCCAAGCCGCTTCGACGCGTGCTTGTTCTTCTCCCGGCCACCGAGGTGTGTCTCGTCGAACTCCACCACGTCGCCGAACGGCCAGTCACCGTCGCTCTGGAACACCGCCCGGATGCGGCGCAGCATGAACCACGCGGTCTTCTGCGTCACACCGATATCCCGGGCCAGCTTCAACGACGACACCCCCTTCAGCGAAGTGAGTTCCAGGTAGATCGCGAACACCCACTTCCGCAGCGGCAGCTTCGACTCCTCCATCAGCGCCCCGGTCTTCACCGAAAAGTAGCGGCGGTAGGCGCTGCACCGGTACAGCATGTTCCTTTGCCCGGCCACATGGGTATCCTGGCTCTCGCAGCGCGGGCACCGGCGTTCATCCGGCCACGGCCACTTCCCAAACTGCTCGCGTGCGGCGTCCTCGTCGGGGAACATCTCTGCCAGCTCTAGTAGGCTGCTCCCTTCTCTATCCGTGCGCCCTGCCAACGCTGTTCCCCTGTCTCGCATTGGGCTCATTCCACCCGCTCACAGGCGGTTTATCAATACAAGTACTCCCCAAATTCCCTCCCCCCCTCCCCCGGGGGGGTAGCCGAGAAAGGCGCACTGGTTTGTCACGAAAGCGTCACGAGACTGCGCCGCTTCCGCGCAGCCGCGCGATTCCGTGCAGCTGATTCTGACCAGCTCGCGCTCCCAGGGGCTCCCAGGCCACGACCTGCTGCCCGGGCGGCCTGCGGCCTTCGATCCCTCGCGCAGCTCCCAACGGCCTCCCAGGCGTAGTACCGTTGGGCGATGGCGAGGGGCCCGATCAGCGTGCTCGAGCTTGCAGGCCGTCCACGGGCCCGTGGGCGAGCTCACGGGGAAGCGTACGCGGAGCAGATCCGCGCGTACGCCGCCTAGCGGCTCGCGCTGGTCTGCCAGGGGCAGTGGAGCGCGCATCCGATCGACAGGGCGCGTGTTCTCGAGCTCGCCGAGCGGTGCGTGCCTGCCCACATGGCCTACTCGAGCGAGCTGAGCGAGGAGCTGCGCGGCCTGTCCGACAGCACGGGCCTCTCGCTGGTTGAGCTGATCGTCGCTGGCGGCTTCACGGACGTCGTCGACATGGTCTACGGCCAGCTGGACGGCGGGGGAGCCCGCCAGGGAAGCTTCGAGGACGGCTGCACGGCCGTCCTCGTGCCGGACGCTCGGGCGCGCGGCGCCGGGTTCCTCGCCCAGACGTGGGACATGCACGACTCGGCTGCCGACTACGTCGTGCTGGTCGACGTGCGCCCCCTGGAGGGACCTCGCGCGCTCATCTTCAGCACTGTGGGCTGCCTCGGCCAGATCGGCATGAAGGACGCTAGCATCTGCGTCGGCATCAACAACCTCCCTGGCGCCGACGGACAGCACGGAGTGACGTGGCCCCTCGCCGTCCGCAAGGCGCTGATGCAGACCGACCTCGAGCAGGCGCTCAGCTGCATCACGCAGGCGCAGCTTGCGGGCGCTCACAACTACCTGCTTCTGAGCGGCGACGGGCGTGGCTACAACGTCGAGGCTTTCAGCACCGCCACGCATGTGACCGAGCTCGGAGACGACGTCCTCATCCATACGAACCACGCGCTCGCCGAGCTGACGCGCGCCGTGAGCCAGCGGCCGGACGAGCTCCAAGCCTCTTCGGAGGCTCGGCTCGAGACAGGTCGCGGCGCGCTGGCCTCCGGGACGGTGGGGCTCGACGAGCTGACTCGGCTCCTCCAGCACCCCACGATCTGCTACCGGGGCGCGCCCCTTCCACCTGGAAACCTGCGGCGCCGCAATCATGCGGCCGCAAAGCGGCGAGCTCTAGGCCTGCTGGGGGTTGCCGAGCGAGAGAGAGCTCGAGCGGTTCACGCTCGCAGGCGCCCTACCATGGCGGTCATGCGCGACATGACGGCAATGCACGACGGTCGGGGAGCCGAAAGGGAAGAATCGCTCAGGTGAGCGGCGGCGATTCCAGGTGAGCGGCAGCGATCTCCCTTCCCAGGGTCGGTCCCGAGCCGAGGCATTCTCTGACTCCGAGGCGCTGCGGCTCTTTGGCGACCTCCTCAGCGTGCCGTCCCCGTCCGGCCGCGAGCAGCGCCTGGCTGACCGGATCGAGCAGCTTCTGCGGGAGCTCGGGTATGAGCCGGAGCACGACGTGGCCGGCAACCTGCTGGTAGCGACGGGCCCGCGTGGCCCTGCCGAGCACCCGTGTGTGATCGCCGCGCACATTGACGAGATCGGCGCGGTCGTGACGTCGGTCGCCGAGGACGGCTCCTTGCGGCTAGGGCCGTCGGGGGGCCTGCATCCCTGGAAGCTGGGCGAGTGCCCGGTCGAGGTGCTGGGGGATGGTGCCAGCGTCATCGGCGTCTTCTCGATGGGATCGACGCACGGTCTTCGCGATGGGGACAGCGGCCGGGCCGTAGGGTGGGATGAGGTGCGCGTCATTACCGGCCTGTCCGCGCGCCAGCTTGCAGAGCGAGGCATCAGACCCGGCGCGCAGGCTGTGCCCGCGGCCTTCGTGCGTGGGCCAGTTGTCTTCGGCGATGAGGCGGATCCTCTGGTCGCGGCTTGGACGTTCGACGATCGCATGGGCGTGGTGACACTGCTGCGGGTTCTGAAGGCCCTGCGGGACGAGCGGCTTCAGCCGGCGTCTGCGACCATCTTCGCCTTCACCGTGCACGAGGAGTCGGGAGGCGAGGGAGCAAAGTGGCTCGCGGCGCAGGTGCGCCCGAGCGCTTTCGTCGCCGTCGACGGCTGCCCGATTCTCGACAGCGCCCCGCTCGAGCTCGACGGACGACCCGGAATCTGGATGAAGGATCGGCTCGTCCACTACAGCCACGCGCTGATCGATGCGCTCGCCGAGGCGGCCTGCGCGGCGGGCACCGAGCTTCAGCGCGGCACCTACGAGGCGACGCTCAGCGACGCGAGCGCTGTGCGGTCGGTTGGCGCGGCGGCTCAGGTTGCGTGCTTCGGTCACGTTCGCGCCAACAGCCACGGCTACGAGATCGCGCGGCTCTCGGTCTTCGACAACGTCTACATGACCCTGCGGAACTTCGTGCGGTCCTGGGCCGGCCCGCCCTCCGCGATCGCGCACTGAGGCTCGCAGGGCGCGGCGAGGCACGCGTCCTATCCAGGCAGCCTCCACCGAGCCGGCGTGCGCGGCCTTGGCTGGCCGGCCGCGCCGATTCGCGTGCCGAGCTCCCGCCCGGCGAGAACGGCGACGAAGATCGCGACAGCCGTCGCTGCCATCGACGCGCCTCCGGCAAGGTCGAGGTGAAAGCTCAGCAAAAGCCCGATGAAGACAGCGAGCACGCCGATCACCGCGGCAGTCAGCATCATCGTCGGGATCCGCTTCGTGAGGAGTGCCGCCGCAGCTGCGGGCGCGATCAGGAGCCCGAACACGAGCAGCGCGCCAACTGCTCGAAACGAGGCGATGACAGCCAGCGCGATCAGCCCGAGCAGGACGAACCGGGCCAGGCTCGGGCGCAGGCCGAGCAGCTGGGCCTTGTGCTCGTCGAACGTCATGGCGAGGAAGCTTCGGTAGAAGGCGATCATCGCGACCAGCGTGATCCCTGCCGCGCCGATCTGAATGTAGATGTCGTCCCATGAGATGCCGAGAGCGCTCCCGAAGAGGAACGAGGTGAGGTCGATGGCGAACGAGCCGGAGCGCGAGATGATGATCACGCCGAGGGCGAGCATCCCGGCGAAGAGCAGACCGATTGCCGTGTCCTCCGGGAGCCCGCTGCGATGGCGGACGAGCGAGATCCCGGCGACCATCGCGACCGCGCCGATCACCGCGCCGAGCGTGAGGTTGAATCCGATGATCGCCGCGATCGCGAGTCCCGGCACAACGCCGTGGGCGAGCGCGTCGCCGAGGAAGCTCAGCCGTCGCAGGACAACCCACACGCCGACGAGCGCACTCGTGGCAGCCACGAGCGCGCCCGCGAGGAGTGCGCGCTGCATGAACGAGGGCTCGAAGGGTTCGATCAGCCAGTCCACGGTGCCTGTGCTCGACTCCAGCCACGAGCGGTAAAGGAATTGGTTCCGCCCGGCGCCACTGAAGCAGTTGCGATGTTAATGATACTAATTCCTGTTACTCTTCTCTGCCTACCATAGGCGCCGCCCCGCCTCACCCTGCAGGATCCGAGCCTGGGTTGAGGCGCCCGCGTCCGGGAGGTGCGCACTGCTAGCCGCTTCTGCCCATGAGACCGCAAGCTCCGCTGCCGTTGCGGGCGTGGGTGCCGAGCTCGCCTACGGCTCCCGTGTTGTGCTCACAGGCGGGACGTTCACCGTGCCCGCGCGGTCGCTGACCGTCCTGATCGGCCCCAACGGCTCGGGCAAGTCGACGCTCCTGAACGTCGTCGCGGGACTCAGCCGCCTCGCCGGCGGCGAGCTCGTGGTGCTCGACGGGCCGCCGCCGCCCCGCCCCAGCGACATCGCGTACGTGCTCCAGACGACGGAGGCCAACGGCGTGCTCCCGATCACGGTGAAGGATACCGTGACGATGGGGAGGTTCGCTCGCAGAGGCGCGGTGGGCCGTTTGCGCGCCGCCGACCGCCGGGCGATCGAGCACGCGATGAGGCGTCTCGAGATTGATGAGCTTGCCAACCACCGCCTGAGCAGGCTCTCGGCAGGACAGCGCCAGCGCGCGCTCGTCGCGCAAGCGCTCGCGCAGGAGGCGGCGCTGCTGCTGCTCGACGAGCCGCTCATCGGCCTCGACCTCGTCTCGCGCCGCCGCATCCTCCGTGTCATCTACGAAGAGCGGGATGCCGACCGGACAGTCGTGCTCGCAACCCACGACCTGGAGGACGCGGCGCTCGCAGACCATGTGCTCCTGCTCTCGGGCCGTGTCGTCGCGGAGGGTCCGCCCGGCGAGGTGCTGACGCCCGAGCTGATGAGGCAGGCCTACGGGCACAGGCTCCTCGAGCTCGACGACCGCAGCGTGCTGCTCGATGATTACCACCATCACGGCCGCGTCGAGACCGACGACAGCCCACGGCGGTCTACCGGCCTCTGAGGGCGCGCGACCCGCAGCGCCTCGGGCTGATGCACGAGCCGAGCGCCCGCCCGAGGCCAGCGCTCGGTGGGTCGACGTGCTGGCTGGGGGCGACAGCTAGACCTGGGAGGTGAACATCTCGAAGACGACATCGTAGACGTCGAAGGTCTTCGACGGCTCGAAGCACATGGTGTAGAGCACCGGGTCCATGCGCTTCGTCTGCGTCAGCAGGCGGCGCAGCTTGGGTACCGCGTTGACGTCGAAATCAACCCGAAGATCGACGGCCGGCCGCGGCTGCTTGTCGTTGAAGACCTGGATAATCGCCCACGCCTCGGGAACAGGTCCAAGCTCGAGGCTTCCTTGGCCGCCCGCCGCCCGACCGGCCTCGATCGCGCGCATGAGCCGCTCGTCCATCGGGGGATCGCGGCCCTCCTCGAGCGCCGCGGCCATGGCCTTGACCGGCTCAGGGCCGTCCATGTAGTTGCCGAGCGCGAGCGAGCCCTCGCCCTCGATGTGGCTCGCGTGATCCCAGGCGTCCTCGCCCGTGTGGCTGAACACCTCGCCCGTTGCCGAGACCGCGCCAACCTGCCGCCAGCTCCAGTGCTCGTCGCGCTTCTCAAGCTCGGGAATCATCTCGTCGAGGCCGACCCCGGCGTTCCAGAGCTCGATGATGCGATGGCCGTTGTGCGGGTTGACGGTCGCCATCGGCGCGACGATCAGGCCCCGCTCGGTCCAGTTCGGAACGAGCCCGGTGTGGAAGGGGAAGGTGCGGCTGAAGTTGATGGTAAACGTGGTCGACGCGATTCCGATTCCTTCGTGTCTGGGTTGCTGGCTATGACCGTGTAGGTCATGGAGGCCTCCCGGCTTTTTGCTCGCTCGGTGCGTGCGACGATAGTCGCTTGCCAAGCGGCGTGAAGCACGGCCTGGCACGATGAGCAGTTCGTGAGCGCGACCAGAGGTAAGGGCGGGCGGTTTGGCGAGCTGGCACTCAGCGCGTGCGAGCTTGCAGTCGACGGGAAGGTGGCGACGGTGACCATCCGTCCCCCGCGGTCTCTCATGGGCGGCACGGCAGGCCACCACGCGGAGCTCGGCGAGATCTTCTCGCGCCTGCGCGGCGATGCGCGGGTGCGGATGGTCGTGATCACCGGCTCGGGAGGCGAGTTCTACGTCCCGCTGAGAGCGGCCTTCTATGGGTCGCAGGCGGCTCGTGGGTACCTCGTCGACCCGGCGGGCTCGTGGCGGACGGCGCTTGGCATCCTGCGCTTCCACCAGACGGTCGCCGAGATCGAGAAGCCCGTCGTTGCCAAGGTCAACGGCGACGCGATCGGGTTTGGCTCGAGCATCGCGTTTGCCTGCGACCTCATCGTCGCTGCCGAGGATGCGGTCTTCTGCGACACCCACTTGGCGATGGACGAGCGCGAGCACCTGAAGGCGCCGCCGCTCGGGGTTACTGGAGACGTCGGCGCCAGCGCTCCGCCGCCGGCCGGCATCGTGCCAGGAGATGGTGCCGTCTCGGTCGTGCAGCGGTTCTTCTCGCCGGCGCTCGCGAAGGAGTACCTGATGCTGGCGCGGCCGTTTCGCGCGCCCGAGCTGGCAGCGAGCGGTGCGATCAACGCCGCCGTTCCGGGCGTGCGGCTGGATCAGGCCGTCGAGGCGCTCGTCGAGCGCCTGCTCGCGCGCTCGGCCTTTGCCCTCGCCTGGACGAAGCGCACAGCGAACCGGCGCGTTGCGGCCAAGCTGAACCGAAGCCTCGACGCCAGCCTCGCCTACGAGCTCGTGAGCCAGCTGCATCGCGGAGCGCTGGCGGAGCCCACCGGCCTCGCAGCGGTGCAGCAGGGTGGCTGACTCGCGCCGCACGGAGGTCGACCCGATCACGCTCGCCGTCGTCCAGGGCGTGTTGTCGGCGACCCAGCGAGCCATGACCTCGACGATGGAGATGACGGGCCGCTCGAGCGTGTACGCGATCGCTCGCGACTACTCGAACTGCCTGTTCGACTGGGAGCCGCGGATGATCCTCCAGGGCGAGGACTTGCCGACCCACCTCGGCTCCCTGATCATGGCAACGAAGGCGGTCGCCGAGTTCTTCGGCGGCGACGTGCGGCCGGGCGATGTGATGTTCCACAACGATCCGGCCTACGACGGCAGCCACATCGTTGATATGTGTATGTACAAGCCGATCTTCGCCGATGGTGAGCTGCTCTTCTGGGCTGTCAGCAAGGGCCATGTGATCGACGCCGGCGGCCCCGTTCCGGGCAGCTACAACCGGGACGCCAAGGAGATCTACGCGGAGGGCCTGCGCATTCCACCGATCAAGATCGTCGATCGAGGCGTGCGCCGCGAGGACGTGATCAACCTCATCCTCACGAACGTCCGCTCGCGGCGCGACCAGGCGGGCGACATGAACGCGCAGCTCGGCGCGGTGACCGTGGCCGAGCGGCGCCTGACGGAGCTCGCGACCAAGTACGGCGTTCCCGTCGTGCGGGCGTGCGTCGAGCAGCTGCTCGACCAGGCCGAGGCGCACATGCGCTCGCTCATTCGCGAACGGCTGCCCAACGGGACGTATCGCGCCAGCGTCATCGCCGAGGACACGGGCCACGGTCGAGGCGACCAGACCCTGAGCACCGAGATCACGGTTGACGACGACGAGCTGACGATCCGTCTGGAGGCGCCCGAGCAGCTCGACTACTACACGAACTCCTACCGCTCGAACACGCTGAGCGGCATCAACGCGGGGCTCATGATGTTCGCGCAGGTTCAGCCGCCGTACAACGAGGGGCTCTACCGACCTGTGCACATCGACTTCGGCCCGAGCGGGACGATGCTCAACGCCGCGGAGCCGGCGCCGCACGTCAACTGCACGGGCGGACCTCAGGAGACGATCTGCGACCTCATCCGTGAGGCGCTCAACCAGGCGGACATGTCCTCGGCGAGCGCCGGCTGGAACCACACCTGGTGCGTCAACCTCGCGGGTGAGCACCCGGAGACCGGGGAGAGCTGGGTCGAGATCCTGATCGCATCGATCGTGGGCGGCGGCGGCGCCGTGATGGGTGTTGCCGACGGCTGGCACTCAGCCGGCGCTCAGGCCTCGATGGGCGGCTTGAAGACCGGTGACAGCGAGCTTGTCGAGCTGCTCGCGCCGATCGTCCTCCATCGGGTGGAGATCGCGAAGGACTCGGCCGGCCCCGGCACGTGGCGCGGCGGCTGCGGCCTGACCGTCGAGATCGAGCCGATCGGTGAGGAGATGACGGTGATCGCCTGGGGCGAGGGCAGCAAGTACCCGGTGCTCGGGGTGGGAGACGCGCACGCGAAGATCGTCGAACCGAAGCTCGCCCGCGGCTGGCACCTACGGGACGGCGAGGTGGTTCGCGAGGTGACAGAGAACGGCAGCTTCGTCGTCAGGCGCGGCGAGCGCTACGTAACGCGAAGTCAGGGCGGCGGCGGCGCGGGCGATCCGTTCGAGCGGGCTCCGGCGACCGTTCTCCACGATGTGCGCCACCAGAAGGTCTCGGTGGAGGCGGCCCGCGTCGAGTACGGGGTCGCGGTCGATCCGGAGACGCTCGAGATCGACGAGGACGCAACGCGCGCGGCGCGGGCTGCCGGATGACCTACCGCGTTGGCATCGACAGCGGCGGGACGTTCACCGACCTCGTGGCGATCGCCGACGACGGCGTCGTGCGCCTCCACAAGGTCCCGTCCAACCGAGAGGCGCCCGCGCAGGCGCTGCTCGAAGGTCTCGCGGGGCTTGCTGAGCAGGTCGGCCTGCCGCTGCGGGCCTTCATCGCCGACTGCGAGCTGGTCGTGCTCGGCACCACGGTCGCGCTCAACGCGCTGCTGCAGCGGCGCGGCGCCAAGACGGCGCTGCTCGCCACCGAGGGGCACGAGGACTCGATCGAGATCCGGCTTGGACACAAGGAGGACGGCCATCGCTGGGACTTCTCGTTTCCGCCCGCGACGCCGCTCGTCCCCGCCTACCTGCGCCTGCCCGTGCACGAGCGGGTGCTCGCCGACGCGACGGTCTACACGCCGCTCGACGAGGAGCAGGCTGCGCAGAGCGTCCGGGCTCTGAAGGAGCACGATGTCGATGCAGTCGCCGTCTCGTTCATGTGGTCGTTCCAGCACCCAGAGCACGAGCGCCGCGTTGCCGAGCTCGTGCGCCAAGCGCTGCCAGAGTGCTACATTTCGCTCTCCACCGACGTGCTCCCGCGGGTTGGCGAGTACACGCGGACGAGCACGACTGTCGTCAACGCCTATGTCGGCCCACGGCTGACAGCCTACATGCGGGACATCGAGCAGTCGCTCGTCCAGCGAGGCTTCCGCGGCACCGTTTACTACATGCAGTCGAACGGAGGCCTCGGCACTCAGTCGATCCTTGAGCGCCGCCCGGTCGCGGCGCTTGGCTCAGGCCCAGCAGCCGGACCGGTTGCCGCTCTGCAGCTCGCGAGCCTCCTGGGTCACGAGAACGTGATCTCGATCGACATGGGCGGGACGAGCTTCGACGTGTGTCTCGTCAAGGACGGGTTGCCGGACGTGGTCGCCGAGGTCGACGTTGCCCGCTACCGCGTCGGCCTGCCGATGGTGAACGTCGAGAGCATCGGTGCCGGCGGCGGCAGCATCGCGCGCGTCGACGAGAAGGGTGTGCTCCAGGTGGGTCCCGAAAGCGCCGAGGCCGATCCGGGGCCGGCGTGCTACGGGCGCGGCGGAACGAGGCCAACCGTGACCGACGCCCTCGTTGTCCTCGGGTACCTGCCGTCGGATGCGCTGCTGGGCGGGCGGATGCCGATCGAGAGCGAGCGCTCGGTTCACGTCATCGAGGCCGAGGTTGCCGGCCCGCTCGGGATCAGCGTCGACGCTGCGGCGCAGGGCATCGTCGAGCTCGCTGCGGCCAACATGGTGGAGGGAATTCGGATGGCGTCGATCCAGCGCGGGCACGATCCGCGGGACTTCGTCATGGTTGCGGGCGGCGGTGCCGGCCCGACGTTCGCAGGGCTCCTCGCCGCCGAGCTTGGGATCGGAACGGTGCTCATCCCGAAGGTGGCCGGTGCCATGTGCGCGTTCGGCGAGGCCGCGGCCGATCTGCGCTATGACGCGGTTCGCTCCTATGCCGCGAGGCTAAGCGACGTCGAGCCGGCCGACCTGGACGGTCTGTTCTCGCAGATGGAGCGGGAGGGGGAGGAGGCGCTCGTCGGGGCCACGCTCACCGAGGGCGGCGTGCGCGTCGAGCGAGCCGCCGACATGAAGTACGTCGACCAGATCCACCACTGCGACGTGCCGGTGCCGACAGGCACGCTGACCGACAGCGAGCTGGCCACGCTGCGCGAGCGCTTCCATGCGCGCCACGCGCAGCTCTACACCTACTGCGAGCGCGACAACGAGCCTGAGCTCCTGAGCATCCGCGCGAGCGTCATCCTCAAGCAGGTGCAACCGACACTCACCTCGTCGGGGTCCACCGACGCCCCGCGTGCCGCGACGGCCACGACCCGCGCGATCCTGCTCCCCGGCGCGCTCGAGCGGGTGGATGTGCCCGTGCTCGCGGGAGAGCGCGTTCCGAGCGAGCAGCCAGTCGAGGGCCCCGCCATCATCGAGGAGGAGACGGCCACGATCGCGGTCTTCCCCGGCATGAGCGCCTCCGTGCTCCCACACGGCCTCTACCGACTCACGGTGCCGGAGGCGGGCGTCCGCTAGCGCCCGCGCATCCGTGGCCAGGCCCGCGGAGCACGACATCCTGTTCGAGCCCGTCCAGGTTGGGCCGAAGCGGCTGCGGAATCGCTTCTACAAGGCGGCGCACGGCACCCGTTTCGGCGTCGAGCGTCCGCGCCGTCAGGCGAGCTTCCGGGGGATGGCGGCCGAGGGCGGGTGGGCGGCCGTGCATACCGACCTCTGCTCGATTCACCCGGAGAGCGACAACACCCCGAATGCCGTCTGCCGGCTGTGGGACGAGGAGGACGTGCGCAGCCTCTCGCTCATGTGCGATGCTGTCCACGAGCACGGTGCGCTTGCGGGCGTCGAGCTCTGGTATGGGTGGGCGCACGCTCGCAACCTCGAGACGAGGGTTGCTGCGCGCGGCGTCTCCCAGATCCCGAGCGATCTCGCCTGGACGCAGTCGTGCTATGCGGTGGATCGGGACGAGATCCGCGAGCTGCGCGGCTTCTACGCGGCGGCCGCGCGCCGTGCGGTCTCGGCTGGCTTCGACATCGCGACCGTCTATGCCGCACACGGTCACGCGATCACGCAGCAGTTCCTCAAGCCCCACTACAACAGGCGCACCGACGAGTACGGCGGCTTTGAGTACGGCGGCTCGCTCGCGAACCGCGCTCGCTTCCTCCGGGAGACCGTCGAAGAGGTGCGCGAGGCGATCGGCGACCGCTGTGCCGTGGCCGTCCGCCTGTGCCTCGACTCGTTGCGCCCGCGTGGGATCGACGTCGACGATGCCGCCGAGGTTGTCGAGCTCCTCGACGGGCTCGTCGACCTCTGGGACTTCACGGTTGGCAGCGTCGTCGCCCCAGTGGGGCGAGGACACGCTGTCCTCGCGCTTTGCAGGCGAGCACTATGAGCGGCCCTGGCTCGAGCGGGTCAAAGCCGCACGCGACCAAGCCGGTTGTCGGGGTCGGGCGCTTCACCGATGCGGGCACGATGGCCGAGGCGGTTCGCGTCGGGCACCTCGACATCATCGGCTCGGCCCGGGGGGAGGGGGGGAGGCGGGGTCGATCGCCGATCCCTTCCTGCCTCGCAAGATCGAGCAAGGCCAGCTCGACGACGTTCGCCGCTGCATCGGCAGCAACGTCTGTGCCGCGCGGACGATCCAGGGGGCGTTTTCCATCTGCACCCAGAACGCGCCAGCTGGCGAGGAGTTCGCGCGGGGCTGGCATCCAGAGCGGTTCGAGCCTGCGGCAAACGCCGAGAGCGAGGTGCTCGCGGTTGGCGCTGGCCCCGCCGGCCTCGAGTGCACGCTCGTCCTGGCTCGGCGCGGGATGCGGCGTATCTCGCTCGTCGATGCGAACGATGAGCCGGGGGTGCTCTGCGGTGGATCGCCCGTCTGCCGGGTCTCGCGGAGTGGGCCCACATCATCACGCACCGCGCGGGTCAGCTCGAGCGGTGCGCTAACGTCGAGCTCGCAGACGGAGCCGCTCTGGACGCCGACGCTGTCCTTGATCGCGGCGCCCCGCTCGCCATCGTCGCGACCGGCTCGACCTGGTGCCCGACGGTCTGAACGGCACGACCCTCCCGGCGCCGACGCCTTGCGTGGGCACGCGCTGACGCCGGATCAGCTGATGCTCGAGGGCAAAGAGTCGCCGGGCGAGCGGGTGCTCGTGCTCGACTGCGACGGGTACTTCACGGGCGTCGGAGTGGCCGAGAAGCTGTCGCACGACGGCCACCGCGTCGTGTTCGTCACCCCGCTCGAGGCGCCGGCTCCCTTCACCGTGTTGACGCTCGAGGCACTGAGGCTGCGGCGCACCTTCGCCGAGCTCGGCGTCGAGCTGGTCAGCGGCTGGATGGTGGAGGGGATCGAGCCGGGCCTCGTGGCAGGCTACGAGCTCCGGTGCCCGAGCGGCGGGTCGAGTGGGCGGCGGACGCGGTGGTGCTCGTCACGCAGCGCTGCTCCAACGACGCGCTCTACCGTGCTCTGCGGTCGGATCCTGACCGGCTGCGCCAAGCGGGGGTGCAGGGTGTCTACCGAATCGGCGACTGCGTCGCACCCCGGCTTACCGCCGACGCGATCTTCGACGGGCACCGGCTGGCGCGTGAGATCGACTCGGACGACCTGGGGGTGCCGCTCCCGTACCTCCCCGAGAACCCCGTCGCCGTCTGACCTGCGGCCGGCCGGCTCGGCGCGGGCGAGGCGCGCAGGGGGCGGCAGGCTTGCTGCCAGACTGTGTCGAGTCAGCCGCGTTAACCTGCTCGGTCTGGGTGGTCCTGGCCACTGAGGCGCCTCGCGGAGCGGTTGGGGTCTGAGCTGCGGCCGTCGTTAGTTGTTCGGGGCTGGTCGGCCGGCGGTCGGCGCCGCGCGAGGCGGGCCGACGGCTGCGGGGGGCCGCTGCGTGGCGATGGGCTTGGACGGAGGGGCAGGACGCCGGCCCCGCACGGCTGGCGGCTGTGGGGGGCCGTACGGGCCCCTGCGAGGGGCTGCTGTGGGGCCGCGGGGCCGCCGAGCCTCCACGGAGAGCAGTCCGCCCACCACCGGGGGAGGGTAGCCCAGCGGAGGCGCACGATCTGCCACAGAAGTGTGGCGAAACTGCGCCAAGCTCTGCATCCGTCGTGCGCGGCCGCCCGCGCCCGCAGCTGCCGGCGCGATGCCAGCTGCTTCGGAGAGTCCTGCGCTGCTTTGTCCACCTGATTGCCGCCCGGCCTGCCCATCGCCTACCCTGCCCGCGCCGGCCTGACGTGTGGGACCCAAGAGGAATCTGTTGGGTAGAGGCCTGCTCTGCCCGCTCCGCCTACCCGCCGTCGCACGGAGCCACGTGCGCGAGAGCCGCCAGCTTGGCGTCTTGCCGAGCCGGAGATCTGCGAGAGCCACCTGCGCCCCGACGCGGGCAGCCACATTGCAAGCTTGACCGTCCTGGCGAGCGGAGCAATTCGCCAGGGTACGGCTCTCGCCATCGCGCGCTTCTCTTCAGACCCTCTCGAAAGCTCCGCCGTCCCGGTGAGCAAAGCAATCTGCCAGGGCTACCGGGGGCCCGTGTCACCGCTTCTTCGTCATCGCGACCGCCTGGAACATGGTGGCTCGGCTGCCCGAGTGCGCCGTCGGCGATGCTCGTCACGGCGCCCCTGGAGTGTGGCCTGCCGGCTCGCACAACCGGGGGCTAACGCGCCCGTGTCAACCGCACCCTTCCAATCGGGCCCTCTCGGGACCCTTGGTGTCTCCACCCCCCACACCCCAGGGAACCCAGATGCGGACACCATGCCTAGGATCTCCAACTCGAGTAACGCGGACGGGAGGAACGATGGGTCTGAAGCTCTTCTACGGCACCCTGACGGTGGTGCCACACGACGCACCTGAGCTTGAGGGCTCGAGCTTCGTCAAGCACGCACGCACGGCGCCCGCATACCGGCTGTTCAGCGTCGATGGCTTCCCGGGGCTCGTCGAGGCGCCCGAGGGCGGTGTTGCGATCGATGTCCAGGTCTGGGATGTGCCCGACGAGCGCTGGCGCGCGCTCCTCGTCGACGAGCCGCCGGAGTACTACGGCGCGGCGGTCGAGCTCGAGGACGGCCGTCTGATCGAGACCGTCCTCGCACCGGCCGACTACGTGAATGCAGGCGGCGGCGTGGACGTCTCGATGCACGGGTCATGGAGGGCCTACAAGGCTGCCACGAGCTCCTGAGGCAGGGGTGTCCTCGAAGCAGTAGAGTCGTGGGAATCGGTACGAGGAGGACCGGCTATGCCGCTTGTTGATGTGGGCGCTGGCGTCCAGGTGTATGTGCAGGAGCGAGGCGAGGGGAAGCCGATCCTGTTCATCCATGGGTGGCCGCTGAGCGGCGAGCCCTGGTATCGACAGCTCGAAGGACTCTCGAACGAGCACCGCGTCCTCGCTATCGATCTGCCGGGCTTTGGGCGCTCGCCGCCGCTTGAGGGCCAGGTGACGATCAAGGGCCTCGCGACCGCAGTGCGCGACCTGTTCGACACGATGGATATCGACGACGCCTTTCCGATCGGCTGGTCGATGGGCGGAGGCGTGGTCATGAGCTACTGCGCGAACTTCGGCTCGCATCGACTGCGGGCGGTCGGCATCGTTGACGACGTCGCGATGCTGCTGCCGGGGGATGACTGGGTGCACGGTGTCGATACGCCGTGGAGCATGGATGATCTCGACGAGTGGCGAGCGCGGTTCTACGACGACCCCGAGGGGATCGCGAGAGACGTCGCGACCGCCGAGTTCAGGTATCCAGAGCGGCATGCCGACTCGATCGAGCTGATCGTCACCGAGTCCGCCAAGGCTGATCCGCGCAGCGCGGTCGAGTCCGCCGAGGACGTCTTCCCCTTCGACTTCCGGCCGACGCTCAAGGACATCGACGTTCCCGCGCTCCTGCTCTATGGCGAGATCAGCAACATGACCATGCCGAAGACCGGCCCCTATATGCGGGACGCGATCCCCGAGGCGACGCTCATCCTGTTCGCCGAGAGCGGGCACAACCCGCACCTCGAAGAGCCCGAGCGCTTCAACCAGGTGGTCGGCGACTTCGCGAAGTCCGTCTAGGTTGGTGAGCAAGCAGTAGGGAGGGGCATGTCGAAGTACGTCCTGACGAATGCGGTGCTGATCGACGGCACCGGCGGCGAGCCTCAGCCGGGCTCGGGCCTCGTCGTCGATGGCGAGAAGATCCACAGCGTGGGGCCCTCGGGCTCGCTGCCGGTTCCGGCCGATGCGATGGTCATCGACCTTGAGGGCAAGACGCTGATGCCCGGCATCATCGACGCGCACACGCACCTGACCTACCACCGCAGCGAGTACGCGCTGATCCTCCAGCAGATGAACGAGAGCCTCGAGCTCAACACGATCAAGGCCGTGGAGAGCGCGGGGATGATTCTTGACATGGGCTGTACCGCGATCGGCGACGGTGCCTGCCGAGGCCACATCGCGCTCGGGATCCGCGACGGTGTGAGGCAAGGCCTGATCCGCGGCCCGAAGGTTGTCGCGGCCGGCCCGATGATCTCGGGCTCGTCGGGCATCGCCGACCACACGGCAGCGTGGGGCTACGCCGACCACGACGCGTACCTCGGCATGTGCGTGAACGGCCGTGAGCAGGTGGTCGCAGCGGTTCGCAAGCAGATGCGAGAAGGAGTCGACTGGGTGAAGCTCACCGGCAGCGGAACGCCGGGCAACCCGTGGATCGGCGGCCGGATCCAAGACCTCGTCTACGACGAGCTGGCAGCGGCAGTCCAGGAGGCTGCCAAGTTCAACAAGCGGGTCCACGTGCACGCGCACGACCCGATCGGTCCCCAGGCGGCGGCCAAGGCCGGCGCAGTCTCGGTGCACTCGGGCGAGTTTCTCGACGAGGAGGGCCTGCTCGTGCTCAAGGAGTACAGCTGCGTGTTCGTGCCGACGATCGCATGGCTCCACTACCGCACGAACGAGTCATACGCGCGCGAGTACCTGCGCTCGTTCAAGCCCACCGACGCCCAGATCCAGGTGTTCATCGACGAGTGCCAGGACGCCTACGACGCGTGCCGTGAAGCGATCCCGGCGGCCCACAGGCTCGGCACGCCGATGGGGCTCGGCTCGGACGCAGCGCACGTCTTCCCGCCGTTCGACATCGCCTTCGAGATGCAGTACTACCAGGATCTCGGGATCCCGCCGCTCGACATCATCACCTGTGCGACGCAGCAGTCGGCCGTCGCTGTCGGGCGCGGCGATGACTGGGGTACGCTCGAGCAGGGGAAGGCCGCCGACCTGCTCGTCGTCGACGGCGACCCCGCCCGCGACGTCACGGTCCTGCGTGACAAGGATCGTATCGAGGCGATCGTCGTGGACGGGACGTTCCAGAAGAACACGCTGCACGAAGCCGCTGCCGCAGCATGAGCGCCTCGACTGGCTACGACGTCGTCATCGAGGGCGGGACGCTCGTCTCAGGCGACGGGCAGACCGCCGCGACGTTGGCCGTCGCCGGCGGGCGCATCGCGGCCGTTCTCGATCCCGAAACGCCGGTGGAGGCAAGCGCGAGAATCGATGCCAGCGGGAAGCACGTCCTCCCAGGCGCGATCGACACCCACATGCACTGGGGCTACAAGGGCGATTTCTCCGATCAGTGCCGGCTCGACAGCGGCTCGGCGGCGATCGGCGGGATCACGACCGCACATGTGATGCACCGCTTCCAGCCGGGGCAGTTCCACGAGCTCAAAGCGCTGGCACTTGAGAACGCGATCATCGACTTCATGCTGACCCCAACCGTGTTCAACGATGAGACGGCCGCCTTCATCGAGGAGGCAGTCGAGGAGTGGGGCTGCCCGAGCTGGAAGTTCTACCTCTCCTACCGCGACCGGCCCGACGCGCCCGAGGGCGATGACTGGAACGGGCTGACGGATGGGTTGCTGGTCGACTCGTTCGAGCGGCTCAGCGACTACGACGGGACGCTCGCGCTTGCCCATGCTGAGAACGCCGAGATCTGCAACCGCGCGATCGCCAAGGTGCGGGCGACCGGGCGCGACGATCTTGTTGCGTGGGAAGACGGGCATCCGGGTGTCTCCGAGGCTGAGGCGGTGATGCGCGCCGGCCTCTTCGCCGAGTACGCGGGCGTGCCGCTTCTCGTTGTCCACATGTCGGGCCGCGACTCGCTGCTGGGGCTTGAGCGAGCCAAGAGCTTCTGGCCGAAGACGTACGGCGAGACCTGTCCGCACTACCTGTTCCACACCGCTTCGCACTCCGACCGTGCCGTGAAGTTCAGCCCGCCGGTTCGCAAGGCGGAGGATGTCGAGGCGATGTGGGAGGCGCTGGGGAGCGGCCTGCTCGATGTCGTGGGTGCCGACAACGCCTCGACGATGCTGGCGGCCAAGGAGGGCAGCATCTGGGAGATTCCCCGGGGCGGCCCGGGGAGCGGGCTGATTCTGCCGCTGATCCTCAGCGAGGGGGTCAACAGAGGCCGGCTGAGCCTGGAGCGGGCCGTCGAGGTGACGTCGAGCAATGCGGCGCGGATCTTCGGCCTGTACCCGAGGAAGGGCGCGCTCCAGGTGGGCTCAGACGCCGATCTCTCCGTAGTCGATCTCGGCTTGACGAAGACGGTCAGCCACGAGCTGCTGAAGACGTGGTCTGATCACAGCCTCTACGCCGGGGCCGAGCTGACCGGCTGGCCGCTGCTGACGATGCTGCGGGGCCAGGTCGTCGCGCAGGACTTCGAGGTCCGGGTCGATCCGGGCTTTGGGAACTTCGTCCACCGGACGGGCGTGCGGCGGGCGGCAGCGTCGCCGTCCTAGAGCCAAGCATTGCGTGCAGCGGGCGGCGTGCGCCCGTCAGTTAGCTTCCTCGCCCAGGTAGGCGCGCTTAACGTCCTCGTTTTGGCGAATCTCCTCGGGAGTGCCGTCGGCGAGGACCGCGCCCCGGTTAAGGACTGTGACTCGGTCGGCGACGCTGAAGACGACCTCCATGTCGTGCTCCACGAAGAGCACGGTCAACTGCTGCTCTTGTGCGACCTTCTGGATCAGCGCCACCGCCTCGCCTGTCTCCTTGGGTGAAAGGCCCGCCGTCGGCTCGTCGAGCATGAGGAACCGGGATTCGACCGCGAGCGCAGCGGCAAGCTCGAGCGAGCGCTGGTCGCCGTGCGAGAGCTCACCGGCGCTGACATCCGCAAGCTCCTCAAGGCCAACCGTCGCCAGGCGAGCGTTCGCTTTTGCCTGGAGGTCACGGGAATGTTTGCCATACAGGCGCTGCGTGGCATCGTTGGCCGCGGCTTCCCCGAGCAGCACGTTGTCGAAGGCGGACAGCGCCCAGAACAGGCTGGTCTGCTGGAAGGATCGCCCGATGCCCTTCTTGACGAGGCGCCACGACGCGACGTCGGTGATCTCCTCGTCCCTGAAGATGACGCGGCCCGCGTCCTGGTCGAGAAGGCCCGTGATCAGGTTGAACACCGTCGTCTTGCCGGCGCCGTTTGGCCCAATAATCGCGTGGATCGTCCCTTCCCTGACGTCAAGGTCAACGTCATCGACCGCAACGAGCCCGCCGAAGCTCTTCCGTAGCCCTTCAACGACGAGCAGCGGCTCTCCGCCGCCGTTGGTTGCCTGCACGCCGGCCGGCTGCGGAGCGAGGTCCGGTTGGAGCCCAGGTCTCGCAGGGCTCGTGTCGATGGGCGCACCAGCACCTGCGATGCCTGGCGCCGGGACCAGTACGGGCACGCGACCGAGGGCACGGTCGCTGAGAGCGAGGAGCGATGCGATCACCCAGCGGATTCCGCCGGCGAGTCCCCTTGGCGCGAGCAGGATGACCCCGAGCACGACGAGTCCGATTGCGAGGTCCCAGAGGATGGTTCGCGACACGAGCTCTTCCTGAACGAACGTGTAGAACAGGGCTCCGGCCGCCGGCCCAAGGAACGCGCCGATGCCGCCGATCAGACCGACGATCAGCGGCAGCGCCGAGCTTCGCCAGTCCATAATCGTGCTGCTGACGAGACCCGCGTGCATGGCGAACAGGCCGCCCGCGATGCCACCGAACGTGCCGGCGATGACGAACGCGCTGAGCTCATAGCGCTTCACCCAGACGCCCATGAAGGTCGCGCGGCGCCGGTTCTCGCGAATGCCCCGCAGCGTGTCGCCGAACGGCGAGCGCGTGATCACGTAGAGGATGGCGATGCAGAAGACAACGGAGCCGTAGATGAACCAGTACTGGTCATCGAAGGACTGAAGCCAGCCGGGTGCGTAGTTGCCGGGCACGCCGTTCTCGCCCCCGGTGAGGTGGCGCCAACCGTTTGCGGTCGCCCAGAAGAGCTGGGCGACGCCGAGCGTGAGCAGCCCGAAGTACAGGGCGGTCCCGCGTAGCACGATCAGGCCTGTGACGACGGCGGTGACGGCGCCGATGGCAGGAGCGATCACGAGTCCGGCGAGCGGCGGCCAGTCAAGCCTTGCGACCGACAGCGCCACGGCAAAGCCACCGAGCCCGTAGAACATCGCGTGTCCGAAGCTCATCAACCCTGTGGTGCCGACCAAGAGGTTCAGGCTCATGGCAAAGAGCGCGAGGATCAGTGCCTCGCGCATGAGCAACGTGTCTGCGACTCCCGCCCAGAACGGCAGTGCAGCGAATGCGGCGACGGCGCCAATAGTGAGGATCCAGAGAGCGCGATTGACGCGTGCGTCCTCGACGGGTGGGAGCTCGGCACGAGCGAGACTCGGTCGCGGAAGCGACACGCTCGGGCGCGGCATCTTCTCGACCAGCGGGCGTAGCGCCCTGAACGGTGACCAGCCAGTGGTAAGCCCTTCGGGCTGTGCCGACCCGGCGAGCTCGAACGGGACGCCGCTCCCGAAGATGCCCTGCGGCCGCAGGACAAGAGCGATCACGAGCACGGCGAAGACGATCGCGAGAGATGCCTGCGGAACCCACAGAATCCCGAACGCCTCCGCCACGCCGACCAGGATCGAGCCAACGAGCGCGCCGCGGATACTCCCCAGGCCGCCGACCACGACGATGATGAAGGCCTTGAGGATCACGGCGATGTCGATGCCCAGCGACGCGCCCGCGATGGGCGTGACGGCGGCGCCGGCAACACCGGCAAGGAACGATCCGAGCGCGAACACGCCGGTGAAAAGCACCGCGACGTTGCCCCCGGAAAGGGCGAGGAGCTCCGAGTCGCTCACTGCGGCACGGATCATCCGTCCCAGGTTCGTCCCGTACAGCACCCACCACAGGAGCGCCGCAACCAGCAGCGCCAGCCCCATCAGGAAGATCAGGTAGACGGGGAAGCGCCGATCGAGCACGGCGATCGAGCCGTCGGCGAACGACGGGGTCTTGACGATCCTCGGCGTCGTACCGTACGTCGCCCGTATCGCGCCGCCGATGATGAGGACGAACGCGAAGGTGACGAGGAACTGGGTCAGGAACGGCTGCGAGTAGATCCTTCGAAAGATCGTGACCTCGGTCGCCGCTCCAAGGGCAGCGACGAACAGACCCGCGACGAGCAACGTTAGCCAGAACCCGCCGCTGTGCGAGCCGCCGCCGAACTGGAATGCGAGCGTCGTCGTCAGGAACGCGCCGATCATGTAGACGGAACCGTGCGCAAACTGCACGATGCGCAGAGCTCCGAAGATCAGCGTCAGACCAGAGGCGACGAGGAAGAGGATCGCGGCCGAGCCAAGGCCCGATAGGAGCGCGATTAGGTACGTCGCCACGGATCAGCCAGCGTTACGCGCTTGGCGACGTGGGGAGACGACGGGGGAACTTGGGGCGCTGAGGACCGCGGCGGACCCTAGCCCAGTCTGGTGCCCCTGACACCAGTCGCTGGTCGTCTCCACCGCGGTCCTCTCGGTCAGCGGACTCCTATGAGCCCCCTGCGATTCGCTCTGCGGCTTCCTCTGCCGACAGGACGTCCGGCAGGCAGTAGTGGCCTGAGTCGTTCGGATCGTAGTTGCCCTGTCCGATCTCCGGATCGAAGATGGCCAGCCCGACGTCCGCACACAGGGCGGACATGTTGTTGAGCGGGTCGACGGCCGTGAGCCCCACGTTATAGGCGGTGACGTAGCCGAAGTCGCCCTCGTCGATCCGTGCCTCCCAGACATCCGGGTCGACCGAGCGGGTCTCCTCGACGAGCGCCACGAGCATCTGCAGGCCGTTGTCGACCTCGTAGACCCACTCGGACGGCAGCGGGTGGTCGCTGTCGCCGAAGGCCTCTTGGTAGAGCCTGAGGACCTCCTGGCCGCGAGACGTCTCGAGCAGCAGCGGTAGCGCGCCCCGCGTGTAGCCGTACGAGTTCGGCGGAGGCGCCTGATTCTCGGACGTTATCGACTCCAGGATCGTCCGCTCGACCAGGTACATCGTCGGGATCTCGAGGCCCTGCTCCTCGAAGAGCTGCCAGAGCGCGAGGATCGAGCCACCGAACTGGCCTCCGAAGATCACATCCGGCTCGGCGGACACGACCGCGTTGACGTACGACTGGAAGTTCGTCTCGAGAGCGTCTGGGAACTGCTCCTCGACGATCGTGCCGCCCAGCCGCTCGAAGTACTCGACGAACGCGCTCGCCACATCCTGGCCGTAGGCGTAGTTGGGCGTGATGATCGCCGCCGTCCTCCAGCCCTTGTCGATCGCGAACTGGGCTGAGGCCCGTGCCTCGTGCAGCGTCGTGATGCCCGCCTGGAACAGGTAGGGCGAGAACTCCTCGTAGAAGGGCTGGTGGTCGCCGGGGCCGGCGACAATCACGGGGACCTTCGCGGGGGAGGTGAACTCGGGAAGAGCGAGCATGAGTGCCGAGTCGAAGAGCACGATCATGGCGTCGTACTCACCCGAGTCGATCGCGGCCCGGTACTTTCGGATGCCGGACTCGAACTCGGGGAAGGGCTCGTCCTCGATGTCGACGACGAGCGTGCAACCGAGGATGCCGCCCTCGGCGTTGATCTTCTCGACGTACAGCTCGGCCCAGCGGACACCGCTCGGGCCGATGTCTCCGGCGGCGCCGGCCGCGTCGGTCGTTCCGAACAGGTTGATCTCGCCATCGTCGACACCCTTGACCTGACAACCCTCTGGTTCGGCCGGTGGCGCGGGTGCGGGCGGCGCGGGGGCTGGCTGCTCGGCCGGTGGCGCGGGTGCGGGCGGCGCGGGCGCCGTCGTCTCGTCGTCGCCACCGCACGCGGCGAGGGCGATCGCGAGCGCTGAGACCAAGGCGAGCAGCACCGCCGTTCGGCTGCGGAAGCGCGGACGGAATTGTCTCATAGTTGACCTTCTCCTTTCGCGCCGGCCACACGGTGAACGAGATGCGGGCCGGGAGTCTGTGGACGCTGTAACGAGTAAGAAGTCAATCGCATTGGTTTGTCAGACCACGCGACGGTTCCTGGAGGTCAAGGGACGCCAGTATCCCGCCTCGTATCCTGCGAGTCAAGCTCGCTGGGTCAACCCGGCAGGGGAATGCGCACGTGAGGGGCCGGATAGGGGCTCGGCCCGCCGCTTCCCCGCTGGCGCACTGCGTCCCAGTAGCGTCGAGAGGCCGCGATCGCCTCACTGAGCTCCACCGGCTGCTCCAGTCGGTCTCGGATCGACACGCGCTCGAACCACGCCCACAGGTCGAAGAAGAGCCGCTGCTCGCGATCGCGGCCGAGCTCGAGCTCGTCGCTCCAGACCGTCAGGGTATGCAGCCCAGCCTCCTCGGTCTCGTCGTAATCCTGCGCCGTGAACTCCACGCTGACGAGATCACGCCACGGTGTGAATTCACGGGCGCCCGGCACGTCGAAGAAGCGTCGCCCGTAGATCGCATCGGGGTAGTGAATCCGACCGAGCGCAGCTCCGAGCTCGTCGAGCTCGAGCTGCTCCAGGCGCGCGCTCCGGTCGAGCCAGCTGGCTCCCTGCCGAAACGAGACGGCAAGCCGCCCGATCCCGTGCAGGAGCAGCTGGAGATAGAGATCCTCGGTCGCGCGCTCTCCCCGCTCGGGAATCATCTCGACGTAGAAGGTGAGCCCGAGCAGGCACCGGCCCGGATCCAGCTCCGCGTCGAGCAGAACCGACTCGTTGAGCAAGAGATCGAGCCCGTCGCGCTCCTCGGCGGTCAGCGGCACCGGCGCAGCGTAACGATTCGTAGCGCACGATTCGTTGCGGTCGGCCTTTCGCGTGTACTACTCTCGGTCGGGTGGTCGGCGCGAGCACGCGCTGTCAGCGACGACCCGCTCATCGGACGCCAGCTTTCGGCAGTGGCGTCGAGCCTGCAAACGCCACGCCCCCGCATGACTTCCGTCTTAAGCCGAGTTCTCATCACCGGCGCTGCCTCCGGGATCGGAGCGGCAACGGCCGACCGCTTTCGGCGGGATGGTGCCCGCGTTGCCGGACTGGATATCGATGCGCGGTCGCTCGAGCGGGTCGAGCTCGGCGTGCGCCTGGTTGCTGACGTGTCAGAGGCCGGTGAGGTGAGCCGCGCCGTCGACGAGGCGGCCAGGGCGCTCTCTGGGCTCGACGTGGTCGTGGGCTGTGCCGGAGTCCTCGCAGGGGGCACGGTGGCCGATACCGAGCTCGACGGGTGGGAGCGCATCTTCGCGGTGAATGTGCGCGGTCTCTACCTGACTGCCCGGGCGGCGATCCCTCACCTCCGTGAGGCGGGGGGAGGCGCGATCGTGAACGTGGCCTCGCAGCTCGGCCTCGTCGCCGCACCGGGCGCGGCGGCGTACTGCGCCTCGAAGGGAGCCGTCATCCAGCTCACGCGGGCGATGGCGATCGATCACGCCGCCGACGGCATTCGCGTCAACGCGATCTCTCCTGGCCCGACCCGCACGCCCCTCACCGAGAGCTACGTGCGAGCGAGCGCCGATCCTGACGCTGCGCGGCGCGCCTCTGAGCAGACGATGGTCCATGGTCGCCTGATCGAGCCAGAGGAGATCGCCGAGGCGATCGCCTACCTCGCGTCCCCGCAGGCAGGCTCGACGACGGGCGAGAACCTCGTCGTCGACGGTGGCTACACCATCAGGTAAGGCTCTCAGGTAAGGCGCGGCTCCGCCGCCGGCCCTCGCTCCCAGCGTGCCGGCGGCAGCGCGCTAGATCTCCCTGCCGAGCTTCTCCGCCTCGTAGAGGATCGCCACGAGCCTGCGCGGCGCCA
>JAPOVR010000028.1 GCA_026708005.1 Actinomycetes bacterium
CCCAACAACCCACACCCCCACCCCACAAACCCCCACACACACCAAGAGACAGGCCACACCGACGATCCCAGCAATACGTCGAGTACACCAGCCAGAACGACCCAGCCTCGCTCTCAACCCACGCCAGCGGCGGACCGCCCCCCACGAACCGGCGGCTGCTCCGACGGCGGGCTCGCCTCGCCCCCCCGAAACGGGAGCCTCGGCCAAGACACCGCCACTCGACACGCCGCCACACGTGATGGGAGCGCTTGGCGACTCGGTGGGAGTCACCCCCTCACCAGCTTCGGACTCAACCCCCAACACCTCCGCCGGCCCTGTTGCATCCTCAGAGGATGCTGGCGGCGAGCCTGATCGCTCCATAACCGTCGCCGGCGTCGGCCTCGTCGCGCGACGACTCAGCCACGCCTCCACACGCTCCCACCAGCACACCCGCCCCGCCGACGAGAACAGCCACGAACCACGCGCGCCAGAGACCCATCACCCACTAAGACCGCCCCGCCCGGGAAAAGTTCCCCTTGCAAGAATGCGCTCGGTCGCTGTACGCAGGGAACTACCGGTCCCGGTCTGATCCACTGGCAGGATCAGCCGTCTAAGTCACTGTACGCGGGGAACTTCCCCCCAACCGTTCACAACGTCCGTAGGTGTTTCACAACGTCCGTAGGTCCTGCACCTGGCTCCACAGCCCCACGAGGCATGCCCGTTTGCCTCACGAAGACATGCCCGTTTGGGACAAGCCCCCGGGGGTCACCCCATGCCTCCACCCACTATGGGGCGTAGCAGCGGGGGTGTGACGTGTGGCGCGCGGAGCATGCCGCTTCGTCGCGAGAGTGCGACGAAGCGCCCCCAACGACCGCGCATCGCACCCCGCCGAAGCTTCCACACCGCTCTGACGAAGCCCCCCCCCGACAACACCCGCAGCAGGCCGCCGCACCCCGCCACCTCAAACCGCCTCAGGCCGCTGACGCCGACTGCCGACGCCGCCCCCTGACGGGCCCTGATTCGTCCTCGAAGGCCCCGACGCGGCCCGCCGACAGGCCGCCCGTGCTAGGCGGCGATCGGCGGGAACAGCCCGGCCCGGTAGAGCATCCCCGGTAGCTCGCGCCCGAGCACGCCCTCGAGCCAGCCGGCGGTGTCGATGAGCGCGTCGAGATCGATGCCGGTCTCGACGCCCTCCCGGTGTAGGAGGTAGACGAGGTCCTCGGTGGGGATGTTGCCCGTTGCGCGCGGAGCGAACGGGCAGCCGCCGACTCCTCCGACGGATCCATCCAGGACGGCGGCGCCGGCCTCGATCGCAGCCCAGGCACAGGCGAGGCCGGTATTGCGCGTGTTGTGAAAGTGGGCGCCGACGTCGACCCCGAGCCGCGCCACACCCTCGACCAGGCGACGCGACTGGCCGGGCACGGCAACCCCGATCGTGTCGCCCAGGATCACCTCGTCCGCGCCTGCGTTCACGAGGTGCTCGGCGAGTGAGAGGACATGTCCTTCGTCGGCTGCCCCTTCGAAGGGGCAGCCGAACGCGACCGCGATTGCGACCGACGCGCGGCGGCCATCGGCATGCGCCCGCTCGACGATTCGAGCTGCCGCGGCCAGCCCGTCCTCCACCGTGGCGTTCGAGTTGCGGCCGTTGAAGGACTCGGTCGCACCGAACCCGTAGTGGACCTCCCGCAGCGCGGTCGACGCGAGCCGATCGTAGCCCTTCTCGTTGAGCACCAGCCCCGAGTAGGCGACATCCGGGCGCATGTCGGCGGCGGCCACAACGTGCTCGGCACCCGCCATCTGCGGGACCCGCGCCGGGTTCACGAAGCTCGCGATCTCGACGCGGGGCACCCCCGCGCTCGCGACGCGGTCGGCAAGCTCGGCACGGAGCTCGGGAGGAACCGTCGCCGGGTCGTTCTGCAGGCCGTCCCGGGGGGCAACGTCACAGATTGCAACTCTCATGACACGCTCTCCTCGAGGTACCGCGGAGTGGGTAGCGGCCGGTCGAGGTGGCGAAACGCGAGCGCGTCCTCCGCGATCAGCACGCGCTGGACGTTCGCGGTTCCCTCGCCCGCGTGGTAGAGGATGGCCCAGCTCATATTGCGCTCAAGCGGCAGCTCAGACGTCAGAGAATACCCGCCGAACGTCTCGACGGCCCGCTGGGTCACCTTGACCGCGACCTCGCCCGCGAAGTACTTGCTGATCGACGAGAGACGGGTAGACGGCTCTCCCTGATCCTTCAGGAACGCGCTGTTGTACGTCAGCAGGCGAGCCGCTTCGATCTCCGCGACCGAGTCGGCGATCAGCTGTTGGATCATCTGGTACCGCCCGATCTGCTGACCGAAGACGACGCGCTCCTTCGCGTAGTCGATCATCAGCTCGAGCGACGCTTGGGCCAGGCTGACCGCCCGGGCCGGAATCGTCAGACGGCCGTAGTCGAGGCCGTTCATCGCGTACCTGAAGCCGTTGCCGACGCCGTCCTCGCCTCCGAGGACATCCTCGTCCGGTACGAACACGTCGTCGAGGTAGAGCGCGGTCGTCGGCATGTTCTCGCCGATCCCGCGGGTCGGGATCGTCTGGGCACTGAACCCCTCTGCGTCCGTGTGCACGAGGAAGCCCGTCACGCCGCGGGCGCCGGCCTCGGGGTCGGTCTTGGCGTAGACGAGCCCGATGTCGGCGACGTTTGCGTTCGTGATGAACATCTTCGAGCCGTTGAGCGTCCAGCCCCCGTCAACCCGCCTCGCCAGGGTCTGCATCGACCCAAGCGCATCGCTGCCTCCGCCCGGCTCGGTCAGCGCCATGAACCCGAGGAGCTCGCACCGGATGAGCTTCTCGACATAGCTGGTGCGCTGCTGGGCCGTCCCCCAGTTCAGGATCGTGAACGGCACCGTCATACCCTGCAGGTTGAACGCGCCTGTGAGCGGCTGCCAAGCCTTGCCGATCTCCTCGACGACGGCGACGAGCCCAACGAAGGTCCCCCCTAGACCACCGTACTCCTCCGGAAACGGGATGCCGAAGAAGCCAACCTCGCCCATCTGCGTATAGAGGTCGCGCGGGAACGCGCCGGACTCCTCGAGCTCGCGCACGTGCGGCGTGATCTCGCGGCTCGCGAACTCGCGCGCGAGCTCCTGCATCTCGAACTCCTCGGCGGTGAGACGGAAGTCCATGCCTACCTCCCTTTCCAGACCGGGGGCCTCTTCTCCGCGAACGCGCGCGGGCCCTCCTGGGCATCCTCGCTCGAATAGACGTGCTGGAACAGGCCGGCCGCAGCGTCCAACGCGGTCCTGCAACCCAGCTCGCCCGCGAGGTAGACGAGCCGCCGGTGAGCCCGAACGGTCAGCGGCGCGAGCCGGGCGATCTCCTCGGCAAGCTCGACTGCCGCCTCGGGGAGCTCCCCGCGCGGCACGACCCGGTTGACGAGGCCGACCTCATAGGCTCGCTTCGCGTCGATCGGCTTTGCCGTCAGCAGCAGCTCCATCATGATCCGCTGCGGCACCATCGCCGCGAGCGGGACCGCCCAGGGAGCGCCGCGCCCCCAGCGCGCCTCGGTGATCGCAAACGACGCCTCCTCCGCCGCGACGCACAGGTCACACATCTGGACAAGGAGGAAGCCGCCGGCATGCGCCGCGCCCTTCGCGGCCGCGACCACGGGCTTCGACGTCAGCCGATCGATCGGCGGAACGAAGTCGCGCGGCGGAACGCCGAGTCCGGTGGTGGCCATCTCCTTGAGGTCCGCGCCGGCGCAGAAGGCACGACTGCCGTTGGCAGCGAGAACCGCGATGTGCGCATCCTCGTCGGCCTCGAAGGCGACGAACGCCTCCCGAATTCCTGCGCGGACAGCCGCGTTCAGCGCGTTGGCCTGCTCCGGGCGGTTCAGCGTGACGACCGTGACGCCTCCCCGCCGCTCGCGCCGCTCGATGAGCACCGACCCGGTCACAGGTTCGCTCCCGTGCTCGGCACGGTCTGCCGCCGCGGCGGGAGGCTGCCGGGCACCGAGTCGGGTCGATCGTCGCGTCGTGTCAGGGCCCGGTAGTGCTCAGGCCTGCGGTCGCCAAACAGCTCCACCGTGAACGACGTGCCGTTAGACCGAATGTCTCGGTATTTCGTGCCCGCGAGCGCGAGGTCCGCCTCGGCCACGATCAGGGCCGGCTCCTCGCATGCGCGGGCGAGGACGTCGCCATTCGGAGCAACGACCGCGCTCTTCCCACAGAAGCGATAGCTGCCCTCGGCGTCCGGGCGGTTGGCGACCGCGAGGAAGACCGAGTTCTCGCACGCGCGGACACGCGCGAAGAGGTCGATGACGATCTCCGGCCCGCCGACCCCGATGTTGGCCGGCTGGGCGATGACGTCAGCGCCGGCCAGCGCCAGCGAGCGTGCCGACTCAGGAAGCGAAGCTCGTAGCAGATCTCCATGCCGACCCGCCCGATCGGCGTCTCGAAGACGGGCGCCGGTGCGGCGCCCCGCCGCACGAAGCGATCCGCTCCGAGCGGTGGGATATGGGCCTTGCGGTAGCGACCGACCGGGCCGTCCGGGCCGATCAACATGGCGGTGTTGTAGAGCGAGCGCCCTGAGCCCTCGAGAAGCCGACGACGGCGTGGATCCCTGCGCGACCGACCGCGGCACCAAAGGCCCGCAGCTCCTTCCCGCTCGAGGGGATCGCGGCCGAGGCTGCTTCCTCCGCGCTTCGGAAAACGTACCTGGTCAGGGCGCACTCAGGAAGGACGAGCAGGTCGGCCCCGGCGCGCGCTGCCCGCTCGACCACCCCGACGAACAGCTCGAGGTTATGGGGAGCGTCGCCGAGCCGACAGCCAACCTGACCGACAGCAATCGAGATAATCGGCATCGGCTAGTCGGGCGGGATCGCCAAGGGCCGGATAGGCGTTCCCGTCGCGCCTCGGAACTTGATCGGCGCCCCGAAGAACCCGGGCTCGTAGACGCCCTCGCGGGCGAGATCCTCGAGCCAGAGGTTCTCGACCATCAGGACCCCGCACTCGGGGAGCAGGTACGAGTGCACGGGCGCCGGGTGGTCGGGGATGGCCGACGGTGCCTGCTCGGGTGACATCGCGTCGGTCCCGACGAGGACGCAGCCGGCCTCGGCGAGCACACGCGCCCCTTCGAGGTTCAGGCCGGGGAACAGGTAGCCGCTCGCGAAGCTCTCCTGATCGGGCCACAGCGTCATCTTCCCGGTGCGGATGAGGACGACGTCGCCGGGCTCGAGCGCGACCCGCTCGGTCTGGAGCGTCTTCTCGATCTCCGCCGGCCCGATGCCGTAGGAGTCGGGGAGCACCTCTGCGCCGAGCGCGCCTGCGACGTCGAGCAGGATGGCTCGCGCGACGACGGGCGGCGGGTGCTCTGGTCCGTTCTTCAGCCAGTGGCGGCTGCCGAGATCGGTGGCTGCCGAGTACCCGTTCCAGACCTCGTCGCCGTAGCCGAAGTGGTTTAGCGAGTCGAGGTGCGTGCCGCAGTGCGTATAGAACGAGACGATGTCTCCGGAGTAGCCCGCGGCGTCTCCGCCGAACTGGGCGCCGCCCTCGTTGCGCGTGCCCGGAGGCGTGTGTGACATGCAGATCTCGAAGTGGGGGTCGTTGGCGCCGTAGCAGCCCGGCATCTCCACGAAGAACTCGACCGCGAGGTCGTACACCGTCCCCTGCGAGACACGCCCGAGGAGGGAGGCTCGCGTGGAGTCGGTCAGGATGTTCATCATCCCGATCTGGTCGTCTTCGCCAAACGGGCTCCGCGTGACCTGGCGGTAGGTCGCGTGCCTCGCTGCGATCACGACGTCGTGCTCCGTCTGCTGCGTCATTGGGTACCTGCCTCCACGTTGATGAGGTGGGGAAGCGCCCGCTCGACGAGCAGCCGGATCTGGGCGGCGGCATCCTGGGCCAGCAGGCCGAGCCAGATGCGGTCGACTCCCGTCTCGGCAGCCATCGCTCGTAGCTGCTCGGCGATCGACTCGGGCGGGCCGATCACGCCGAAGCGCGCGGTCACGAACGCTTCCTCCTCTGCGTGAGCCGCGAGGAGCTCGCTGTTGTGGGAGGAGCCGACGTAGTCCTCGAAGCTGAACTGCGAGTAGAGCTCGGTCAGCCCGGGCTGGAGCTCCTCGGGCACATTCTTGCCCGCGTAGGACACGCTCATCGCCTGACGGCTGTACGCCATGATCATCGAGCGGAACGCATCGCGCTTCGCCGGATCCCGCGGCCCTTCGTCCTCCCAGACATCCGCGAGAACGTAGAGCCACGACCGAAGCGGGGACGTGATTCCGGCCGAGCGCCTGGCCTCGTCCACGGTGTCGAGGATCGTCTTCGTCGCCCCCGCGTCAGAGCCCTGGCCGACCACGACCTCGTCGGTGATGCACCCTGCCCGCGCGCATGCCCGCGGCCCGCCGCCGGCGATGATCAACCGTGTGCCCGGGGGGCCGAACCCGAGGACGCGCTCGGCGTGCTCGACCACTGCCGCCGCCGATGCAGGCGGCAGGGAGAAGGCGTGCACGGCGCTGTCGCCGGCCGCCAGACCGAAGAAGAGCCGGCCCGGGTGCAGCTCTTCTAGGCTGCGCTGCGAGCCTGCGTGAACGCTCCAGTGCCGCGTGACCGGGTTGGTCGCGAACGGGCCGACGCAGACGTGGCGCGTGTGCGCCAGAACGTGTTGCTGGCTCACGTAGCTCTCCGCGAAGAGACGCGGCGAGTCGGCCACGCCGAAGAGGAGCGCTCGCCCGGCCGCGTCAGCCGCCTTTCCCGCCTCGAGGATGTCCGCGACGCTGTAGGGGAAGCAGACGAAGGCGACCTCCAAGCCCGACCCCTCCTAGATGATGCCGGCCTCGGCGAGGCCGGCGAGCTCCTGCTCGGACAGCCCCAGCTCTCCCACGTACACCTCGCGGTTGTGCTCGCCGATCTCCGGCGCGGGCCGCCTTATCTGGCCGGGCGTCCTGCTCAGGCGGGGAATCACGTTCTGCATCTTGATCTCTCCAAGCACGGGATGGTCGACAGCCGTGATCGTCTCCCGAGCCGCAAACTGCGGGTCGCAGCTGATGTCCTCGATCGAGTTGATCGGCGCGATCGCCGCCTCGTGCTCGGCGAACGCGGCGAGCACCTCCTCCGTCGTGTGCCGCCCAACCCAGTCCTGGATGAGCGCATCGAGCTCATCGGCATGCTCGACGCGCCCCGTGTGGTCGGCAAACCACGGCTCCACGATCAGGTCCTCGCGTCCGATGATCCTCATCACCCGCTCTGCGATCGACTGGGCGCTGGCTGACAGGCCGAGCCAGCGGCCGTCGCTTGCCCGGTAGGCGTTTCGCGGCGCCGAGAACGGGGCTGCGTTGCCCGTTCTCTCCTGGATGATCCCGAGCTGGTCGTACACGGTGGCCTGGGGACCGAGTAACGAGAACAGCGGCTCATAGATCGCGAGATCGATCACCTGGCCCGTGCCCTGCTCGGTCTGATCACGCCAACGGAGGGCAAACATGACCGCGAACGTCCCTGTGAGCGCCGCCACCCCGTCGGCAAGGGCAAAGGGAGGAAGCGTTGGCGGCCCGTCCGGCCAGCCGTTGATGAACGCGTACCCCGAGATCGACTCGGCGAGCGTCCCAAATCCCGGCAGCCGCGCATACGGCCCCGTCTGGCCGAAGCCGCTCGTCCTGACGACCACGAGGTTCGGGTTGATCTCGTGCAGCTCGTTCGGCTCGAGGTTCCACCGCTCGAGCGTGCCGGGCCGGAAGCCCTCGATGAAGACGTCCGCGTCGGCGAGGACCCGCTTCATCAGCTCTTGGCCCTCCGGATGCGAGAGCGAGAGCGTGATCGAGCGCTTGTTGCGTCCGGCAACGACCCACCACAACGACACCCCGTCCTTCTGCCAGCCGAGCGACCTCAGGTTATCGCCGCTTGGATGCTCGACCTTGATGACGTCGGCCCCGAAGTCCCCCATGATCGACGCGATCATGGGCCCGGCGAACAGGGTCGCCGCGTCGACGACCTTGAGGCCGGCGAGCGGAAGCGGTGGCTCGGTCATGGCGACCCTGGCGGCGCCCTGCCTGCGCCGCCTGGGGCAGCCGAGCCGATCCGACGTGCGTAGCCTGCTGGTCGTGGGGTCGCCGCCGCGGCGGGGCTGCGAGCGAGCGCGCCCTCTGCCACCGCTACGCTCCCTCGCCGTCCTCGGCTCCACCCAGGTACGCCCGCTGCACCTCGGTGTTGGCTCGGATCTCGTCGGGCACTCCGTCGGCAAGCACCGCCCCTTGGTGCATGACGGTGATCCGGTCGGCGATGCCGAAGACGACCTCCATGTCATGCTCGACGAACAGGACCGTGAGCTCCTGCTCGCGAGCGATCCGACGGATCAGCTCGACGGCGAGCCTCGTCTCGGCGGGAGACAGCCCGGCCGTCGGCTCGTCTAGCAGGAGGAGCCTCGCCTCGACAGCCAGGGCAGTCGCGATCTCGAGCGAGCGCTGATCGCCGTGGGAGAGCTCGCTCGCGGCGATGTCGGCGAAGGCGCCCAGGCCCACGCGGTCGAGCAGATCCCGAGCCCGGTCACGGACGCCCGGTGCGTACGTGCCGACGAACTTGAACGTCTCGTCCTTAACCGCGGCCTCGGCGAGCGTAACGTTGTCGAGCGACGTGAGCGCCCAGAAGAGGTTCGTCTGCTGGAACGAGCGGCGCATGCCGCGCTTGACGAGCCGCCAAGGCGAGGAGCCGGTGACGTCCTCCCCTTCCACGAGGATCTTACCGCTGTCGGGCTTCATCAGGCCCGTGATCACGTTGAAGACCGTCGTCTTGCCCGCGCCGTTCGGGCCGATGACGGCGTGAATCGACCCTGCCTGCACCTCGATCGTGGCGTTGTCGACGGCGACGAGACCGCCGAAGCTCTTGGTCATGCCCCTGACGGCGAGGGCCGGAGGCCCGGCGGCGACCTCGGAGGGAGCTGGCGCACGACGGTCCTCGGCATCGGGAAAGTGGACGACCTCGGCTGTTCCCGCGGTCGCAGCCACGGCGGGTGCGGGGACCTCGAAGACCCCGACCGTGCGTTGCGCGAACCCGACCATGTGAGCGATCAGCCAGTGAATCGTCCCACCGAGCCCTCCGACCAGTACGAGGGCGACCCCGAAGACGGTGATCCCAAGGACGGTGTCCCACAGGATCGTCTGGTCGACGATGAAATCGAAGACGTAGAGGTAGAAGATGGCGCCGGCGATCGGGCCGAGGAAGTAGCGGGTGCCGCCGATCAGCACGGCGATCAGGGCGAAGGCCGACCGCTGCCAGTCGACCTGGGTGGACGAGATCTGGGTCTCGCCGATGACGTGGAGCCCGCCCGCGATCGCGCCGAAGGTGCCGGCGATCACGAAGGCCGCAAGCTCGTAGCGCTTGACCCAGAGCCCCGCGAACTCGGCCCGGCGCCGGTTCTCGCGTATGCCTCGCAGCGCATCGCCGAACGGCGAGCGCGTGATGACATAGAGCATGAGCGTGCAGACGGCCACGCAACCGAAGATGAACCAGTAGAGGTGCTGTGCATGCTTGAACGGGTGGATGAACTCGGCGGCGAAGACGCCTGTCGTGCCGTTCGTTCCGCCGGTCAGGCTCTGCCACCCGTGCGCGACCGCCCAGACGAGCTGGGCGACACCCAGGGTGAGGAGGGCGAAGTAGAGCTCCCTCCCGCGCAGGACGATGAGGCCTGCGACGAACGCCGCGAGAGCCCCGATGACCGGAGCGAGAGCGAGCATGGGCAGCGCCGGCCAGTCGAGCTTGACCACCGAGACCCCGACCATGTAGGCGCCGAAGGCGTAGAACATCGCATGGCCGAAGCTGATCAGCCCTGTGGTGGCGACGAGAAGGTTCAAGCTCAGCGCGAGGAGACCGAGGTAGAGGCTCTGCTGGGCCAGGAGCACCTTGCCCTGATCCGCGTAGAGCGGCAAGAGCCCCATCAGGACGATGAAAACGGTCGAGAACGCCCACAGCCCCTTGTCGGCGGCGCGGTAGGCGCCGGCCGTCGGCCGGAGGCGCTGGCGCAGCGCGAAGACGGTCGGGAGGCGACCGCTGAGCTGCGCGACCGAATCGGCGAGCTTGAGGGTCACGGCGCTGCGGCTCATGCCACCCGTGCCCCCCGAATGCCCTGAGGACGCAGCGCCAGCACGATCACGAGCACCGCAAACACGATCGCGAGCGAGGCCTGCGGGACCCAGAGGATGCCGAGCGCCTCGGCGAGGCCGACGAGGAAGGCGGCGATGAAGGCGCCGCTCAGGCTGCCGAGCCCGCCGATGACAATGATGACGAACGCGAGGATGATGGCATCGATCCCGAGACCTGGCCCGATGAAGCCCTGCAGCGAGACGACCCCGCCGGCGAGCCCAGCGAAGAACGACCCGAGCACGAACACGCCCGTGAACAGAATGCGCACGTTGACGCCGGACAGTCCGAGGAGCTCCGGATCGGAGACCGCAGCCCTGATCATGCGGCCGAGGCCCGTCCGGTAGAGGATGAACCAGAGCGTGATCCCGACCACGATCGAGACGGCCAAGAAGAAGAACTGAAACTTCGGAATCTGCCCGTCGAGCACCTTCACGCCACCCTCGAGGAACGGCGGAACCGGGGTAGACTCGCCTTCCGACCCCCAGACCTTCCGCACGATCCCCGCGATCATCAGGACGAACGCGAAGGTCACGAGCAGCTGTGTCATGAGTGGGCGCCTGTAGATCGGACGGAACGCGACGACCTCGAAGATGACGCCCCCGAGAGCCACGGCGAGGCCCGCGAGGATTATGACGATCCAGAACGTCGCGTTGCCGAACCCGATTGCGCTCGTGAGCGACACCGTGATGTAGGCACCCAGCAGGTAGAGGGAGCCGTGCGCGAAGTTGATGACCCGCAGCGCGCCGAAGATCAGCGTCAGACCCGAGGCAACGATGAAGAGCAGGGCACCGTTTCCGAGCCCGGCGATGATCTGGATCACGTACTCGCTCAGGCTGTAGGCAAGGCTCATCGCGGCCTGCTCGAGGTGCTCGTCGAGTTCATATCCCCTCTCGCGCCTCCGTTCTCGGAGGACTCATCCTACGGTCAACGACCTTCCGTAGCCATATGCGCCGCCACGCACATGGCGTACGGCCGGTGCGGACCGGGAGGAGGAACACCGCGGGCGCGGTGCTCCTCCTCCGCAGTCGAGCTGCCGTTGGGGCTTACGGTCCGACGCTCCAGCCCGGACCGTTGGCTGCCTTGACCTCTTCGATTTTCTGGTTGTAACGGGCGAGGGCCTCGTCCGTCACTCTCGGGTTGTCGGTGAGCGCTCTTGCTTCGTCGTCGGGGAGGATGTCGTGCATGCACACGTTCACCAGGCCGTTCAGATCGAAGTCGGCCTTCACCGGCAGCTCCTCGTTCCAGAAGACAGGAGCGACCTGGGCACACGTGTCGGCCATATGGTTAATCGGGTTCACCGGGGTCGGGCCCTTGTGGTACGGGCTGTTGAAGGTGAAGTCGCCCTGCTCGATCCGCTCGATCCACGCGTCCGGATCGAACCCCCCGGTCTCCTCGGCGAGCGCAATTGCCATCTCGATGCCGCTGACGTAGGGGAACGTCCATGCGGACGGGATCGGATGATCGGGATCATCCCCGTAGTTGGCGACATAGAGGTCGTAGACCTCTTTCCCAAGCGGAGTCTGGACTAGGAGCCCCCAGTACCCCCGGTCATACCCGTGGGAGTTGGCCGGGATCTCGTCCGCGCTGGCGACGACTTCGAACGTCGGCGTGTCGAGAATGCCGCCGATGTTCGGGGTGTCTGACAGGCCGGCCGCGTCCCACTGCTTCCAGAACGGGACGACGAAGGGCCCGAAGAACGTGCTGATGAGTGCGTCGGGCTCCTCGCCGGCGATCGCGTTGATGAACGTCGTAAAGTTGTCCTCATCGAACTCGGGGAACTGCTGCGTCACGATCTCCCCGTCAGGGACGATCTGCCTGAAGTACTCGGTGAAGCCGCGCTCGGCGTCCTGCCCGTAGGCGTAGTTCGGAGCGAGAGTGGCAATCCGCTTCCAGCCCTGCTGCTTTGCGAACACCGCCATCGAGCGTCCCTCCAGGAACGTCGAGACAGCACCGTGGATATTGAGCCTCTGGAACTTCTCGAAGTGAGGCAGGTGATCGGCGGCCGAGTTGGCGATGACGACCTGACCGGCCGCGTTTGTCAGCTCCGGCACCGCGGCCTGGCAGGCTGAGTTGAAGGCGCCGAAGTAGAAGTCGTACTTGCCGCTCCCGATCGCGTCGCGCCAGTTGCGTAGGCAGGCGTCGAGATCCGGGAAGGGCTCGTCGATGACGTCGGCTTCGATCTGGCAGCCGATGATGCCGCCCTCGGCGTTCACCTTGTCGAACCACAGCTCGAAGATGCGAACCATGCTCGGGCCGATGTCGCCCGCGGTGCCCGCCCGATCGACCGTAGCGAAGACCCGAACGATTCCATCCCCGCCGCGCGTCTCCGCCTGGCACCCCTCCATTGCCGGGGGCTCGGTCGGTGCGGGCGGAGGGGGAGGCGGTGGCGCGGGCTCAGTTGGCGTCGGCTCAGGCGGAGGCGCTGGCGCAGGCGGGGGTGCTGGCCCTGGCGCCGGCTCTGGCGCAGGTGCGGGCGCTGGTGCGGGTGCAGCCGAGGGACCGGGAGCCGGCTCCTCATCGCCTCCGCACGCTGCAACGGCAAAGGCGATTCCCACGACTGCGACGAGAAGCAACAGCAGCTTCACGCCGCCCAAACGTCTGCGATACGTCATGGTCATCCCCTCCTTGTGGCACGTCCGCGCATCGCGGATGCCGGATCGTAACCGGTGGCACGAGGCTGCGCCACGGTGTCACTCCTTACCCACTGAGACGCCCGGCGGGCACGAAGGTTGGCGCGGGTTGCTAACGGGAGCCGCATCAGCGAAGGCGTGCTCCTCGACTTGGCTCGCTAGATGCGGCTGGCGAACTCATCAACGGCCTGGTTGAAGAGCTCGGGCTGCTCGACCATGAGGCAGTGGCTCGAGTCCTCGAACACGACAAGCGTTGCGTCGCGGAGCTCGCGGGCCATGAAGTCGCGGACGAACGGCGTCGTCGACGTGGAATGCGCGCCGTAGAGCAGCAGGGCCGGCACGTCGATGGACGGGAGGACGCCGCGGTAGTCCTGCGCGAACGCGTCGAGGAGCGCGACCATCGCGGTCGCCGGATCGGCCTTGAGGGACTCCTCGACGAGTCGCTCGCGCTGCGCGAGGTGCGTCTCGAGGTCGTGCAACCCGATCGTGTAGACGTCGGTCACGACGGCGCGTCGATCGTCTTCCCAGAGCCGGCTCCAGCTCTCGATGCCTTCCGGGGAGAACGGGGTCCCCTCGCCGAGCACCCAGCCGGGCCCCGGCAGAAGGCGCGGGGAGACGTCGACGATCCCGATCCCGCGGAGGCGCTCGCCGCCGAACTGCTCGCAGTAGCTCAGCACGGTCAACCCGCCCATCGACCAGCCGACGAGGACAGCATCGTCGATTCCGTCAAGCTCGAGGAAGTCTCTGACGCTGCGAGCGATGTCCGCAACTGTCGGCTCAACGAGCGGGGTCGAGGCACCGAACCCGGGGAGATCCAGGGCAACGACGCGATGTCCGGCGAGGTTCGTCAGCTGCCCGCTCCAGGCATCGGCATTCGTCGGCCAGCCATGGAGCAGGACGAGCGGCTTTCCCGCCCCGCTCTCGAGCACCCGCAGCTTCCGGCCGTCGCCAAGATCGACTTTTCGAGCCGTCACCGTGAACCTCCGTGCCACATCGTATGCCCGATTGCACGGCCTGGCCGGCGCCCGCATCGGCGCGCCGGTTGTCTGCCCGGCGCGGCGGCGGCATCCCGACGACGGCGAGCCGCCCACGAGCGAGCGCGAGACTAGGCTAGTGGGCGGCGTTACACACGCACTCTCGAGCTTCTCCGGAAGGAGCGATCATGGCAGCGGAGCCAGCAGGCGGACCGGCAACCGGCGAGGGACGGCAGGCGTGGGACTTCGAGCTGATCGACCTGACGCGCCCGCTCACGCGGAAGACGGTGGAGGCGCTCTTCGGCGACCTCTATACAGCCGAGCCGTACTTCAGCAACATCTCGGCCGAACTTGCGATGGACTTTACGACCGGCAACTCCACCGCGTGGCTCTTGACGATCCCCGACCACGTGTCGACGCACATCGACGCCCCCGTGCACATGGTGGAGGGTGGAGCGACTCTCGAGGACGTCGACATCGCAGGCCTGTTCGGGGAGGCCGTCGTGCTCGACCTGCGCATGGACGACCCCAACCACGGCTACACGCCGGCCGACCTCGAGCACGCCGAGCCGACGATCGAGCGCGGCGACATCGTGCTGATCTACTCGGGCTTCGAGGACGCAGCCGCTTCCGAGCGGATGCGGCAGACGCACCTTACGGAAGAGGCCGCCCTCTGGCTCATCGAGCGGGGCGTCAAGTCGGTCGGTGTCGAGCCGTCCGGCATTGAGCACACCCCCGACGGGATGTACGTGCACGGCTGGTACAAGAAGGGCGCGGCGAACCCGTGGCCGGCCCACAACGCGCTGCTGGGCAACGACGTCTACATCATCGAGGGGCTGACGAACCTCGACCGCATTGCGGGGCGCCGTGTTAAGTTCGCCGCGCTCCCGGTGCCGATGCCCGGGCTGTCCGGTTTCCCGGTGCGCGCGGTCGCGTGGACTGACTAGCGAAGCCCCGCCGCCTTCGCAGGGCTTAGAGTGCCCGGTACGAGATCGGTACCACGAACCAGGAGCCGGCGCCGTGAGCACACCAATACGCCAAGACCGTCCCCTCTGGCTCGATCGGCCCGATGATCGGCCCTCCCTCGTCGAGCTCTACCGGCGGATGTGGCTCATCCGTCGCTTCGAGGAGCGCACGACCGAGCTCTTCAAGGAAGGCGTTGTCACGGGAACGGCCCACAGCTGCGTTGGCCAGGAGGCAATCGCCGTCGGCGTCAGCGCCGTCATGCGGCCGGGCGACTACCTCGTCGGCCACCACCGTAGCCACGGCCACCTGATCGCCCGCGGCGCCAACATCCGCCGGATGATGGCCGAGATGTTCGGCAAGCGAACGGGCTACTGCAAGGGCCTCGGCGGCTCGATGCACATCGCCGACATGGATCTCGACATCATCGGCTGCAACGGCATCATCGGCGCCGGGGCACCCCATGCCTGCGGCGCCGCGCTCTCCGGCCAGCTTCGCGGCACCGACCAAGTGTCGGTTGCCTTCTTCGGAGACGGGGGCGCCGGCCAGGGCGCGGTGCACGAGGCGATGAACCTCGCCGCGACGTGGAAGCTCCCGGTCGTCTTCGTCTGCGAGAACAACCAGTTCGCGCTGTCGGTCGGCTGGAAGGAGACCCGTGCCGTCGCCGACCTGGCCGATCGTGCCGCGGGATACGGGATGGCCGGCGGCGTGGTGGACGGCAACGACCTCCTCGCCGTCGAGGACGCAGCGGGCCAGGCGATCGAGGCAGCGCGGTCAGGCGAAGGCCCCTCGTTCCTCGAGATGAAGACGTTCCGGCGGATGCAGCACTCGATGCGCGCGAACCTGCCCGACACGCGCGATCCTGCCGTCGTAGCCGAGTGGGAGCCGAAGGACCCCCTCCCGCGGTTCGAGAACATCCTGACCGAGCTCGGCCACCTCGACGAGGAGTCGTTGCAGGCGCTTCAGGCGCAGGTCAGCGACGAGGTCGAGGAGGCAATCGGCCTCGCGCTCCAAGACGAGGACGCAAGCCCCGACGATCTCCTCCCCGCGGTGTACGCGCGGCACGCGGCACCCAACGGCACGCCGACGCCGGGCGAGCGGGCAGTCGACTTCATCACGGCCATCCGCGAGGCGATCGACCACGCGCTCTCGTCCGACCCGGCGGTCTTCGTCATGGGCGAGGACGTGGGCAAGGTCGGCGGGCTGTTCAGGGCAACCGAGGGCCTCTACGAGAAGTACGGCGCCGAGCGGGTCCGCGATACGCCGCTGACCGAGTCGGGGTTCGTCGGCGCGGGCGTCGGAGCGGCGCTTGCCGGGTCCCGGCCGATCGTGGAGTTGCAGTTCTCCGACTTCACGCAGGTCGCGATGGACCAGATCGTCAACCAGGCCGCGAAGCTCCGGTTCATGATGGGCGGGACGCCCACGGTGCCCCTCGTGATCCGGGCCGTCTCGGGCGGCGGGATCCGGGTTGCCGCCCAGCACTCGCAGAGCCTCGAGACGATGTTCGCGCACATTCCGGGGCTGGTCGTCGTCATGCCGTCGAACCCCTACGATGCGAAGGGCCTGCTCTCGGCCGCGATCCGCGACGACAACCCGGTGATCTTCCTCGAGCAGAAGATGCTCTTCTTCGCCGATCCGGAGCCGGTTCCCGAGGAGCCCTACCAGCTGCCGCTCGGCAAGGCACGGGTGCTGCACGGGGGCGACGACGTGACGCTCGTGGCGCTCGGGGCGATGGTCCCGCTCGCCCTGCGCGTCGCGCGCGAGCTCGACGCGGAGGGCATGAGCGTCGAGGTCATCGACCCGAGAACGCTCTCACCGCTCGACTCCGAGGCGATCCTCGCATCGGTGGCCAAGACGAGCCGCGCCGTCGTCGTGCACGAGGCGGCGCAGTTCTGCGGCTTCGGCGCGGAGGTGGCAGCGCAGATCTCTCAGCACGGCTTCTGGGATCTCGACGCCCCCGTCGCACGCATCGGCGCTCCGCACCACCCGATCCCGTACCAGAAGGATCTCGAGCTGCTGACGCTTCCCGACGCGCGCACGATCGCCGACACGATCCGGTCGCTGAACGTCTAGCCGGCTGGCCCGCCGTGGCGACGGCCATCGACCGCCGCCCATCGCAGAGGCTCGGGCCGAACGGGCGGATCGAGGCCGGTTTCCTCCTTCGCCCTCGCCAGGATCTCGTCGATCGGCAGCCCGAAGTCAAAGTCGGCCGGCTCGCCGCGGTCCGCACGCATCCGGTCGCGCAGGCGCTCGGTGCCGGCGGCGTCGCCGATCAGCACGCCGTACTCGCGCTCGGCCTTTTCAGCTGAGATGAGGCCGTCGCGCACCTCGGCCTCGACGAGGCCCCCGGGAGCGCTCCAGCGGGTCTCCCCAGCCGCCGCCGTCCGGTAGACGAGCATGTCGCCCGGCTCGATGGCGATCTCGTCGCACTTGGCCGGCAGACGCTCGCTCGTGCCGTCGGCGCGAACGAGCAGCTTCGCCGAGCGCATAGCAGGACGACCGCCGACCGCCCCCCACGGGTAGGTTAGCCACCGGTAGTCGTGCAGCGAGATCTCGCCCGGCTCGAGGTACACGTAGCGCTTCTCGATGCCGTTTCCCCCGCGGTGGCGCCCGGCGCCGCCCGAGTCGCGAAGGCTCGTGTACCCGTCGATCCTCACCGGGTAGTAGGCCTCGAGGTACTCGGTCGGGATGCTCTGGAAGAGCGGCCACCACGAATGACCGTCGATCCCGTCGCCGATCGGCCGGCCGGGTATGCCGCAGTAGCAGATCTCCATCAGGAAGAAGAACTCGCCGCGCCCGTCCCACCCCGAGTAGAGCATGTACGGGCTCGTCCCGTCGCCGGCGGTCATGTTCTGGAGGCTGCTGCGGCCGAGCGCTCCGCCGAACAGCTCGTAGAGGCGGGTCAGCGCGTGCGTTCGGCCCCGAGCGACGCCGGGAATACCGGCTGCACGAGGCTCCCCTTCGGCATGAAGACATGGAGCAGGAGATAGAAGCCGTCGTTGAAGAGGATCTCGGGGTCATAGACCATGATCAGGTAGACGCCGAACTGCATCTTGAGCATGGCCTCGTTCAGGTAGAAGTTGATCGGGCCGGCCGCCTGGGGGTCGGTGCCCTCCCGGTCGAAGAAGGCGCGCTCGCCCTCGCGCCAGACCGTGAGCTTCAGCTTGTACGGGCCATGGCCGAGGCCGTCGTCGTCGACCCAGTCCTCGAACGACTGGGGCTTCTCCGGGATCGACCGCTTGATCAGCTCCGCCATGGGATGGTGGGCCCTGTCGAAAAGCGCCTGGCACGCGGCGAAGTAGGTGTCCTTGCCGAAGCGGCCGCACAGCTCGATGACCCGCCGCTTGCCCGCCTGGCAGCCCGCGATGGCTGCCATCAGGTCGGCGTGGTTCATCTCCGGCATCCGCACGTTGTTGAGGATCACGTCGAGGACGTCCTGGTTGACCACCCCGCCCCGGATGATCTTCACGGGCGGAATCCGAATGCCCTCTCCGAAGACCGTCTTGGCGCCCGTAGGCAAGCCCCCCGGCGTTGGCCCGCCGATGTCCTGGTGGTGACCGAACATCGACGACCATCCGACGAGCTCCTCCCGCCAGAAGATCGGAACGCAGATGAGCCAGTCGTTCAGATGGGAGATCGCACCCCCGCACTTGTACGGATCGCTGGTCAGGACGACGTCGCCGGGCCAATCGGCTCGTCGAAGTACTCGATTATCTCGCCGATGTACGAGCCGAACTGCCCCACGATCATCCGCCCCTGCGGATCGGTTATCATCGGGAACTCGTCGTGCTGCTCCCGAATCACCGGGCTCAGCGCCGACCGCGACAGCACCGCGTCCACCTCGTACCGCGTGCTCTTTAGGGCGCCTTCGACGATGTCGATCGTGACCGGGTCGACCTCGATCGAGGGAATGTCGGCGAACCGCACGTGCTTTATCCCAGCGTCCCTCTCAGCCGCGGGGTATCACAGCGCAGGCCAAGCCGCCTCGTGCGCGACGCGGCGGCCCACTACCCCGCGCGGGCGAGCCGTGTGAGCTGGTCGGTGGGAGCCGACTCGGCCGCGTAGATGGTGCCCATCAAGTGACCGCAGATCCCGTGGGGCATGTAGGGCACCGGGCGGCAGCGGCCAAGGAGCTCACCGTCCAGACCCAGCATGCTGAGGCGGGGCACCTGGTCGGACACGTACACGAGCCCCCGCTGACGAAGAGATCCATCGGACGGAAGAAGTCGTTCCACGCCTCGAGAAAGCCGCCGTCAGCGTCGAAGACCTGAACACGGTCGTTGTCTCGGTCAGCAACGAGGATACGATTCTGCCCGTCGATTGCCACCGCGTGCGGCGTCATGAACTCCCCTGGCCCGCGGCCCAGCGTACCCCAGGAGGCAAGCCACTCTCCCTCGGCCGAGAAGCCGTGGATGCGCGCATTGGCATAGCCATCGGCGACGAGGATGTCCCCTCCAGGCGCCACGGCCACGCCAGTCGGATGGTTGAACGGAGCCTGGAGCCGCGGGCGATGCCGCTCGCCGATCTCCTGCAGCAGGGTTCCTTCCGAGTCGAAGACGATGACCTGATGGGCGTCGCGGTCGACGACGAGCACGCGGCCGTCGGCCGTCGCAAAGATCCCATGGCTGTCGGCGATCACATCCGAGCCCCACGAGCGCAGGTACCCGCCTGACGGATCGAGCACGGCAACCGGGGGATCTGTGCACTGGCAGCGTAGATGCAACCCTCTGCGTCAACCGCGATCGTGCTCACGTAGGCCAGCTCCAGCCCAGGCGGCAGCACGCTCCACGGCCTCTCGACCTCGTAGAGGCTCTCGCCCAACTCTACCACGAACTCTGTCTGCAAGCCACGCCTCGCGCAGAACCAACGAGCCTCGACGGCCGGCATCGTAGCCTGGGAGGATCGAAAGACGCAGCGCGGCGGCCCGACCGCGCCCCGGCGCGAGCTGCCGCGGCAGCCTCCAAGGTGGCTACTCTCGGAAGACCGCGAGGGGCAAGAGCGCGCTGACGATGTACTCGCCTGCGTCGACGATCTCCGAGATCTTCAGGTCGACGACGAGGCTCGCGAGGACGTAGGCATCCTTCCCAGAGAGTCCGTAGACGCCGGAGACGTGCTCGACCATGGCGCGCACGGCGTCCTGAGCGGCGACGTAGAGGTCGGGGCCGACGCCCATAGTGCCGTAGAAGCCGGCCGTGTCGACCCGTGGGGTCAGCGGCCCGCTCGTCATGAACTGCGGCGCAGTCAGCTGCCGCCCCTCCTGAACCGTGAAGCGGAGGGCTGCGTACATCGGCGCCTCGATGCCGGTGACGCATACCTCTCCGTCCCCCTGAGCGGCGTGGGCATCGCCGCAGCTGAAGAGCGCGCCCTCGAGCTGCACCGGCAGGTACAGAACCGCTCCTCGGACGAGCTGGCGGGTGTCGAGGTTGCCGCCGAAGATGCCGGGGGGCATGACCGCCTGCTGGCTCGCGCCCGCTGGGCAGACGCCCATCGTCCCCATGAACGGCTCGATCGGAATCGCGATGTCCTCACGCAGGTAGGTCACGTCGCCGGTCGTGAGGTCGAAGATCCGCAGGTAGGGCTCCGGGAAGTCGTCTGGCAGCAGCCCGAGCCCCGGGAAGATCGCCGTCCATCCCCAGCCGAGGGTGTGGAGGTCGAGGATCTCGACGGCGAGCGTGTCGCCCGGCCGCGCGCCGCCGACGGCGATCGGTCCGGCGAGCGGGTAGACCCGGTCCCAGTCGACCTGCGTGACGGCGTCGACAGCCGAGTCCGGTGTGATCTGGTTATCGCAGACGTCGCGCGTCTGCACGACCACCGTGTCGCCGCTCTCAACCGTCAGGACGGGCTCGTTCCCGGCATCCCAGGTGTAGTGCACCCGGTCGGAGGGGAAGTAGTGGGTGGCTGGCATCGTGCTTACCTCCTGGAATCGGTCGGGCCGCGCCGCAGCCGCGGCCGTGGCAGATCGGGGTACAGGCAGGATGCCGCCTCGACCTGCGCGAGCAGGTCGGCGACATCGAGCCCCCGGTGGACAGGCGCGTAGGGAGCGAGCCGGCGCCGCGCCTTCTCGAGCTGCCCCTCGCAGCCGCGCCGATTCCCTCGCTCGGCCTGGTACCAGGCGACCGCGACGTGGACGAGACCCTGGAAGAAGTCGCGCTCCTCCTGCTGGGCCGCACGCCAGACGTCCTCGACGACCTCGTGGGCGGCGAAGTACTCGCCGTCCTCGATCAGCTCGAGCCCACGCCGGTAGCCGGCCTCAATCATCAGAGCCCTTCTACCTGTTCTCGGTGCTCTCGGCGTCTCGGGCCATGCCGCCGAGGTGGCGCGTGCGCCGACAATCTGCCCATGGAGGAGGAACCTGAGCTCGTCGCTGGGTGGAGGCCCAGCACGCGGCAACAGACCGCGTTTTCCCCTGCTGGGCTGCGCCTTGGGCAACTGCCGGGCTGCACCCTGGTGGTAGGCTTACCTCACCCGCACAGCTCTCAGGAGAGATAAAAAATGACGTTATTCCCGGTGACGACCGTCGGCAGCTGGTGCCGGCCGCCAGAGCTCGTTCGCGCGCTGCGTGCCCGCCAGGCGGACGAGCTGCCGACTGAGGAGTTCGACTCGATCGCAGACGAAGCGGTGCTCACCTGTCTGCGCTACCAGGAGGACGCGGGCGTTGACATCGTGACGGACGGTGAGCAGCGCCGCGACAACTTCTACTCGTTCGTCACCGAGAAGCTGAGCGGCATGAAGCTGATGAGCGTCTCCGAGCTGATGGAGTACATGCCGGATCGCGCCGGATTCGAGGAGCAGCTGCGGGCGCTCGATGTACCCGCCTTCGCGATCAAGAGCCCGGTCGCGGTCGACACGCTCGAGACGACGTCGGGTCTCGCGCAGGACGAGGCAGCGTTCCTCCAAGCCAACACGAGCAAGCCGATCAAGATTCCGATCCCTGGCCCGTACATGCTGACCCGCTCGGCGTGGTTTGACGGGCTGTCAAACGACGCGTATCCAACACGCGACGACCTGGCGAGCGAGGTCGTCGCGCTGCTGCGAAATGAGATCGCGGCGCTGCGCGACATGGGCGTCGAGCACATCCAGCTGGACGAGCCGACGCTCACGCAGGTCGTCTACGGCGAAGAGAGTACCGAGACGTTCATGTGCGCCGCCATGGCATCGCGCCTCGACCCGACGGAGGAGATGGACTTCGCTCTCAACCTCGTCAACGAGACGGTCAAGGATGTTGACGGCGTCCATCTGGGGGTGCACGTGTGCCGCGGAAACTGGAGCAAGCGCGAGGACGTCCTGCTCAAGGGGAACTACGGACCGCTGCTGCCGCACCTGATGCAGATGAACATCGACCAGCTCGTCCTCGAGATGGCGACACCCCGAGCCGGCGAGGTTGACGTGTTCAAGGAGTACCGCAACGAGAAGGAGATCGGGCTAGGGGTTGTCAATCCACGAAGCGACGAGGTCGAGGAGGTCTCGACCATCGTCGGGCGCACCGAGCAGATGCTCGAGCACTTCGACCCCGACAGGATCTACCTCAACCCTGACTGCGGCTTCGGCACGTTCGCCGAGCGCAACGTCAACACACCCGACATCGCCGGCCGCAAGCTTGCGGCGATCGGCGAGGCGGCGCAGATCCTGCGCAGCAAGTACGGCAACAGCAACTGAGGGAGGCGCGGTGGCAACCGACTCGAGCACGCAAGAAGAGATCCTCAACGGCCTCCACCCCTCGGCACTCGAGGCGGTGGTAGAGTCGCTGAAGGATGAAGACAACCTCGCGGCATTCAGCGGCCCGTGGCGCTCCCGCGTCGTCTGGGAGGACGGCTTCAAGGCCAAAGCGCTGATGCGCACCCACACCGTGCGCATGGACGAGCCCGAGGGTCTCGACACGCAGGACACGGCCGCGAGCGCGCACGAGCAGCTGCTCTCGGCGGTCGGGGCCTGCATGATGGTCGGCTTCGTCATGAACGCGACGCGGCAGGGCGTCAAGATCCACGACCTCGAGATCGCGCTGGAGGGCCACTTCGACAACATCCTCAAGTGGGCAGGCCTCGACGATGCCGGCAACCCCGCCTACGGAGGGCTCAACGCCAAGCTCTACGTTCGCGCCGATGCCGACGAGGACACGCTGCGCGGCCTCTGGAAGAAGGCGATTGACGGCTCGCCCGTGACGCAGAGCGTCGTGCGCGCAACACCGGTGACCACCGAGTTCGAAGCGGTCTAGGCTGGCGCGCTTCGCACCGACCCGATGATCCGCCTCGTCGCGGGCGAATGGCTCGCGCGCGAGCTCGACAGCGGTGCCTTCACGCTCGTCGACCCGCGCCTGCGCGTCAGGTACCTGTCCGGCCACGCCGCCGGCGCGATCCACGTGCCGATGAGGAAGCTGTTCGGCGACGATGGCCGTCTGCGCCCGGATGAGGCGCTGGCCCGCTGGCTCGGCAGCCTCGGTGTCAGCACCAACTGCCCCGTCGTCCTCTACGACCAGCACGACGGCCAGAGCGCAGCGATGCTCGCCTGGACGCTCGTCTACCTCGGCCACCCCGACGTGCGCCTCCTGGACGCGCCGTTCGATAGCTGGGTTGCTGACGGACAGGAGCTGTTCTATCGGCCGGTGGAAGCCGCGCCCGCGGTCTTCGCGCTCGCCCGGCGGCCGGAGCTGCGCGCCACGGCACAGGATGTGTTCGGAGAGGAGAGCGCGCGACTTCTCGACGTGCGGAGCGCCGAGGAGTTCTCAGGCGAGCAGGTGCTCGGCAACGACCGGGCGGGGCACATCCCGGGCGCAGCGAATCTCCCGTGGCTCAGCTTCGCCCGAGACGAGGGCCAGGAGCTCCTTGCTCCCAAGGAGGAGCTTGCGCCACTCCTGGCGGCGGCCGGCGTCACGCGTGAGCGCCCGACCATCGTCTACTGCCGCTCCGCAACCCGCGCCTCGGTTGCGTACGTCGCCCTCGACCAGCTTGGCTACGCGGTGAGCCTGTACGACGGCTCCTACGCCGACTGGAGCGCACGGCCAGAGCTGCCCGTCGACACAGGCCGCGCCGCGCAGCTGTAGGCGCCGCCCAGTTGCCGGCCCTGCGCGCGTGTTCCAGCCCGGTCTCCCCTGGAGGCTCCGATGCCGACGATCCGGTGCGCAAGGGACTGGTGGGCTGGATGGAGGCGCGGGGACCCGCGGGCCGGAGTGGCACGGGCTGGGCAGGGAGTGGCGCGGGACTGGGCAGGGACGTCCGGTCCACGAGCTCCTGCTGGCGCACGGGAAGAGGCCCGAGCTGGACAGTGGCACCGGGGCCCGCGAGCCGGAGCGGCACAGGCCTGTGAGGCGGGCACGGGAAGATCTGCGGCCCGGGCACAACCACAGAGCTCGAGCAGCTCCGTTCTGGCGGGCTGGTGGCTCACCGGCCGGCGATGGAAAGGCCCGCGCGACGGTCTAGGACGCGGGGCTGCGCGACGGGGGCGGACAGCGACACAGGCCACAGAGCAAAGGAGCCTGCGATCCGGGACAACCACGAGGGGACCCGGCTGGTGGCTCACCGGCTGGTGACACAGGAACTGGTGAGCTGGGACTGACGGTGACACGAGAACTGGCCAAAGTGGCGCAGCGACCGCGCGCGGGGCGGTGCCCACCGAGCCGGAACGCGGAGCCCGCAGGAGGGTTACCCCAAGGCTCACAGCAGCGACACCCTGGCTGGTAGCTGCCGCCCGGTGACGCGGGCATTTGCGAGCTGGGGCAGCCACGAGGGGCCTCTACCGCGAGGGAGCCTGTCTTGGTAGCTCAGCGACTGGTGACGCAGGCACTCGCGGTCTGAGGACAGCCGGCCGCGGACCAGAGCTCAGGAGCCTGCGAGCCGGGACAGCCTGACCGGCAGTTCACCAGCTGGTGACGGGAGTACCGCGGCCTGAGGATGCGCGGTCGTGGAAGAGGAGCGAACACGAGGGTTGGCCTCCAGGGCTGCTTTTCGCTCCTCCCCGTTGCGCCTCAGCCGGCCAGCGCGGCCCAGCTCGTCAGCCAGCAGTTCTATGCAGAACTCGGCACAGTTTCGCGACGCTTCTGTGACAACGCGGGCCCTCTGCTCGGCTACCCCCCGAGTGGTGGGGGTGGGCCATCCCTTACGGCGGCTGAGCGGGCTCCGCCGCGGCTGAGCAGGCCTGGCGAACCTACATCGCCAACAAACCGAGCTGACCTACGGCAGCTGAGCCACCTCTACCGCGGCTGAGCGAGCCAGGCAGGAGGCTGGCAGGCCCCGCAAAGGCTGAGCGGGTCCCACGGCGGCTGGGCAGGACCGGCAGGGGCTGGACAAACCGCGAGGTAGCCCGCCGGCCACGTGGCGGCGTGTCGGCTTCGCAGGGACAGGAGCCAAGCGAGCCTTGAGCCCCGTCGGCGGGAGCACCGCACCACGTCTGGCACGGCCGGCAGAAGGTAGCGTGCCACCATGGCGCTCGTCATTGCCGGTGGCCGCGTCGTGACGGCGGCCGATGACTTCATAGCTGACGTGCTCGTCGATGGCGAGCGCATCGCAATGATCGGCGCCAACCTCTCCGACCGGGCCGACAGCGTGATCGACGCAACCGGTGCCTACGTCCTGCCAGGTGGAGTCGATCCGCACACGCACATCGAGGGCGGCTTCGTGCACACGCCAGTCCGCGACGACTTCACCTCGGGGACGGTCGCGGCCGTGTGCGGCGGCACGACAACCGTCGTCAACTTCTGTCCGCAGGCTCAGGGACAGCCGTTCTCCGACCTCCTGTCCGAGTGGCACCGACGCCTTGGTGCCTCCCCTCCCGTTGCCGATGTCGGCTTCCACGTATCGGTTGTCGACCTCAGCGTGGGAGGCCTCGCAGAGCTCGTGGCCGCGGGCGTTCCGAGCTTCAAGCTGTTCATGGCCTACAAAGGCCGGATGATGGTCGACGACGAGACGCTCTTCGCGACGATGCAGATCGCCGCAGGCTGCGGCGCGCTCGTCATGGTGCACGCCGAGAACGGCGGAGCGATCGAGGTGCTCATCGGCGAGGCGCTCGCCCGCGGCGATACCTCGCCCATCTGGCACAGTCGAACGAGGCCTCCCGAGCTGGAAGGCGAGGCAACGGCACGCGCGATCGATCTCGCGCGCCTGGCTGGCTGCCCGCTCTACGTCGTCCACGTCTCGTGTTGCGAGGCCTTGGAACCCGTGGTGCGCGGGCGGACGGCCGGCTGGGAGGTCTGGGCGGAGACCTGCACCCAGTACCTGTTTACCGACGAGTCAATGCTGGAGCGACCCGACTTCGAGGGCGCCAAATTCGTCTTCACGCCGCCCCCGCGCACGGAGGTAGACAGGCGCCGCCTCTGGGATGCCCTCGCCGCTGGGACGCTGTCGGTCGTCTCCACCGACCACGTGCCCTACGCGTGGGACGAGCACAAGACGCTCAGCCGCAACGACTTCTCGAAGATCCCAAACGGGGCACCGGGCATCGAGGACCGGCTCGCGATGCTCCACCACTTTGGCGTCGGCGAGCGCAGGATCTCGCTCGGTAAGCTCGTCGCATTGACGGCAACCCAGCCAGCCAAGCTCTTTGGCCTCTACCCCAAGAAGGGCACAGTCGCGGTCGGCGGCGACGCGGACCTTGTCGTCTTCGACCCAAGCGCAACCCGCACGATCTCGGCCGCGATGCAGCGGTCGAAGTCCGACTACAACCTCTACGAGGGAACATCGGTGACCGGCGCGCCCCGAGACGTGCTCGTGCGTGGACAGCTCGTCGTGCGCGACGGTGAGCTCATCGCGGAGCCCGGAGTGGGCACGTTCCTCCCCCGCGCTCCCTTCGCCCCGTCGAGGCACGGTGGGGCTGTGGGCGGAGCCCCCGAGCAATGATTGGCGCGATCGACATCAGCGTCCTCCCGTTCACGCAGGCCATCCGGGATGACGTCTACGTCGGCGCGGGTGAACGCGAGACGCTCGTGAAAGTCGGGCTCTGGGACAAGCCCTATACGGCGGACGAGCTCGTGGCCGACATGGACGCCTCCGGCATCGCCGCGGGCCTCATACCGGCCCAGAACTTCGGGGTCTCGGCCGTGTCCTACGAGGCGGTGGCCGAGATCACACAGGCAGCACCAGGCCGGCTGTTTGGCTTGGCTGGCATCAACCCCACCGACATCACAGCCGGTGTCAAGAGACTCGAGCACGCGGTCCGGGAGCTTGGCTTCGCCGGCGCGCACAGCTACCCACACTGGTTCGGCCTTCGCCCCGACGACCGCGCCTACTACCCGTTCTACCTGAAGTGCACCGAGCTCGACATCCCGATTCAGGTTCAAGCCGGAATGGCCTTCCAGCGCCATAAGCGCAACGTCGGCTACCCCGATGCCTTTGATCGCATTGCAGTCGACTTCCCCGAGCTGCGTCTGGTTGCGATCCACACAGGACACCCCTGGGAGCGCGAGCTCGTGGCCGCCGCGTGGAAACATCCGAACCTGACAATCGGCGGCGACACGCACCACCCGAGCCACTGGAGCCACGAGCTCGTCGAGTTCATCGCGGGCGATGGCCGCGAGCAGGCCGTGTTCGGCACGAACTACCCGGAGCTTGGCTTCCGGGAGTTCCTCGCCGCAATCGACGAGCTGGGGTTCACCGACGACGTCAAGCGCTCGCTGCTGATCGAGAACGCAAAGCGCATCTACAAGCTCCACCTTTAGGAGCTGGAGGAGCTCGGCCTGTCGGCGCCGGCACGCGGTCTTCGCGCACAATCGAGTCGTCAGCGCAAGCCCGCAGCCAAGCTCCGCAGCATCAGCGCAGCCACGAAGCTGCTGTGCCCCCGGTTGCGAGGGCTGGAGCGGCCATGGGCTCGCCGCAGAGTCTGGCAGCAGAATCGGCTCAGTCTCATGACGCTTCTGTGACAGATAGTGCGGAAGTCGTGCGCTTTTCTTGGCTACCCCCCAGTGGTGGGTGGGGGGCCGCCCCTTAGGGCGGCCGGACGACCTCGCCTGCCCGTCGGGCAGCACGGCGCGAACCCTGCCGTCAACCGCCCACCGGGCAGCCCAGCCTCGCAAATCCACGACGGGCGCACGCCTCACCTGCCACCAGCAGCGGTGGCAGCCGCGCGCAGCGCGACCGGACAACCTGGTTGGTTCCGATGCCTAGCCGCCCCAGATACCGGCGATGAAGCCGCCGTCGATCACGAGCACGGTTCCAGTCACCCAGCTTGCCTCGTCGGAGGCGAGGTAGACCATCCCGCTCGCGATATCAGCGGGTTCGCCCAGGCGTCCAAGCGGATGACCGCTGATCGCAGCCGCTCTGGCCGCGTCCGGGTCGGGCTGGGCCTCCAGGAAGCCTTCGAGCATGGGCGTCCTGATGTAGCCGGGGCATACGCAGTTCACCCGTATCGAAGCAGCAGCACCGTCGAGCGCCATGCACTTTGTCAGCATAATCACGCCGGCCTTGGACGCACAGTAGGCGGCATCGTTCTGCGCGGCCCAGATTCCGTAGGTGGACGCCGTGTTCACGATCGCGCCACCGCCGCGCTCAACGAGCAGTGGCCAGGCCGCCTTCGACACGAGGTAGATGCTCTTGAGATTCGTGTCGAGCTGTCGATCCCACTCGTCCTCCGTCAGGTTGTGGACCGCGCCGACAACGGTTACACCAGCGTTGTTGATGAGGATGTCGATGCCGCCGAGCTGATCGACCGCTGCTTGAAGGCCTGCCTCAATCGACTCCGACTGGGTGACGTCGACCTGCAGCGCAAGCCCTTGCTCGATCTCGGCCGCGGTCTGCTCGGCGGTGTCGCCGCACACGTCTGTCGCGACAACCCGGGCGCCTTCGGCAGCGAAGCGGAGCGCAATCTCGCGGCCCTGCCCCGAGCCGGCGCCAGTGACGAAGGCAACCTTGCCATCGAGTCGCACGGCCACACCATACTGCGTACCGCACAGCGAGCCCGGCAGACAAACCGGACCGAGCAGCTCCGAACAAGCCGCGAGCGGCCGCAAGCCATGGCGAGCGCCCGCTTCGCGGCCAGCCGCTACCGCTGCGGTGCGCTCGTCGAGCGAACAAACTGCTCGACGAGGTAGTCGAACCAACCGGCGGCACGCTCGCCCATCTTCGCGTGCAGCATCGCGGCGTCCCGTCCGAGCTGTGCGACGTCCTCGGCACCGAGGCGGTCGCCGACACGAGCGACGATTGCAAACGCGGCAACCTCTCGGTGCTCGGTCACGTACCAGTCGCTGATGTTCCGCGGAGAGGAAGTTCCACGCAGGCTCTCGCTGAACCCCTTTACCGTTGCTGAGAGGAACGCTTGGCGCTCCTTGCGCCCAGACGTGCGCTTCCCCCGATCCCGCAGGCATGCGTCGACACGGGCGCGTAGCTCACGTGTCTCAGCGTGGTGCCGCTCGAGCGTCGATCGAAGTTCTGGGTCGGTCTCCGCTTGGTGGAGCGCCGTCAGCATCTCCAGCGCCTCAGTCTCGATGGCGTGCGCGTCCTCGAGCGCCCGTACCAAGAGCTTCAAGCCTTCAGGTGTAGCCACCGTCGTCCTCCGTCGTTCGGATCAGCTGTCGCTCCCATGATTCTCGCATGCCTTGGCAGCCGACGAACAGGTCAGCAAGCCTCGTGGTTTCCCATGAGGGTGACAACGAGCATCGCCACGTACAACGCAGCCACCCCGGCCACCATCCGGACACTCCGAATCACTCTCCACCCACCTCCGTTCTTGACCGGACGGCACGCCTGTGCTAGACGGACGCCTACATCTAGCCGCACGAGAAGACCGAGGAGACGCCATGCCGGAAGTTGCCTTCCACATCGAGCCAGGCAAGCCGCTTTGGGAGCAGGAGGTGCCGGGGCACAACCGCTGGCACCCGGACATCCCTGCCGCGAGCTCTGTGACGCCGGGCAGCGACTTCCGGGTCGAGTGCGCCGAGTGGACCGACTACCAGATCACGCCGAGTGACGGCGCTGACGAGATCCGCGACGTCAACCTCAACCGAGGGCATTCGCTGAGCGGGCCAATCGCGGTGGAGGGAGTCGAGCCGGGCGACATCCTTGTTGTCGACATCCTCGACATCGGCACGATGAGCGGCTGGGGCTACACGGGCATCTTCGCTAAGGAGAACGGCGGTGGGTTCCTGACCGAGCACTTCCCGGATCCCCACAAGGCCGTCTGGGACCTCCAGGGCATCTATGCGACCTCACGGCACATCCCCGGCGTGCGCTTCGCCGGGCTCACCCACCCTGGCCTGATCGGTTGTGCGCCCTCGCACGAGCTGCTGGCCGAGTGGAACCGCCGTGAGGCCCAGCTCGTCGCCGAGAACCGGGTGCCGCCGCTCGCGCTGCCACCGCTGGAGGAGGATGCGGTGCTTGGCACGCTCACCGGCGCGGAGAAGAAGCACGTCGCGAAGGAAGCCTGCCGCACGATCCCTCCGCGCGAGCACGGCGGCAACTGCGACATAAAGAACCTCTCGCGCGGCACGCGCATCTACTTCCCCGTCTACGTCAAGGACGCGCTGCTCTCGATGGGCGACCTGCACTTCTCGCAGGGCGATGGCGAGATCACCTTCTGCGGCGCGATCGAGATGGACGGCTGGATAGACCTTGGCGTCGACCTGATCAAGGGCGGCGTCGCCAAGTACGGGCTCCTCAACCCGATCTTCAAGCCCGGCCCGGTCGAGCCGCGCTACGAGAGCTACCTCGTCTTCGAGGGCATCTGCGTCGAGAACGGAAAGAACTACTACATGGACGCAACCGTGGCCTACCGACAGGCAGCGCTCAACGCGATCGAGTACCTCAAGCGCTTCGGCTTCACCGGCGAGCAGGCCTACTTGCTGCTCGGCTCGGCGCCGATTGAAGGCCGAATCGGCGGCATCGTCGACATCCCCAACTGCGTGTGCACGATCAGCATCCCGACGGAGATTTTCGAGCAAGACATCCTCCCCACCTAGATCCTCCCTCCCGAGATAGTCGAGTAGACATCGCCATCAGGGTGCCGCTGGAGAGACACACGTGAGCAGGTACTGGGCCGTCATCATCCGCTGGCTCGCTGCGGCGGGTGCGCACGAGACGACAGCGCCGCCGGCGCACGAGCACGAGCCGGCGATTGCAGGCTCTCCGGCCGGCGGTCGATCGACGAGCTAGCAATGCCGATCTACGAGCACCTTTGCCCCTCGTGCGGACCGTTCGAGCGCTTGGCCAGCATGGACGAAGCCGGCGATCGCTCGCCGTGTCCCGCCTGCGGCAAGCCGGCGGAGCGGTGCTTCTCGTTCGGCGGCTCCTCCTCGCTGGGGCGCAGCTCGGTTGGCTCAGCGTCCATAGAGCGCGCGCACAGTGGCGAGCCGCGCGTGCAGCAGCGCGGAGGCGAGCGTGCCGGGCGAGGCCACGTCCACCCCCACGGCCCCACTCACGGCGGGCGGCCGTGGCAGGTGGGTCACTGACCGTCGCTCTGTGACGTCCAGATCGCCGTCGCGTTGTTGCCCTGCAGGACCGGGATCGACTGGATATCGACGAGGTCCAGGTAGGGAGCGACGACCTTCATCAGCTGCTCGCCCGAGTCGGCCTCGCAGATGCTGAAGAACATCCGCTCGCCGATCGCGTAGTACCGATCGATGATGCGAACACCGTCGTAGCCGTCTGGGTGCTCGGAGAGCGTGCGCTCGGCGCGCCGGATGTACTCGGGGAAATCCTCGCTCTTCCACCGCCCGATCAGGATGAACTTCACTCCGGCCATCTCTCACTCTCCTCCTTCGTCCTCGTTCGTGGTGCGCGGGTCGCCGTGGGCGATCCCCTGGCAGAGATCCTAGGCACGTCGTTCCAGCCGGGCCTGCTTGGAGGCTGGGATGCCGAGATATCCCGATGCTCGAGACATTCCGGTGTGGGGCTCAACCGGGCTCAACCGGAAGGCTCAGCCCAACCGCAGCTGCGCGGCAAACGGCGGGCGCCGAGCAAGGCGCGCCCGCAAGGTTGCCCCTACCCGCGCTTCCTCAGGCTCTTACGCGGAGGCGGCCTCAATCTCGTCGGACAGCCTGAGAAGCAGCTATATGAGCTGACGAAGAGCAGCGGTGCACCGGATCGGTGCGGGCGCGAACGACGGGCACAGGCCACTCGTGCAGTGGCCCCGCGGGCCCAGCCGCGGCTGGTAGCCACGTGTGCTTCCGCGAGCGGGGCTGCGATCCGGCGTCTTGATGGCCTCTATGGAGCAGAGAGCCCGGCTGGGTTTCACGCAGGTGACGAGCTGGCAGCGAGCGAGCTGCCAACGATCGCGCAGAGCTGGCGCGGCCGCAGAGCTCGCGCAGAGGCAGAATCGGTGCGGCCCCAGACCTGGCGCGGCCGCAGCAGACCGAGATGCGGGCCTCGCAAGGCACGCTCAGTGTCCACCGGGATGGCTCAAGACCTGGCGCGGTCGCAGCACCGATGAAGTGACGAAGCTGGCGCAGCTGCAGAGTTGGCGCAGCTGCACAGTTGACACAGTCTCATGACGCTTTCGTCACAGACCGTGCGAAAGCCGTGCGCCTTTCTCGGCTACCCTCCCCGGGGTGGGTGGAGTGCGTGCTGCCCTTCGCGGTGGCTGCGCCAGCCCGGCGACCGCTTCGCGATGGCCGGAACCGCCCTGCCACCAGTCACTGGCCGCAGCGGCAATGGCCAGTAGCACCGAGACGGAACCCCGCAGGCTTCCGCACCACGAGCCAGCGGCCTCAGCGGAGGCGGGCGCAACGGCAGCCACCCCGGAACAGCTGGGCGGCGAAGGCCGTCGGGGCGACCACATGAGCCGCCCGCCCCATCGGGAGCGAGCGGGCGCGCCCGCGCGTCCACCGGGATACCGACTACGAGAACTCGGGGATGATCTCCTCGCCCCAGAGGCGAACCTGCTCGAGGATCTCCTCCTGGTCCTGCAGACCCACGAGGTACGCACAGAAGCGGCTGACGCCGAGCTTCTCGAGCTCCCTGAGCTTGTCGATGCAATTCTGCGGGCTACCGAGCACGCAGAAGCGATCGACGATCTCGTCCGAGATGATCTCCTCGTGCTTCTTGTCGGGCTGGGCGTGCAGCGACCAGTCGTGCTCGCCCCACCAGTCCTCCTTCTCGGCGAGCCACTCGAACCCGCGCGTCAGCGACCCCGGCAGCGCCTCGATCCCGTACGTGCGCATCAGCTGCCATAGGAGGTTCGTGATGATCTCGGGCTCCCAGCGGCACATATGACGCGCCTTGGCCATGTCGTTCGACACGTACGTACCGATGCTGACCTCAAACGGCACCGGATCGCGGCCCGCCTCCTTCGCGGCCGCCTGCACGTCGCTGTTGAACCACTCGACCGCGCCAAGCTCCGCGCACTCGGTCGTGGCGATGTCACCGAGCCTGCCAGCGACCTTGGCACCCCTTGGGCCAAAGCACCCGAGGATGATCGGCACGTCGCGATCGGCCCAGGTCAGCTGCACAGGCGCAGGGGCGCCCTCCACGTCAACAGGCTCGCCCTTCATCCAGGCGCGCATATTCGTGATCGCGGGCTCGTAGTCTCGCCACTTCGCGGGCCGCCAGCCGAGCATCTTGACCGCGCTGTCACCCCGGCCGAGCCCGAGGAACGCGCGGCCGTCGGAGATCACGTCGAGCGTGGCGACCGTGCTGGCAGTGACGCTCGGGTGCCGCGTCAGCGGGTTGGTGACGTACGGGCCCAGCTCGATCGTGTCCGTCTGGTCAGCCGCCAGCGCGAGACACGGGTACACGTCCATGAAGTTGTAGGGCGAGTCGATCAGCCCGACGAACTTGAAGCCGTAGCTCTCGGCCTGCTTCACACCGTAGAGAACGTCCTTGTAGTTCTTCGTCGTGCAGAAAAAGACACCGAAGTCCACTGCTCCTCCTTACTTGAATTCCGGAATGATCTCGTCACCCCACAGCCGCAGCTGCTGCAGGATCTCAGCCTGATCCTCGAGGCTGACGAGGTAGGCGCAGAAGCGGCTGACGCCGAGCTTCTCGAGCTCCCTGAGCTTGTCGATGCAGTTCTGCGGGCTGCCGAGCACGCAGAAGCGATCGACGATCTCGTCCGTGATGATCTCCTGGTGGGCCTCGTCGACCTGCGCGTGCTTCGACCAGTCGTGCTCGCCCCACCAGTCCTCCTTCTCGGCGAGCCACTCGAACCCGCGCGTCAGCGACTCCGGCAGCGCCTCGATCCCGTACGTGCGCATCAGCTGCCAGATCAGGTTGGTCAGGATCTCCGGCTCCCAGCGGCACATCTCGCGGGCCTTGGCCATGTCGTTGGACACATAGGTCGCGATGCTGACCTCGAAGGCAATCGGCTCGCGGCCCGCCTCCTTGGCAGCCTGCTGCGTGTGCCCGTGAAACCACTCGACTGCACCGAGCTCCGCGCACTCGGTCGTGGCGATATCACCGAGCTGTCCGGCGGTCTTCGCGCCCCGCGGCCCGAAGACACCGAGGTTGATCGGGATGTCGCGCTCTGACCAGGTGAGCTGCACGGGCGCAGGCGCGCCCTTCACATCGACGGGCTCACCGCGCATCCACGCGCGCATGTCCTTGATCGACTGGTCGTACAGCTTCCACTTCGCTGGCCGCCAGCCGAGCATCTTGACCGCGCTGTCACCCCGGCCGAGCCCGAGGAACGCGCGGCCGCCCGACATGACGTCGACGGTGGCCATCGCGCTCGCGGTGACGCTCGGGTGCCGCGTGAGCGGATTCGTAACGTAGGGCCCTAGCTGGATCGTCTTCGTCTCGAGCGCGGCTGCACCGAGCACGGGATAGCAGTCCATGAAGTTGTAGGGCGAGTCGATGATGCCGCAGAAGTCGAACCCGTGGTTCTCGGCCTCTTTGATGCCGTAGAGGTAGTCGTCCCAGTCCTGCAGACAGAAGAACACGCCAAAGTCCATACCACGACCCCCGCTCAGTCGAGGAGCTCCTCGGAGAACTCCGTCTTCGTCAGAACCTCGCAACCGTCGTCGGTGACGAGCACCGTCTCTTCGAGGCGCATCCCGGCGACGCCCGGCTTATGGATCCCGGGCTCGATGTCGATGACCATGCCGGCCTGGAGCTCTGCGGTCGCCCCAACGTCGATGATCGGTGGCTCCCACGGGCTCATGCCGATGCCGTGCCCCGGGAAGTACGTGTAGGCATGCTCACCAAAGCCCGCCTCGGTGATCGCCTCGCGCGCGACGGCCTCGATCTGCCCGCAGCTTGCACCCGGCCTGATCTCGGCGAGCATCGCCTCGAGGGCGGCCTTGATCGCCCCGTACGCCGACTTCTGCTCAGCGGTGGCGGGGCCCGAGCCGACGAGCACCGAGCGCGCGAAGTCGCTGTGGTAGCCCTCGAACATGCAGCCGAGGTCGAGCATCACGACCTCGCCGTTGCGCATGATCTTGTCGGTCGAGAGCTCCTGCATGATCGCCGCGTTCTCGCCGGCTGTGACGATGCTCGAGTAGGGAACAGCCTCTGCGCCGAACGAGCGCATCGCGTGGTCAGCTGCCGCCGAGGCCTCGAACTCCATGGCACCTTCGACGCACGCGTCGATGCCGGCCCGCATGCCCATCTCGCCGATCGCAACAGCGCGCCTGACGATCTCGAGCTCCGCCGGCTCCTTGATCATCCGCGCCCCCAGGATCGCATCGTCGGCGTTCACGATCTCCGCGACGGGCAAGAGCGCCTCCAGCTCCTTGCCGAGGGTATATGGCAGGTAGCCGTCGAAGCCGATCCGGCCGCTGGTCAGCCCGTGCTCGGCGGCGAGCTCCGTGATCGCGTGCGGCATGCTCGCCGGGAGCGGCCGGACATCCGGGAGCCACGGGAACGCGCTCCGGATGCTGTCGAGGTAGAAGTTGAACCCAAACAGGATGGGACGCTCGGCCTCGACTGGTAGCACCGCCCAGTTGGCGTGGACCATGAACGGCCCGCTGACCGGGCTGTAGCCCGTCAGGTAGCGGACGTTGTCGACGTTGTTGACGGCGAGCAGCCCGATCTCCCGCTCGGCCATTCCGCGCTTGACCTTGGCGACATTCGTCGCGGTGAGCGCAGCCCAGTCGGGCGCGAATTGCAGTTGTGGCATCGGTCTCTCCCTCCGACATCCGCCGGCGACTAGCCCATCCGAGGCTGCATGCTCCCCTCGAGCACGCGAACGGCATCCCAGACGTTGTCGACACCGTCGGCTCGCCGCCGCGCAAGGGCCGCGATGAACTCGAGGACGTTCTCAGACGCGAGCCGAACGGTCATGTCGCGCACGTCGAGGCCGGGGGCAACCTCGACGAAGTCCATCGCGCCGGCGCCAGCCAGCCCCACGAGGCGGATGAGTTGCTTGATCTGGTGCGGGAGCAGGCCGCCCGTCGTCGGTATCGCGTGACCGGGGATGAACGACGCCTCCATGACGTCGGGATCCCACATCACGTAGAAGGCCTTCGTGCCATCCTGCACGCGCTCGAGGATCTCGGTGAGGACGGGCACGACACCCCGCTCGTGGACGAGCTCCGGCGGGTAGATCGCAGCGCCGGCATCGAGGCCGTGCCGGATCATCGCCTCGCTGTGGTCAAACCCGCGAATACCCAGCATGACGACGTTTCGGGGATCGACGAGCCCGCGGGGGAGCTCGAGGATGCGGGCCATGGGAGACCCACACCAGTAGCGATCGCCTCGGTAGTTGTCGGACGTGTCGGTGTGGGCGTCGAGCCAGAGCATCCCCACATTGCCGTCGTGGTACTCGGCGAAGGTCTTGAACGCGATGTAGGAGGTCGAGTTGTCGCCGCCGAGGATGACCGGGGTCACGCCAAGCTCGAGAACCGCGCCGAGAACGTCAGAGAGCTTTCCGAACGCCTCGTCGTAGCCATCGGTGTTCGTGATGAAGATGTTCCCGAGATCGGCGACTCGGATCGCCGTCTTGAGATCGATGTCCATCGCGTACCCGTAGGTGCGGCAGAAGCCGAGGCCGCGTCGAATGCCGACCGCTCCCTCCGCGGGGCTTCCGCCCGAGGGTCGGATGCCCGGCACCATCCGGTAGGAGGCTCCGATGTCGATCGGGAACCCCAGCATGACGACGTCTGCCTCAGGCGCACGCTCAGGCGGAAGCAGGATCTCGCTGAAGTACCCGTGGACCTTGTCGCTGATCGCCGGCCTCGGCACCGAGACCGGAATCAGCACCGCTTCCTCGTGAAACGTCTCAAGCTTCTTGGCGAACGCCGCCTTCGCTGCAGCTGACATGGCTGAGCCTCCTTACGACCCGCTGGGGCCATCACGTGCAGATCGCGCTCCCACGCTCGGAGGCAGGCGCAGCCTCCAGTGCTGGCCAGCCTCCCTCGCGGTTCCACCCTAAACGCTCCCCAACGGGCGGTCAAGCTCCCTTCGGAAGCGTGATCCGGGGGCCGCTCCTACCGCCGGACCTCGGCCCACTACCATCGCGCGGCCTCGCTGGAGAGCCGAACAGGCGCCAGGGTGATCCGCGTGGTTGCGCTGCGCCTTGCGCCTTCGCATTCTGCTCGCGCTCGCAGGTGCCTTCAGACCACGATGCAGCCGCCTGCGGGGTTTCATCTCGTTGCACTTGGTGCTCTCGGCTGCCCTGTCCCAACACGCGCGGCAACCCACCCCGCTGCTGATACCAGAAGCACCACCGGCCACCGCAGCCCAGACGCAAGCAGCCCCAGCGAGCTGGCCCCTGCACCGCCGCCCGCCAAACAGCACAGGCCGCGACGATCGCGGACGGCCGACAACGCAGAACAGACCACGCCACGCGAGCCAGAAAAGCCCGCAGCCGGCCCACGCAGAGACAGCCATACCCAGGACTGCAGGCCGCCGGCCGGAGCGGAGATGCGTGCCCGCAGGCTCGGGCAGCTCGAGCTCGGGACGCCCAGGGTATGGGCAGGGACCGCAAGACAACAACCCGGCCTTGGCCCTTGCGGCGGCGTAGATCCCTTCTAGACGCCCTTGCACTCCGGTGTCCTAGCGTGGACTGCCCCTGGTAGTGTGAAGAGAGCCTGAAGCCACTGGCAGCCGTTGGGGTCGCCGTGCTGGTCGCCGCGGCGGCCGGTTGTGGCGGGTATTCCACGCAGGCTGTGCCCGCCACGAGCGACCAGGCCGAGCGGGTGCTCGCAGCCGAGGCTGCCGCCGAGGGGCCGGTGTCCGAGCTGTCGGACGGGATCCGGGTGGCTGGGCGGGGCTCCGGGTCGGTGGAGCCGGATCTGGCGTTGCTCGAGCTTGGTGTCGAGACCCAGGCCGGCACGGTCACAGTCGCCCGCGCCGACGCGGCGGCGGCGATGACCCGGGTTGTGGCCGCGCTTACGAGGCTGCGGATCGCGGGCACCGACATCCAGACCCGTTCGTTCAACATCTTCCTCGGTACGACTATGTCGAGGAGATCGACGAGGAGGGCCAGCGGACAGGGAAACAGGTACTCACCGGCTACCAGGTGGTCAACCTGGCTGCTGTGAAGGTGCGTGACCTTGACCGGGTCGGGGCCGCGATTGACGCGGCCGCGAGAGCGGGCGGTGACGCAACCCGGATCCACGGGGTGCGCTTCACGGTCGAGGATACTGGGCCGTACCTGGCCCAGCTGAGAGAGCTGGCTGTTGCAGATGCGCTGGCCAAGGCCGAGCACTACGCCGCCCTCGCCGACGTGTCGCTGGGCAGGCTCGTCCTTCTCCAGGAGACGGCCAGCCCCCCGCCGGCCCCCCTCCCCCCTCCCCCCCGAGATCTCGCCGAGACAGCCTTCGACACGGCGGCGACCCTTGATGAATCCTCGCTTTCACCGAGCAGCGTCGGCGAGCCCAGGCTGACCCTGACCGTGCAAGCAGCCTTCGAGATCAATTAGCCGCCGGACGGGCCCCAAGGGGCTCACGAGACCGCCCACGACGCTCTCCCCTCGCGCTTCTACTCGCCCCGTGCCTTGAATCTCGGTCCGTGCCTGTATAGGTTATGAGCCCCTTCGCGTAGCCGGCCCCGGCGGGCCGGGAATAATCGCTCGATGAAGCCCTCACCCTTCGAGTACTCAGCTCCAGCCTCGCTCGAGGAAGCACTCGAGGTGCTGGCCGAGGCCGGGAGCGGAGCGAAGGTGCTCGCCGGCGGACAGAGCCTCGTGCCGCTCATGAATCTCCGGCTCGCCGCGCCCGAGCACCTTGTCGATCTGAACGGCGTTGGGTCACTGAGCGAGATCCGAGCTGACGACGGTGGTCTCGCGATCGGCGCAATGGCACGCCAGAGCACGCTCGAGCGCTCGACGCTTGTCGAGGAGCTCGTCCCTGCGCTCGCGCATGCGGCGTCCCACATCGGCCACTTCCAGGTGCGCAACCGGGGCACGGTCGGCGGAAGCCTCGCCCACGCCGATCCGACGGCCGAGCTGCCAATGATCCTGCTGGCAGCCGGTGGCCGCGTCACGGTCCAGAGCAAGGCCCGCGGCGCCCGAGCGGTCGAGGCGAACGACCTTGTGCGCGGCTACTTCACGACCGCGATCGAGCCCGATGAGATCCTCACCGAGGCGTGGTTCCCGCGGCTCGAGGGTGCAGCCGGGTGGAGCTTCCAGGAGGTTGCGAGGCGCCACGGTGACTTTGCGCTCGTGGCTGCCGCAACGGTTGTCCGCCTCGACGGCGACACAGTTGCCGACGCTGTGATCGCGCTCGCAGGCGTGGCGGATCGGCCGGTCCGCGCGGCCGCCGCCGAGGAGCTGATCACGGGCGAGGCGCCTAGCGCAGCGCTCGCAGAGCACGCGGCGGACGCTGTCCGAGGCGAGCTCTCGCCGACGGGTGACGTGCACGCCAGCTCCGAATACCGGCGCGAGGTCGCGGGCGTCCTCGTCGGGCGAGCGCTCAGCGAGGCGGCCCAGCGCGCGCAGGCGGGCAGCTAGAGGCAGGCCGGAGCCGAGTGGAGGGAAGCCAGATGGGAAAGGCCGCGATCACACTGACCGTGAACGGCGCCGAGGCTGACGGCCTGGTCGAGCCCCGCAGAACCCTGGCCGACTTCCTGCGTGAAGACCTCGCGCTGACGGGTACGAAGCTCGGCTGCGAGCAGGGTGTCTGCGGCGCCTGCACCGTGCTCCTCGATGGGCAGGCGGTGCGCTCGTGCCTGCTGTTTGCCGTCCAAGCGCAGGGCGCGAGCGTGACGACCGTCGAGGGTCTCGCGGCGAGCGAGGACTTCGACGCGCTTCAGAAGGCGTTCTCGGATAACCACGGCCTCCAGTGCGGGTACTGCACGCCAGGCGTCCTCATGACCACCCGCGCGCTGCTCGACACGCTGTCGAGCCCTTCCGAGAACGAGATCCGGGAGGCACTCTCAGGCAACATCTGCAGGTGCACGGGCTACCACGGCATCGTCGAGGCGGTGAAGGAGCTCACCGCAGCACAAGCTTGAGCGCCAACGGCCGAGCGAGGAGGCGGAGGAGATACCGATGAGCGAGCTGACCATACCTCGCGGCAAGCACGTCGGCGCACGGGTCAACCGCGTCGAAGACCCGGCGCTGCTCGCCGGTGAGGCGAAGTTTGTCTGTGACCTCACGCTGCCGCGCATGCTGCACGCCGCCTTCGTGCGTTCACCGTATGCCCACGCGCGCATCACCTCGATCGACACGTCCGACGCGCTTGCCATGCCGGGCATCGAAGCCGTCCTGACCGGCAGCGACATCACCGCCTACCCGCTGTCGGACCTCGTCGCCCTCGAGGGCCTACAGAAGACACCGCAGCCTGTCGTGGCAACCGACCGCGTCCGGTTCGTCGGTGAGGCGGTCGCGGTGGTCGTGGCGCGAGACCCGTACGTCGCTGAGGACGCTGCGGCACGCGTGGAGGTCGACTACGAGGAGCTGCCGGCGATGACGTCCGTCGAGGCGGCCATGGGCGACGACGCCCCCCTCCTCTTCGACGACCTCGGCTCGAACGTTGTCTTCCAGACCACCCGGACGTTTGGAGATCCCGACGTAGCCTTTGCAAGCGCAGATCGAACCTATCGCCGTCGGATGCGCGGTAACCGGTTCGTCGCGGCTCCGATGGAGACCCGCGGCGTTCTCGCAGATTTCGAGCGCGCCTCCGGAAAACTGACGGTGTGGTCGTCGAACCAGATGCCCGACCTCCTCCGCGTGACGCTCTCCGCCGTGCTCCAGTTTCCCGCCCAGAAGCTCCGTGCGGTCGCCCCGCACGTGGGCGGGGGCTTCGGCCAGAAGATGACCACCCACCCCGAGGAGGTCGTTGTCGCCTACCTCGCTCTCCAGCTCGGACGCCCGGTGCGCTGGATCGAGGACCGGCGGGAGAACCTCCTGGCCGCCGCCCACGCAAAGGAGCAGGTCATCGAGCTCGAGGCGGCGGTCAAGGACGACGGCACGATCCTCGCTTTCCGGTCGCGTTGCGTGGGCGACGCCGGCGGCTACTCGTTCAATCAGGCCAGCGCGCTGATCGAGCCGTGGTACTCGGCCACGCTGATGCCCGGTGTCTACAAGGTCCAGAACTACGAGTTCGAAGTGCTCGCGGTGCTCACCAACAAGACGCCGATCGGGCCCTACCGAGGCGTCGGCTGGACGCCGGGGCACACGATCCGCGAGATGCTGCTCGACGAGATCGCAAGCGACCTCGGCCTCGACCCGGCCGAGTTCCGCCAGCGCAACATGGTCACAGCGGGCGAGTTTCCCTACAAGGCGTGCGTCGGACAGGTCTACGACAGCGGGAGCTTCATCGAGTCGGTCGACAAGGCACTCGAGATGATCGGCTACGAGGAGTTCAGGGCTGAGCAGGAGTCAGCGCGTGCTCGAGGCTGCCACCTCGGCATCGGCATCAGCCCCTACGTCGAGCCGACCGGCTTCGGCAGTGAGGCCGCCCAGCAGCAGGCCGAGTTCCCGTTCCCGTCGCACGACAACGCGACCGTCACGGTCGACCCGACCGGCAAGGTGACGGTGGCCCTGAGCGTCACCACACAGGGCCAGGGCCACAAGACGACGTTCGCCCAGATCGCGGCAGACACGCTGGGCGTAGAGCTCGAGGACATCGCGGTTGTCCAAGGCGATACCGACACCTCCCCGTTCGGGATGGGAACGTACGCGAGCCGCGCAGCCGTCATCGCCGGCGGCAGCGTGGCGCTGGCAGCAGGTGAGGTCCGCCAGAAGATCCTCGACGCAGCCGGGGTGCTGCTGGAGATCGCCGCGGATGACCTGACCATCGAGAGCTCCCGCGTGTCTGTCAAGGGCTCACCAGGCCGAGGCATGAGTCTCGGCGATGTCGCGATGGCCGCCTACTGGGCGCCGACAACCCGACAGGAAGGGAAGGACCCGTTCCTCTCCGCGACGCGGTTCTACGACCCCAAGGCCACTTACGGCAACGGCTGCATCGTCGCCGTCGTCGAGGTCGACGTCGAGACCGGCCATGCCCAGGTCAAGCGCCTTGCGGTGGTCGAGGACTGCGGAACGGTGCTCAACCCGATGATCGTCGAAGGCCAGGTGCGCGGCGCCATCGCCCAGGGGATCGGTGGCGCGCTCTACGAGAGCATCGTCTATAGCGAGACCGGCCAGCCGCTGACGACGACGTACCTGGACTACCTGCTGCCGACCAGCACCGAGGTCCCGTCGATCGAGGTGGGGCACCTCGAGTCGCCGTCCCCGCTGACGGTGGGCGGTATCAAGGGTATGGGCGAGTCGGGCCTGATCGCCGCACAGGGCGCGGTCGTGAGCGCGGTTATCGACGCGCTCGACCCGTTCGACCCGGAGATCGAGGAGCTGCCGCTCTCGCCTGATCGCGTGCTTCGCAGCATCGGTCGGATCTCCGGCTGAAGGACACATCAGACAGCCCAGGGGGCGGATCCGCCTGGAGGTTGGGACCGCCTGTACCTCCGCAAAGGGGAGCATCTGCCATGGCCAGCGTCAACGAAATCTGTCGGATGGATGCCATAAGCCTCGCTGCCGAGATTCGGGCCAAGCGCCTCTCCCCGGTCGAAGTCGTCGAGGCGGCGCTCGAGCGCATGGAGCAACTCGAGCCGCACCTCCATGCGTTCTGCACGCCCACGCCAGAGGTGGCCCGCGAGCAGGCGGCGGCCATCGAGAGCGCAATTGCCTCTGGCAAGCCCGTGGGCCCCCTGGCAGGCGTCCCGTACGGCTGCAAGGACCTGATCTGCACGCAGGGCATCAAGACCGTGTCGGGCTCGCTCGCGTACGCGGAGTTCGTGCCGGACGAAGACGACGTCGTCGTCGAGCGGCTGCGCGAGGCGGGCGCGGTCCTGCTTGGCAAGACCAACGTGCCTGAGTTTGGCTACAGCGGCGCCGGCCACAACTCGGTCTTCCCCGCAACTCGAAACCCGTGGAACACCGACCGCACGGCGGGTGGTTCGAGCGTCGGGTCGGGTGCGGCGGTTGCCTCGGGCATGGGCCCGATCGCGCTCGGCAGCGACGGGGGAGGTTCGATTCGCATTCCCGCCTCGTTCTCTGGCCTCTACGGCATGAAGGCCTCGATGGGCCGTGTTCCGCTCTACCCGGGGGTGAAGGACGAGCGCTACCCCGGCGTGTCGAGCTGGGAGGCGCTCGAGCACATCGGCCCGATTACCCGAACGGTCGCAGACGCGGCACTGATGCTCTCGGTGATCGCCGGGCCCGACGACCGCGACACGCGCACGGTGCCGATCGAAGCCGGCTTCGACTGGCTCGAGTCGCTCGAGGGCGACCTGCAGGGACTGCGGGTCGCCTACACGCTCGACTGGGGCGGATACGCGGCCACCGATCCGCGAGTGCGAGAGATCATCACCGAGGCGGTAGGGGTCTTCGAGCGCGATCTCTGCTGCGTCGTCGAGGAGGCGCGCCCAGGCTGGGAGAACCCCTACGACGGCTTCTGGGGCATGGTCATCCGCGAGACCGACCTGAGGGGCATGCGCGTGCTCGCCGCACAACTCGGGGACGGCATGACGCCGCACCTGCGCGAGGTTCTCGAGGCGGAGTGGACGGCAGAGCAGCTCACCGACGCGACCATGGTGCGCAAGGCCGTCAGCAACAAGATGTGGCGCTTCATGCGCGAGTACGACCTGCTGCTGACGCCGACCCTCGCCGTCCCAGCCTTCGAGGTTGGTATCCAGGGGCCCACCGAGATCGACGGCCGCGAGGTCGACCAGTTCGAGTGGCTCCACTTCACCTACCCGATGAACCTGACCGGCCAGCCGGCGGCTTCCATACCCGCGGGGTGGACCGACGACGGCCTGCCGGTCGGACTCCAGATCGTCGGACCACACCTCGGTGACGCGCTCGTCCTGCGCGCCTCTGCCTGCTTTGAGGCAGCGCGGCCCTGGCAGGATCGCTGGCCGCCGCTGCTCGACAGCCTCGGCCTGTAGACAGCTGCGACCTCGAAGCAGCGTCTGGCTGGACTGCTCGGCCCGGCTGCTTCTGGCCGCTACCCACCGCGGTTATTGGCAGCCGACGGCGCTCGGCCGTGGCGGGTTGTGAGGGCCAGGCGCAGCCGGGGGGCACTCAGCGGCGGGGCGCCCAGCGGGGGGCATGAACAAAGGGGCACGAATACCGGATCACCCTTCGGGGCAAAGGCTCGAAGGAGAGGCAGGCGCCCAGCAGGAGCCCGAGGTGCGGGTGAAGGCCGGCAGACCGGCGGGCGGCTTCGCTGCGACCTTGGGGGTGCCGGGAATGGCCGTGTGAGCCCCGCCGCCGAGGCAGGCAGCCCGCTCTAGACAACCCATCCCCCACTCACCACCGGGGGGTGGTAGCCGAGCAGAGCGCGCGCGTTGTCACAAAAGCGTCACAGAAGTGTCACGAAAGTGCGCCAACCCCGGCCAGCTGTCTTCCGCTCGGCTGGCCTGCGACCGGTCGCCGTGCTGCCCAGACGGGTGGGTGGCCGCACCCGCCGCCCCACCTGCCCGGATGTGGCCGCACCCGCCGCCCCACCGGTCCGCCGCGCCCGATGCCGACAACGTCAGAGGTCGATACCGACGCAGACAGCGCACTCCCGGCCGGCGTGCGTAGCCGCGGCTGCAACCTCGTCCGCGACCTCCTGGTACTGCGGGTCGGGGTAGCGCTCGACGCGATCGTCAACCCACTCACCGCCAGGGTCGCCCGTTGGCGGGCGCATCACCGTGTCCTTCCACCCGTCGCTCTCGGCCCAGCGGTACGGCAGATCGACGATGGCGCCCGGCTCGTCGATCGCTTCGAACGCAGCGAGCGTGTCAACCATGATCGCCCGGTTGAGCTCGGGCTCGCCGGCGCGCCCAGCGGTGTGGCCGAGCGGGTAGTCGAGGAACACGGCGCGCGGCGGCCAGGCGGCGCGGGTGATGTCCCGAGCCGAGGTCATCGACAGCGTCGGGACGTCCGCTTCCTCCAGTTGCCGCGCGATCAGACCCACGGTCTGATGGCACACGGGTCAGACAGGCACCAGCAGGACGACATCGACGCCGTCCGACAGGCAGCGCGCGACGAGCTGCGGCCCTAGCTCCTCCCGCACTCGACGCTGCGAGTAGATGCCGCCCATGCAGGCGTAGAGCGACGGCGCAAGCGCACCGACAGCGCCAGCCTCGACCAGGCCGCGGAGGGTATCGATCGGAAACACGCAGTTGATGTCGGCGCGCGCGTCGGTGAGGTCGTACGCAAAGTGCGTTGCCCGCAGCTGCGACGAGTCGATATCGCTCCGAATCGCGCGATAGGTGGTGTCGTCGCGGAACGTAAAGGGCGTCTGCCCCACCGCGTAGATCCCGCCCGAGCCGATGAGCCCCAGCCGGCTCTCTGCGAGCGGCTTGGTGAGCGGCACCAAGGCAGGAGGGTCATCCTCGTGTGCCCAGCGGTACTCGCCATAGCCGAGTGAGGCGTACTGCTCGCGCGTACGATCGACGTAGTTGACCGGCGGCTCGCGCCCTGCAGCCTTCACGGCCGCCATGGTAGCGGGAGGATCCTCGAACGAGAGGCGAGCGGGATCTCAGAGAAGAGCTCTCGCCTTGATCCCGCGACCCGGCTCGTCACAGCTGCGTCGGCGCCTCACCGAGACTCACGTGCCCGAGCAGCTCGTAGGCACGGGTGACGCCGAGCGGGTGCATGAACGAGCCGGCCCGCACGTCGCGGTAGGCGCGCGAGAGGGGGCTCTTGCTGAGATAGCCAGCGCCGCCGGAGAGCGCGAGGGCACGATCGACAATCCGGGTGGCGGCTTCGTTCACGAACGCCTTCGCAGCCTGCCCCTCAGCGAACAGGGCCGTGATCTGCTCGTCGGTGCCGTCGGTTGAAGGATTCGCAGCGTAGTGCTCGTCGAGCAGCGTTGCAGCCCGGGCGAGGGTCGCACGGCAGGCGGACAGCTCGACCGCGTTCTCCGCAGCCAGCATGCGCGTGTGGGCACGGGCGACGCCGTGCCCGCGCTCAATGAAGTCGCTCCGGGCAAACGTATCCGCGGCCTCGGCGATGCCCAGCGAAGAGGAACCGTGCAGGACACCGGCGGTCAGGTTCCGCTCCATGTAGGGGAGCGGGTCACCGGCCGGAAAGCCCCCACGAATCGCAGCCGCGGGCAGCTCGACTCCGTTGAACTGGACGGAGTTGCTGCCTGAGGCGCGCATGCCGAGGGCATCCCAGTCGTCAAGCACCTCCACCCCGGGCGCGTCGCTCGGGATCTGCGCGAAGACATAGCGCTCGCCACCGTCGTCGTCGGTGAAGCGCACTGACGCAATCAGGGTTGTGGCCGCAGGCGCCATCGTGCAGAAGATCTTGCGGCCCTTGATCCGCCAGCCCGACTCGGTGCGGGTGGCAACGGTGCCGGGCCTCGTGAGATCCTGGCCCGGCTCGCTGATCGCCGCGGCCATGACCATCCCGTCGTTGACGATCATCCCCATCGAGGCCTCGAAAGCCGCGGCGCGTCGCTCGTTCCCGCTGGCGATGCCCATCTGCCAGCGCCGCAGGATGTTGAGCGCCACCTGCAGGTGCATATTGACCCCGATCGCGACAGCTGGATCGCCGTGCGCCAGCCGCGTCGAGGCGACAACGACGTCGTGGACGAGGGTGACGCCGAGACCGCCTTGCTCCTCGGGAACGGCCGCGGTGAAGTAGCGATGATCGGCAAGCGCAGCGAAGCTTTTGAATGGATAGGTCCCAGCGCGGTCGTGATCGACCGCATGGGCCGCGAGATCCTCAGCGAGATGCTCGGCCAAGCGCACGAGACAGGCGCCGGCCTCGGTCTTGGCAGCAAGCTCGAAACTCACCCTCGTTCCCCCGTTTCGGTCCTCCTGTTTCGCCGCGCCCCGGCGCCGGAGGCATCCGGCAGCCCTGGGGCTCAGCCCGGCTCAACCCGTCGTGAGATCGACAGCCACCGGGACGCCGTTCGAGATGGCATCGAACATTGCAGAGCGCCTCTGGGTCTGCTCGATCAGCTCCTGCAGCTTCTCGTCGGGTGCGTCGCCCTTCACGCTGAACGAGACGCGGATGTTCTCGAAGCCGTTGCGGTAGTCGTCGTCGAGCCCGAGCGCGCCCTGCACGTCCATATCGCCTTCAACGGTCGACTCAACCTCGGTCAGCTTCACGCCTCGGGCGGCGGCGACGTAGACGAGCGTCGTCGTCAGGCATGCGGCCAGACCACTAAGGACGATCTCTGCCGGGTTGGGGCCGGTGTTGGTGCCGATGAGAATCGGCGGCTCGCCCGCATCGATGACGAACGGCTCTTCCCGTGAGGTGTCCTCCACCTGCGCGCCGTAGAATCCCGAGACCGTGCTGCGGTTGTGGGCTCCATCGATCCACTTGTTGCTCGCCCGCCACTGGAACTTCCCGAGGTCTGGCGTCTGCTTGATCGCGTCGAGCGTGCCGAACAGCTGCTCGGTATCGACACCGTTTCGCACCTTCTCGCTTGCCTCCGCCATTGATGCCTCCTCTGGTCATCGCGCCCGCACGCTGCGGGGTCGATCTGATTTGTCCACCTACAGCTCTCGGCCACCAGCACCGGCTGCCCCCAAGAGCCTGCGAAGCGTCTGTTACGCTCAACAACGCTCGGTTGGCGCCAGACCTTCCCGTAGGCATGCGCGGTTCAGCTGCCAGGGCCGGCCCAGCTCCGGCTCAAGCCTGGGCGATCACGTCGATCTCGATCAGCGCCCCCGCGGGAAGCCGGCTTGCCTCGATCGTGGTCCGCGCGGGTGCGGGCTGACCCACGTGCTTTGCGTACACCTCGTTCATCGCGTCGAACTGATCGAGATCGGCGAGGTACACCGTTGTCTTCACGATCCTGTCCAGGCTCGATCCTGCCGCCATGAGGATCGCCGAGACGTTGGCGAACACCCGCTCGGCCTGCTCGCTCAGGCTCCCGCCGGCAAAGCTGTTCGTTGTTGGATCGATCGCGACCTGACCTGAGACGAAGACGAGGCCTCCCACTCGAATCCCCTGCGAGTAGGGCGCCCCCCGAAACGGCGCCGGCGCCTCGTCTGTGCGTACCTCATCTCGATCGGCCATGGCGTGCACTCCCTTCCGTCGTTTCTCCCTCGGTTCGTGGCGGTGCCGCGCTCGCGGTGAGACGCACAGCCACGGCCGGCTCGGCGGCCGCCGCCGGGCTCGGCAACTGAATGCGCCACTCCACCCCCGCGCCGCGCCTCAGCCCCGCCCGATGAACGGCATCTTCGTGGCCATCACGGTCATGAACTGCACGTTTGCGTCCAGCGGGAGGCTCGCCATGTAGACGACCGCGCGCGCGACGTTCTCGACGTCCATCGTCGGCTCTGCTGCGATCGTGCCATGTGCCTGGGGAACGCCCTTAGCAATCACAGTCGTCATCTCAGTTGCCGCGTTGCCGATGTCGATCTGCCCGCACGCGATGTCGTACTTGCGCCCGTCAAGCGAGGTCGACTTCGTGAGCCCGGTGACCGCGTGCTTCGTCGAGGTGTACGGGGCCGAATTCGGTCGGGGAGCCGTCGCCGAGATCGAGCCGTTGTTGATGATGCGCCCGCCCATGGGGTCCTGGCTCTTCATGATCTTGAACGCCTCTTGCGTGCACAGGAACACGCCGGTGAGGTTCACGTCGACCGCCTTCTGCCACTGCTCGACGGCGAGATCCTCAAGCGGGACGGGCGGCGCCCCACGCCCGGCGTTGTTGAAGAGCAGGTCGAGGCGGCCAAACGCCTCCTGCGACGCTGCGAACAGCGCGCACACCGAGCTGGCGTCGCTCACGTCAGTCGGCACGACAAGCGTGCGTGCTCCCTCGCCAGCCGCCTCGGCGGTCTCCTCCAAGGGCTCCCGCCGCCGTCCGGCCAGGGTCACCGCATAGCCGGCCTCGGCCAGCGCAAGCGCGGAAGCCCTGCCGATCCCAGTCCCAGCACCGGTGACGATCGCGACCTTGTCGCTCGAGCTCATGCGAACAACCCCCCTCCAGAATCCCGTGGCTAACGCTACCGGTCGCGCAGGCGTCGGGAACCGAGCGGCCTGCCTGAATCAGCTCGCCAGCCGGTGTCGTGGTGAGCACTCCCGAAGTGGAGCCTCGCAGTGGAGTAGGATCGGCGTGCCATGTCGAGCACAGCACCTCCAGACGGCAGCCAACTCGGGCTCGACGTGTTCGAGGCGATGCGGAAGCGTCGAATGCACCGCATGTTCTCTGAGGAGCCAGTCGACGAAGCCGATCTCGAGCGGCTCGTCTACGCGGCAGGCCGCGCGCCACTCGCCAGGCCCGGGATTCGCCATCTCGTCGTCGTGACCGATCAGCGGCTCGTGCGGACGGTGCGTCAGGCGTGTCCGGGTTTCATCAACAACGCGCCCGCGCTCATTGCCGTGTGCAGCGACCTGGAGCGCGCGGAGCAGGAGGTGGGCATCCGCGGCCGCGAGGTGGCGACGCGTCTCGACTCAGGAGCCGCAGCTGGCTACCTGACGCTTGCTGCCCCCGCGCTCGACCTGGCTGTGTGCATGGTGACGAGCTGGACGGAAGAGGCGGTGCAGGCGATCTTCGGGCTTCCAGCGCACATCCGGCCCGAGGTGCTCGTGGCCGTCGGCAAACCGATTCCCAATCCCCCGCGTGGCATGCGGCGCTTTCACCCCATCGTCCACCAGGACCGCTTCGGACAGCCCCGGGAGCAACCGGCATGAGCCACACTCCAGCCGAGGATCGTCTCTTCGAGATCGTCCTGTACCTGGTCTCCTGCGCGCGCCTTACCATCGACGAGCCGCCGATCTACGGGTCCCTGCGTCTGGTCGAGAGCGCAAGCCGGCTCGTGACGGCCGCCGCCGAGATCGAGGGCCTCGATGTCGATGACTTCTTGCGCGAGGGTAGGGGGTCGATCGAGCGCGAGAAGCTCAGGATGATCGAGGATGCCGAGGGTTACACAAGCTGGCTGACCGGCCTCCTGACCGAGTTTGCGGCTGAGGCAGCGCGCCGGAATCTCGGCGAGTCGGCCGCGGAGCCGCTCTCGCCGCCGTCCGACTCCCCCGACTGACCTGCCCCTTGGTGTGTGCGGGGGTTTGTGTTGGTGGTGTGGTGTGAGCCTTCTTTCGGGTTGTGGTTGGTTGGGGGGTCATGGGCCAGGTGAAGGGGCGGGCGGGTGACCGGCAACCAGACCACGAGACCCCTCCTTCTGGGAAACCCAAGCCCTCGGTCGAGGATTGGCGCCCAACCACAACCCAGCCCCCGCCCCCACAACCCCCTCGGACACCACCCACCCCCACCTGAAACCACCAAGCCCACACTCGCGTGGCCTGCAACCCCCAACCAACCACAACCCGAAAGAAGGCTCACACCACAGCGCTAACAAGAGCCCCGACACAAGCACCGGGGCGGGTCAACCCGACGGGGCGATCGCATTTTGCCAAACCCCTTGGACGGCCGGCGGAGGACACCCACGAGCCGAGGCCGGCCGTGCGCCCGCGCATCCGTCGAAGATGGACTGTCAGGGTCCCCGCGGAAGCAGCCTTGCCGCGTCTCCGACCGCGACCCTCCCCGTCGCTGCTCTGACCTTGCCGGTGGGAACAGCCCCATCGACGGCTTTAGCGCTTAGCATGAATCGGCTCCACGATGGCTGTCTTTCCGGTCGATGTGCCCAGCTGTCACTCCACGGTTTGTCCACAGGCCTAGCTGCCTCACTGGCCGTTGTATGGGGCGCCCTCGTCACCGAGCTTTATCAGCGACCAGCCGGGTTTGGCGCGGACGTGGTGGCTGCTTGCCGGGAGGGCGCCTGGCGACGGAGACGAAGGCGAGCGCGGTCGCGAACATGATC